>JABMDG010000235.1 GCA_015904045.1 Nitrospira sp.
CGCGGTGGTGGACACGGACACGGTGGCGATCACCGTGACGGGGGTCAACGATGCGCCGGTGCTAGCCGTCAATGCTGGATCTACCGTGGTTCAGGGGGGGACGGATACGATTACGATTGCTGAACTACAAGTCACTGATGTCGACAATGCGCCGGCGCAGCTCACTTATACGGTAACGGTAGGACCAGTGAATGGGCAACTTGAACTGGTTGGTAGTCCAGGTGTGCCCATCAGTAGTTTCACACAGGCGCAGATCAACGCTGGACAAGTCGTTTATGTTCACAATGGTTCGGCGACGGTCAGTGATGGTTTCACCTTCACGGTTAGCGACGGCGCAGGTGGTAACATTGGAGCCACCTCATTCGGGATCTCGGTGACGGGTGTCGTCAATAGCCCTCCGGTTCTGGCCACGAATGCCGGGTCGACTGTGACCCAAGGGCTAGTGGACGTCATCACCTCGGCTGAATTGCGCGTGACGGACGCGAATCATCCGCCGGCGCAGCTGGTTTACACAGTTACGGCGTCGCCGCTGAACGGTCACCTTGAGCTGACGACCGCTCCCGGTGTGGCCATCACGAGCTTTACGCAGGCAGATATCGATGCCGGCCGATTGGTGTTCGTCCACAGCGGTGCGGTGAGTACCAGTGATCGCTTCATCTTTACCGTCAGTGACGGCGCAGGAGGTACAATTGGGGCCACCACGTTTGCGTTCACCGTATCGCCCTTTGCTCCTCCGCCGCCTCCCCCTCCGCCCCCCCCTCCGGATCCAGGCCCCGGTCCAGGGCCAGGTCCTGGACCCAATCCGTCTGGATTGCCGTCCGCAGGAGGTGTCCTCTCTCTCCCCTTTGTCCTAGCTCCACCGGACAGGGCGTGGATATCAGGCGGAGACCGTGGTGATGTGGCTGGAGGGACAGGGCCGCGGGTTGCAACGTCAAGCCTCATGCCGACGAAGAGTGTGGAAGGCGCAGTCAAGCATCCGCCGCTTAATATTGTGCCGGAGGGGCAGACGGTCACCAGCGGCACCTCGTTTAGCCTCGCCGGCATCAGCGTGATAGACGAAGACGGCGATCTGGCCACGGTTCAATTGACGGTCACGAACGGAACCCTCACGGTGACTCTGGCAGGGGAGGCCGCCATTGCGGAGGGGGCAAACGGCACGTCAACCATGACATTGTCCGGCACTGAAGATGAGATCAATGCGACCTTGGCGACGCTGACCTACCGATCGGCGTCGAACTATAGCGGGACCGATGCGCTGGTCCTGCTTTCGACTGATGTGAAAGGTTCGATGGACAGCACGACAGTGACCATCACGGTATCAGCGGCAAGCGAGGGAGCACCTTCTCTCGACAGTCTTGCCGCGCAATTGAACAGGTGGGCCGACGCGCTTGAGAAAAAGATGCAGGAGCGAGAAGAGCAGGCACACCTCATTGCACGGATTGCAACGTTCTCCGGGATGGCACTGTCGGCAGGGTTCCTAGCATGGCTGCTTCGCAGCGGGTCCTTATTGGCGAGCTTTCTCGTCTCACTGCCGGCCTGGCGCCATTTCGATCCGTTGCCGGTACTGGGTTTAGGGAGACGGCGGCGGAAGGAGCGAGATCAAGAAATGCGCGAAGACCATGAACAGGAAAACCGTGAGTTTCAGGGTCTGGATCGAATATTGAAATCCAAGACGCAGACAACCAAGCCGCAAGACGCGGGTCGCGGGAGGCATCCGGAAGCATAATGCGTACGACGCCCTTAGTGTGGGTCAGTCTTGGCTTGGTCAGTCTGACGATCAGTGTAATGCTGGCGGGCGATTTCCTCATCGATTTGGTGCCGAGCCGCGATCGCCAGGTTTTCGACTATCGGCGCAATGTAGCAGAATCGTTGGCCGTTCAATATTCCTCGCTTGCCCAACGAAATCAGCTTGAGACGATCAAATTCGCGATGGAAAATTTTGCCGAGCGAAATCAGGATATCTTGTCGCTGGCACTCCTTCGTAAGAACGGGACGGCGGTCGCACAGGTTGGAGATCATGCTCGGATGTGGGAGCAGCCGCCCGGAGAGGAATCCACGCTCGAATTTCTCCAGGTTCCTATCTTTTCCGGTGAACAGCCATGGGGCACACTGCAAATTGCCTTTCGGCAGGCCGACCCATCCGGGGCGTCATGGCTTCTGACAGACCCCCGGGTACGGTTCCTTGCGTTCGTCAGTGTAATGGGATTTGTCGGTTACCTCGTTTTTATGAAACGCACGCTGCGTCAACTCGATCCCTCAGGTGTCGTTCCTGCCCGTGTGAAGGCCGCGCTCGATGCGCTCACGCAAGGCGTAGTCATGATCGACGACCGGAATTTTATCGTCTTGGCCAACGAGGCCTTTTGCTCTGCGGTTGGAAAGCCGGTGACATCGCTGATCGGGGCTGACCTCGACACGATGTTGTGGAGATTCGATGAGCCCGCAGGGATGATCTCGGTGTATCCATGGTTTCAGGCGGTGAAAGAGAAACAGTCACAAGAAGGTGTGTCCCTTCTTCTGGATTCACCCCAGGGGGGCTTAAGAAAGTTTATCGTCAATGCTGTGCCCATCATCGATGGCAATTCGGTTAAAGGCGTGCTGGTCTCCTTCCACGATGTCACCGAGCTGGACAGAATAAATTCTGAACTCAAGGAGGCCAACAGTGAATTGGAATGGTCACGGACTCAGATCCTGGAAAAAAACCAGGCACTCGAGAAAACGAATTCAAGCCTCTCTGTTGAAATCAACGAACGGAAGAAGGTCGAGGCGGAGAAGGAGCAGTTGTATCAGCGGCTGATGGTGGCGTCACGTCAAGCGGGCATGGCAGATGTGGCCTCGAACGTGCTTCACAACGTCGGAAATGTACTGAATAGCATCAATGTGTCGACGGATACCCTGTTGAAGACGCTGCGGAAGCCGATGGTGGGCGATGTGTGCCGGATTGCATCGCTCTTTCGTGAGCACCAAAGCGATCTGAAGGAATTTCTGACGGTCGATCCGCAGGGCAAGCAAATCCCTGGGTATTTGAGCTTGGTTGCCGATTCTCTCAGCGGGAGTCACCAGACGATTCAGGGCGAACTTGAATCCCTCGTAAACAAGCTTGAACATGTGAAGCAGGTGGTTCTGTCGCAGCAAGACATTGCCCAAACAGGTTGTATTCGTGAGTCATCCCGAATGGTAGATCTGATGGAACAAGCTCTGTTGATGGCCCTGCCTGAACCGGAGAAATATCGGGTTCGCGTGTCCCGGGAATACGGCTTTGTTCCATTGATCATGACGGATCGGCATCAAGTGCTGCAGATCTTGGTCAATTTGATCGCGAATGCTAAAGATGCCATGGCCACGCAACCGGCGGCGACCCACCAACTGTCTGTGCGTGTCGGTATGGCCGGAGATGGCACCAATTCCGTACGGCTTGAAGTGGCGGACAGCGGCTGCGGGATTCCCTCCGAACATCTTCCACGCTTGTTTATGCAAGGATTTACGACAAAACAACATGGACACGGCTTGGGCCTGCACAGTGCCGCCATTTCTGCGAAGAACATGGGCGGCTCCATTCAAGCCTCTAGCCCCGGTGTGGGAGGAGGAGCCACATTCACACTTTCTCTCCCGGTGGTCCTGGCAGATGTTGCTGCATGAAGCACGAGGGAGGCATCGACAATCGGCGGATCCTGCTTGTGGACCAAAAAATCTCATCCACGAGGGGTTCCAGCTAATCCTTGATGCGAAGGGTGGCGGATCTGGAATCAGCCCAAGCGAAGTCCCGATTCAGGCTGCCCTTTAATGGATAAACTCCGCCTCGTTGTAAACTGGATTCACACCGCCTGACCGAGATCCTCTCTCCCTCACACCGTGTTACGTATCCAACGCCCCCTTCTTCCAGCGGGCGCAAGCCGATGTGTATACTGTCACAAGTCTCTAGGGCCAGCGAAGCCGAATGGTTCCGCTTGAGCTCTCGGCGTAAGGGGAGTACATAGGAAGCAAGACGGTCGACGACTCAGCGAAGCGACGGCCTGTCCGATCTGTATGTGAATCTCGAGGGGGTGATGCGGCGCTCCAACCAATTTCAGACCTCGCTGAGCAGCAAAGTCGCCGTGGCTCTAAGTGGGCTAGGCCTGGCAGGATTCGTGAGTTTTCATATGCTGGGCAATCTCCAAGTATTCGAGGGGCCCGACGCGCTTAACGGATATGCCGCGTTCCTGCGCGAGATGCCGATTGTCTTATGGAGTGCGCGGCTTGGGCTGCTGGCAGTTGCGGTCGCCCACATCGCCCTGGCCATCCAGCTTGCCCTCCGGAACCGACGCGCCCGTCCAGTGGCCTACGCGGTCCGTGAATATCGGGTCGCGTCCATGGCTTCTCGCACGATGGCGCTCACCGGCAGCCTGCTCCTGCTCTTCATCGTGTTTCACATCCTGCATTTGACCGTAGGTGTCGGTGATCCATCCCTTCACGAGCAATTGGATGAGCGAGGCCATCGGGATGTCTACGGCAAGGTGATCCAGGCATTTCACAATCCCTTCTATGTGGCGCTCTATTGCGCAGGGCAGCTGGTGCTCGGGATGCATCTCAGTCATGCGGTGTCCGGAAGCTTACAGACACTAGGGGTCGAGCATGCGGCGCTCATTCGTCTCTTTAGGGCTGCGGGGCCCGCGGTCGCTCTGTTTGTGGTGATGGGCAATCTGGCGATCATTTTCGCGGTCTTTCTGGGATTGGTACGGCCATGATGACACTCGATCCCAAGATCCCCCCTGGCCCGCTGGAAACGAAGTGGGAGCGGCGCCGATTCACCGAAAAACTCGTGAGTCCAGGAAATAAGAGGCGGATCAACATCATCGTCGTTGGCACTGGATTGGCCGGAGCCAGCGCGGCGTCGACATTGGGTCAGCTTGGTTATCAGGTGGAGTGTTTTTGTTCCCAGGACAGCCCGAGACGGGCGCACAGTATCGCGGCGCAGGGCGGCATCAACGCGGCGAAGAATTATCAGGACGACGGAGACAGTGTCGCACGGTTATTTTACGACACCATCAAAGGGGGAGACTTTCGTTCACGTGAAGCGAATGTCTATCGGCTGGCCGAAGTCAGCACTCAAATCATTGATCAGTGTGTGGCGCTTGGTGTTCCTTTTGCGAGGGAGTATGGCGGACAGCTGGCCAACCGGTCGTTCGGCGGTGTGCAAGTCGCCCGCACGTTCTACTGCCGAGGCCAGACCGGACAGCAGCTCCTTCTGGGGGCCTATTCGGCTTTGTGTTGGCAGGTTGAGCGAGGGCAGGTGACGATGCGTCCGCGTACCGAAATGCTCGATCTTGTCGTGATCGACGGACATGCCCGGGGTATCGTGGTCCGTGACTTGGTGACGGGGCGTATTACGGCCCATATGGCACACGCGGTCGTGTTGGCGACCGGCGGTTACGGGAATGTGTACTATCGGTCCACCAATGCGAGCAGCTGCAATGTGACGGCAACGTATCGAGCCTGGAAACAAGGTGCCGCCTTTGCCAATCCCTGTTTCACGCAGATCCATCCGACGGCGATCCCGCCGGCGGAAACGAACCAAGCTAGACTGACACTCATGTCCGAATCCCTCCGGAACGACGGACGACTGTGGGTACCGAGTGCGCCTGCAGATCGCCGGCTTCCTGAAGAGATTCCCTTGTCCGAACGGGACTATTTCCTGGAGCGTCGGTATCCGAGGTTCGGCAACCTCGTGCCCCGTGATGTCGCCTCCCGCGCTGTGAAGGCGATGTGTGATGAGGGCCGCGGTGTCGGACCGGGTGGCCACGGTGTGTATTTGGATTTTGCCGATGTCATCGAGCGGCAGGGAGTGGACGTCGTGCGGGAGCGATACGGCAACCTCTTCGAGATGTACCAGCGGATAACTGGGGAAGACGCCTACCGGGTACCTATGCGCATCTATCCGGCCCCGCACTATACCATGGGGGGACTGTGGGTCGATTACAATTTGATGAGTACGATCCCAGGACTCTTTGTCATCGGCGAGGCGAATTTTGCGGATCATGGCGCAAACCGGCTCGGCGCCAGCTCGCTGATGCAAGGCCTCGCCGATGGATATTTTATCCTGCCCTACACCATCGGTCATTACCTGGCGTCGGCAAAGGCCACTCCGGTGGGTGAGGAGCACCGCGCGTCTCGTGCGGCAGTGGAGCGTGTCACCGGTTTGGTGGCGACATTGCTCCGAGCCAACGGGCGCCGCACGGCGGCCTCGTTTCATCGGGAGGTGGGAAAGATTTTATGGGATCACTGCGGAATGGCGCGCTCTAAAGCAGGACTGACTGAAGCGCTGAAAGCGATCCCTGCGTTGCGCGAGGAGTTTTGGCGGGACGTAGCCGTCCCCGGATCGGGGGAGACATTCAATCAAGAGCTGGAGTATGCGGGCCGGGTGGCGGATTTTCTCGAGTTCGCTGAATTGCTGTGCCATGACGCCTTGCACCGGGAGGAGTCTTGCGGGGCACATTTTCGGGAGGAATATCAAACCGCCGATGGAGAGCCGCAACGAGACGATGAACGGTTCGCCCATGTGGCGGCCTGGGAATATCGGCAGGACGATTCCCCCATTCTGCACAAGGAGCCGCTCGCCTTCGAATTTGTACAGCCGACGACCAGAAGCTATCAGTGACCGAACAGCGTGAATGGCCTCTTGTGAGGCGCCAAAGAAGGACATGAATCGGAGATGAAACTTACGTTGAAGATATGGCGGCAGCAGGGCCCGCACGACACCGGGCGGTTGGTGTCTTATGAGACGGACGAGGTCAGTCCTGACATGTCGTTCCTGGAGATGCTCGACGGGGTCAACCAGCGGTTAATTCTCAAGGGGGAAGAACCGGTGGCGTTCGAACACGATTGCGGGGAAGGAATCTGCGGAAGTTGTTCCCTTGTGATCAACGGGGTGCCCCATGGCCCGGAACGGGGTATGGCTGCCTGCCAGCTCTATATGCGCCGGTTTTCCGCTGGAGATGTGATTACGATCGAGCCGTGGCGCGCGCGGGCCTTTCCGATCATCAAGGATCTTGTCGTTGATCGGAGCGCACTGGACCGGCTGATGCAGGCAGGCGGGTATATCTCGGTCAATACGGGCGGGGCGGTCGACGGCAACGTACTGCTGATCGGTAAGGAGCAGGCTGAGACCGCCATGGACGCGGCTTCCTGCATCGGTTGCGGAGCGTGTGTGGCCGCATGCAAAAATGCATCGGCCACGTTGTTCGTGGCAGCCAAGGTCTCTCATCTTGGCACGTTGCCCCAAGGTAAGCCGGAACGGGCTCGGCGAGTCGCTGCGATGATGGAGGCGATGGACCGGGAAGGATTCGGCGCCTGCGGCAATCAATACGAGTGCGAAGCGGTCTGCCCCAAACGCATCAGTACGCGATTCATCGCCATGCTCAACCGGGAATATCTCCGTGCCGGCTTCGTCGCCTCCGGATCGCCCGCCGAACCAGACTCGCCGCAGGCTGAGCCTGATTAGCTACCCGCAGTTCCCCTGAGTGAATCCGGCGGCTGTCGCCCGTTGCGCAGGATGCCAATCAGCTTGACTGTGGGGGAAAGGTCTTTATAGTTCGATCGTGAGAGTGTGGGAACCCGCTTGTCCGTGGTGGAGACCCAAGACTGTCATGAGCCGTCAAATCACCTGTCCGAGGTGCCGGAACAGCGGTGTGCTCCGGTCCCGTCCGCAATCGCCGCGGGAACATGTCGCGATGTGGATTGGCATTGTGCCGTTCCACTGCCAGACTTGCAGCCATCGCTTCTTAGCCTGGAGTATAGGGAAAGGGGATTCCGGCCATCTGATCGACCGCCGGGAACATCTCCGCATTCCCGTTCGATTATGCCTGTCATTTTCGGGCGGGAAAGTGCGGGGTGAAGGCACTGTCATGGATCTGTCGCTGGGCGGCTGTGTTATTCAAAGCAATACGCAGGTGCATGTCGACGACATCTTCTATCTGGAAATCGGGATCGCCCCGAACGAGCCCCCTATTGAGGTGGCGGCGATAGTTCGATCCGTCAGCTCGCGCGGCATTGCACTCAAGTTTCTCCGAAAGGCCCAGGAAAACAAACGGCTCCTTGAGTTCATTCATTCTCGCTCAGGTGTCACGTCCTCTGTCTTGACTAAGGCGGTGGCCTCGCCGATTGCCAGTCCGCTCGTTCAGGGGCAAAGCAGTTCCCATGACTAAGAGCCGCTAGAGGGGCGTTTCCCAGGCTGACGGAAGCGGGTAATCCGTCACTAACTGATCATGTTTCGTGAGGTCGTAAGGTTCAACTGTCAGATCGTTCCGATCCAGCGGCTCTGTACACATGGCCGAGCAGAGAAAATCGATGAGCGCGTGTGCTTGGTCCTCGGTGGAAAACCGGCATAGGCCATACTCCGGCATATTGGAGGAAGGATGCCAGAAGGCAAGGTCGATCGCACTGCCTTGATAGATACCCAGCGTGTGGTGCCGCACCTGAAATCCGCCGGGCAAATGAGACGACCGTTCGAGAGTCATGACGAGTTCTTGAGGCCGGGACTTGGGGGGCCACCCACGATATAGTATGGAGGGTGGATTTGCAACCATCCGGCCTGATTCCCCCCCCGGCACTCAATAAATTCCGTTAGGAACCGATAGAGAAGGGCCAGGATCAGGCAAGACGACTCATATCACACCATTTGATGAGAGGGAAGAGGGAGGGGATTGTATGTGGAAGCAAGAGAATACTGTGTATGCGGATGAGGGGATGACTCCAGACGGGCATGGTTCAATCAGAAGCCGACCAGTATCCAGTGAGACCGTGAGCGCTTTCATCGGGACGGGCGTGACGTTCAAAGGGGTGATCACCTATTCCGGTACCGTGCGGATCGACGGGTCGCTGGATGGTGAAATCCACGCCGACGGCGGGTTGTTGGTGGGGGCTGAAGCCGTGATCACGGCCAAGGTCTCGGCCGGGTCGGTGGTGTGCGAAGGGGCCATTACAGGTGACATTCAAGCCACGGAACGCATCACGCTGCTTGCCCCAGCTGTGATCCAAGGCAGTCTCAAGACTCCCGTTCTCTCGATTGAGGAGGGGGTGCGCCTGAACGGAACATTGGAGATGACCGCGCCGGTGGTCGTTCAACAGGAGCCGTCACGCGAGTCAAAGCTCTATCCAGTCGGGCCGTCGGGCCGACCGCTGGTCAAGCGAGTCGAGGAATAAGATGGGTTCAGCAGTTCTTGGAACTCTTCTGGAATCGGCATGGACTTGAATGGGGGCACGTGAGCGCCGCCCGTGTTGCCCGCAGGGACCCAGATCCATGTAAACAAGGTTGCCCCAACGATCCTGGCCACCTGGCCGGTGATCTCGGTCAAGTCCCGACGTCTCCAACCGACCTTCAGCATCCACCAGTGGGCCTTGGCATGAGGGAGGGTGAACGCCTGGCCGAGAATATGGGCGCGTTCCAGGTGGAAAAACGCCTGCTCAAGGTCATGGCCTGAATACCGCTCCGCTGCTGCAGCCAGTTCTCGCTCGTAGGCTTGTCGTAATGCTGGGTGCATGGCCCGGCCCCTATCAACTTTCCATAATGCTGTGACGGAACCTCCTGGCGATGCAGCCTCTGGCGCAACGTATCTTCACGGCCATTGTCATGGTAGCATGCGAACCAAGCTGGACGGAAAGGGGCCAGGGTTGTCGAAGGAGGGATGGTGCCATGACGTGTGGAGGATTGAAGCAGATCGCGATTAGCTTGGTGCTGGCAGGGGGGCTGTTCGTATCCGGCTGCGGCTACAACGACCTGCAAGGGTTGGATGAGGATACCAAGGCAGCCTGGAGCGAAGTCATCAATCAATACCAACGGCGCGCCGACCTCATTCCCAACCTCGTGGCCACGGTGAAGGGCTATGCCGAACATGAGCGGGAGACCTTGGAAGGAGTCGTGACCGCACGGTCCAAGGCGACGGGGATTCAGCTGACTCCAGACATGCTGAAGAACCCCGCGGCGTTTGAAGAATTTCAGAAAGCGCAAGCCGGCCTGACCTCGGCGCTGGGCCGCCTCATTGCGATCGCCGAACAGTATCCGAACCTCAAGGCCGATCAGAATTTCCGCGACCTGCAGAGTCAGCTGGAAGGCACGGAAAACCGCATCGCCGTCGCCCGCAAACGCTACATCGACCGGGTGGCGGAGTACAACAAGATGGTCCGCTACTTTCCCACCAATTTGACGGCTCAGTTTCTCCTGCACATGGAAGAAAAGCCGAACTTCACCGTCGCGGACGAAAAGGCGGTGTCGAAGCCGCCGGACGTGAAATTCTAGGGTCGGGTTTGATGTTGAGGGGGACGGTGGAGTCGAAGACAAACAGGTACACCGGCCTCCGCTTCTTCGTCGCGACCGTCACCGCAGCAGGGGTCTTCGCCTCTCTCGCGCATGCCCTCGATGTGCCGCCGATTACTGGGCGCGTCATGGATCTGGCCCATGTGTTGCCAGCCTCGGCGGTGGAGTCGATGTCGACTCGACTGGCGGCGCATGAAGTTGCCACGAGCAATCAAGTCGCGGTCCTGATTATCCCTTCGCTCGAAGGGGATGCCTTGGAAGAGTTTTCTCATCGTGTAGCTATGACCTGGAAACTGGGTCAGAAAGGAACCGACAACGGAGTTCTGTTGTTGGTGGCGATACAGGAACGTAAAGTCCGGATTGAAGTGGGGTATGGCCTGGAGGGAACGTTAACTGATGCCCGATCGGCACGCATTATCAGAAACGACATCGTCCCCCGCTTCCGCGCCGGTGATGTGACGGGTGGAGTGGCGTCTGGGATCGATGCCATCGTACGGACGATCGAAGGCACCTATCAGGCATCGGAGAGGCCGGTCCCTCGGGAAGACACCGATCACCTGGGTCAGATCTTGACCGCAATCATGGTCGGCCTGATGCTGGGATTCATCCTGATGAATGTCAATCGGCTTCTTGGACCGATTGCCGGCACAGGGCTCGCACTCTTGCTAGCCCCCTGGCTGGTGCCGGCCTTGATCGCCGGGGGAATCACTCTGCTACTGCTTCTGTTCCTGTCGTCCGCGGGCATGAGCGAACGGCAAAGGATGCGAGGAGGCATGGACGATTGGATGTGGTACAGCAGCCGTGGAGGCGGATGGGGCGGTGGCACGTTCGGCGGCGTGGGGGGCGGTTTCAGCGGAGGAGGAGGTAGTTTTGGAGGAGGTGGCGCCAGTGGAAGCTGGTAAGGAAGTGATGCTCACGGTTGAAGAGCGGGAACGCATCGAGTCAACTGTCCAGCGGGCGGAGCAACGCACGAAGGCGGAGATCGTTCCAATGATCGTCCCGCAGGCTAGCTTCTATCGCGATGCGCAGCATTGGGCGGGGCTCGTGCTTGCCTTGATAGTGTTGACGGTCCTACTGACTCTTGAAACGCTCTGGCTCCCCTGGGGCTGGCATGCTGCAAATGCTGCATGGCTGGTATGTGCCACCATTCTCGCGTATGGAATCGGCTCTCGGTTCGGCACTCTCGGTCCCGTGATCCACCTGTTCACGTCCAGAGAACGGATGCAACACAAGGTTCGTCTTCGAGCCGAGCAAGCCTTTGCCCGGCACGCCATTTTCCGGACGCGGGGGCGCACCGGGGTGTTGATCCTCTTGTCGGTTCTGGAGCGGGAGATCTATGTGCTTCCCGATCGCCCCTTGGCGCAACAGGTTCCCATGGAACGGTGGTCGCAGATCGTGCAGGCGGCCGTTGAACGGTTAAAGGCGAAGGATCTTGCAGGAGGGCTGTGTGAAGGGATCGAGCAATGTGGGCGCCTGCTCGCAGAAGTCTGTCCGCCCCATGCCGGGGACAACCCCAATGAATTGCCGAACCAGTTGGTCGAAGAGCGGTAGCGGAGTCGTTGTTTCCGTCGGCATCAAGCTATAGTACGTGGTCTCATGTCACTCGACAACCCATCTTCCTTTGCCGATCGCCGTGCCTATTATCGAATCAATGTCATGCTGCCCATGTGTCTTCAAGCCGAGACGGACGACACCCAGGGGGAACTCCTTGAGCAATCCGTCAATCTCAGTGGCGGGGGCATCGGCGTTATCGTGAACACCCTCTATGAACCACATGACATCCTCAAGCTCACAATGCGTTTTCCGGACCAGGTCCTCTTCACGGCGTCCATCGAGGTCCTCCGGTTGGATCACATCGAAGCCCATCACATTCGTACGTACCGGCTGCATGCTCAGTTCGTTGGAATGGCCGCTCAACATCGGGAGCTCTTAATTCAATACATCATGCGATTCCAGCGCGAGCATCTTACCCGGCACTATTCCGCCTGACCGCAACGGGAGAGGCGGCCGAGAAATATCCCGATCAATAGACGACGCGCCGATGTTCCGCTAGAATCCGGTCCATGTCCGAACCCACCGCGCCGGCCCCCTCTCCGCAGGCCAAACAAGATGAGATCCACTCGGTTGTCAAATCGGCCGGGGTGATTGGCATCGCCACTTTTTCCAGCCGGATTCTGGGTTTTGTCCGCGACATGGTGCTCGCTCGGGTATTCGGTGCGACGCCGGCGGCCGATGCCTTCTTCATCGCGTTCCGTATTCCAAGCCTCCTTCGAGAATTGTTCGCGGAAGGTTCGATGTCCTCGGCCTTCATCCCGGTCTTTACGGAATATCGAACGACGCGCAGCAAGCAGGATACCTGGGAATTGGCCAGCGCGGTGTTCACGACTCTCCTGACGATCGTGACGTTTGTCACCATCGTTGGTATGGTGGCGGCACCGTGGCTCGTGCAGCTGCTCGCACCGGGATTTCAAGAGAATCCGGACAAACTGGCGCTGACGACGTTGCTTGCCCGTATCATGTTCCCCTATCTGCTATTTGTCAGCTTGGCGGCGCTGGCGATGGGCATTCTCAACTCTGTGCGGGCGTTTGCGGTGCCGGCCTTTTCGCCGCTGTTTCTCAACGTCTTCATCATCGTCGGGGCGTTATTAGTGTCCCCGCTGCTCCAGGAGCCGATCATCGGGGTTGCCATCGGTGTGGTTGCCGGAGGAGCGGCACAGTTTGCCATGCAACTCCCTAGTCTGAAGCTCCGCGGCCTCTTGTTCGGGTTTCGTTTTGAGCCCGGCCATCCCGGACTGCGGCGGATCGGCACACTGATGGTGCCGTCGCTGCTCGGCCTTTCCGTGACGCAGGTCAATCTGACCGTCAGCACAATCCTGGGGTCGTACTTTAGCGGAGGACCGACGTATCTTTTTTACGGCATGCGGCTGATCCAATTTCCACTGGGGATCTTCGGTGTCGCGTTGGCCATGGCGATTCTGCCCACCTTGTCTTCCCAAGCGGCACGCGGCGCGCTGGATGAATTGCGTACGACGCTCGGTTTCGGTCTGCGCATGATTCTGTTCATCATCGTGCCGGCCATGGTCGGCTTGATTCTGCTAAGAACGCCGATTGTGCATCTCTTTTTCGAGCACGGGACGTTTACGGCGCAGGATACGACCGCAACGGCCCTCGTGGTCCTGTGCTATGCGATCGGCTTGTGGGCGTTCGGAGGAGTGCGCATCATTGTCGCGGCGTTCTATTCGCTGCAGGATACCAAGACGCCGGCGGTTTCAGCAGCGGTTGCGGTGGTCGCCAACATCGTGTTTTCATTGTTGCTGATGCGCCCGCTCGGTGTGGCAGGACTGGCGTTCGCCACGGCCCTCGCCGCTATGGTCAATGGAGGCATCCTCGTGGCGGTGCTCAACCGGCGGTTGGGCGGCGTCGAATGGGGGGCTGTGGGGCGGTCATCGTTGCGAGTGGCTGTCGCTTGTGTCCCGATGGTCCTGGCCTGTTGGTGGGCGGCCAACGCGCCGGTGTGGATGCATCCCGATGACTGGATCGCCAAGTTCGTGATCCTCTTCGGGGCCATCGGCGTGAGCGTGGGCAGTTACGTCGGAGTCCATACCTTGCTGCGGTCCGATGAACTTGATGTGGTGTGGGGGATGGTGCGTCGAAAACTCGGCCGGATCGGGGGATCAGAGGAAGTGCAATGAGGCGGGCGATCATCTTCAAATCATCCTGGGGATGGATGGGCATTTCTGAAACCACGAAAGGTATCGATAGCGTCGCCTTGCCCAAAGGGTCAAAGGGAGCGATCGAATCGGATCTCCGGTCGGTGACGGGTGAGCCGTTCGAAGAGGAAGCCTCCGCTCGACTGGAAGAGGCTCGGCACCAGTTGCTTGGCTATCTGGACGGGAAGCGAGACACCTTCAATCTGGCGCTTGATCTCTCCCGCGGGACTGCATTTCAACGACGGGTATGGCGTGTGCTCCAGCGGGTTCCGTACGGCAAGCTGCGGTCATATCAATGGATTGCCTTCCGTGTAGGCGGGCGACACTATGCCCGTGCTGTCGGCAGTGCGGTCGGCGCCAATCCGCTACCGGTTGTAATCCCTTGCCATCGGATTGTCGCTCAGGATGCATCACTGGGAGGTTTCTCTTGTGGCCTGCCCATGAAGCGAAAACTGCTGACGCTCGAAGGGACGCTTCAGTATTTGAATGTTCGTCGGTAGTCATCGGTCATTGGTGGAATGAAAGCCGTTCTTCAACGCGTGACCCAGGCGTCGGTGACGGTGGATGGTGCCGTCGTCGGGACCATCGCCAAAGGGCTCTTGGTGCTTGTGGGGGTGGCCAAGGGTGATGAGGCGTCCGACGGGCGGTATCTGGCGGAAAAGATCCGAACGTTGCGGATTAGCCGCCCATGGCCGGCGGCCCAGCTTCGACGACGCTGCCCCTCCCGGCGAAGCCAAACGACTGTATGAGCTGCTCGCGGCCGAGCTGCGGGCTCAGGGAACGCCGGTCGAGACCGGGGTGTTTGCGGCTCACATGCATGTGTCACTCATGAACGATGGGCCAGTCACGTTCGTCTTGGACAGTCGTGACAGTCGTTCCTGATCGGCCTGGGTCAAGTTTTTCGAAGTAACACCGAGAACACAGGAGAAAACACCGGCGACTTGCCCGGGGTCTGCTATAATTGATGTGCGGCATCGTTAGACGCCACAAGAGGTTACGATGGCCCCTCAGATCTCTCCTCAACACCCTTTGCGTCGGCTGTTCGGTGCTCTGACCGAGAAGAGTTTCACCGAACACCTGGGCTGGCCCGATCACAACGTGACTTCGTATCTGTCGAACTTGCTCGTGGACTTTGCCCACATGGACCAACTCTACAAAATCAAGAACAGCCGGAATCAGCCGGTGGATGCGGTGGTCGACTTACTCTACGAGTCGGACGTGATGCTGGGGGCGCAGTCAATGGACCGTGAACGAGATGTGCATCGTCACATCGGGGATTTTACTCTGTTCATGGCCGGGTTGTTCCCCGAATACCTCAGGCGGCTCAAGACGGCGGGGCTCATCTACCACAAGGATTTCCTTGTGGATTATGTCAAGACGGGCAAACGGTCGTATGGTATCGTGGCCACAATCGGCCGATCGAGCACCGACATAGATCCGCCGTTGTTTCAAAAACTGTCCGAGAATTTTGAACTCTGCGTGACCGGCCTAGGCTTCGTCCGATCGGATCTGGACCGCATGCAGAACCCCGCGTATCGGCAGGCTCGAGACTTTCTCCTCAATTGAAATCCGCAGGCCCCATCATCCTTGCCCATGGAGGAGCCGGCCTCCGGGCCATGACAGCCCCGCAAGCGGCCTGTCTCCAAGCTGCCCTGGAAATCGGGTATCATCTGCTCGACCGGGGCGCGTCCTCGCTGGCCGCTGTGGAGCAGGTCATTCGTGTGCTCGAGCAGAGCGGGTTGTTCAATGCGGGGAAGGGTGCCAGGCGGCAACTCGATGGAGTTCGGCGGATGGATGCGTCGATCATGGAGGGCCTGAGCTTGCGTGCCGGTGCGGTGGCGTCTATCGAAGGCATCGTCCATCCGATTGCCGCTGCCCGGCTCGTGATGGAGGAAACACATCATGTGTTGCTGGCAGGGCCAATGGCGACGGTGTTTGCCCGCCATTTCAAGTTGGAAGGCCAGCAGACGGGGAGGCTGATTCGCCGGCTGTCCCATGGCGCGATGTTGAAACGGAAACAGCTTCTGCGGGATCGGCATGGGACGGTCGGTGCGGTGGCGCTAGATCGCTCTGGCACGGTTGCGGCTGGTGCCTCGACTGGTGGGATCGATCGAATGTTACCCGGGCGAGTCGGTGATACGCCGATTATCGGTTGTGGGGTGTATGCTGACAATCAGAGCGGCGCGGTCTCGATGACGGGAATCGGAGAAGGGATTATGCGGGTTGCCGCAGCCAAGGAAATCTGTGATCGGCTCGCCCTGCGACAGAGCCCGGTCGCGGCAGCAAAGGTGGTCTTGAAGAAGCTTGTGACGAGAATTGATGGCGCAGCCGGTGCGCTCGTATTGGCTCCAAACGGGCGATTTGCCATCAGGCATGTCACGCCTCGGATGGCGGCTGGATGGTGGGACGGAAATGGAACCCCGACAGTCGGAGATCAATTCCAATGACCAGCAGTCTGTTCCATCTGGCGTTTCCCGTGCAGGATCTTGAGGCCGCCGAGCGGTTTTATGTGGACGGCCTCGGCTGTCTAGTCGGGCGACGGTCACAGCACGCGCTGACGCTCGGTCTGGCGGGCCACCAATTGGTTGGGCATCTTGTCGCCGATCAGCCGGTGCAGCAACAGGGAATTTATCCGCGCCACTTCGGGTTGGTGTTTCTGTCAAGGCAGGACTGGCAGGCGATGGCCGATCGGGCAAAAGCCAAAGGATTGCCGTTCTATCAACAGCCGCGTGTGCGGTTTCCGGGCACCCGCCTCGAACACCACACCTTCTTCCTCGAAGATCCGTTTCACAATCTCCTTGAGTTCAAACATTACACCCACGAATCAGCCATCTTCGGTGAGCGGGAGCATGGCCAGGTGGGTGACACCGGCGACGTCTGACCGATCGTCCTATCGGGCTGCATCGAGCTACCGGTCGTCTTCTGCCGATGTCTGGGAGATGGCTGGAACTTTGTGGATCCAGCGGATAATACGCTGGTGCCGCTTGGTCAATGCCGCAGTTTTTCTGATGGGGTCGTATCGCTGGGGCGAGGGCAGCATGGCCGCCAGCCAGGCCGCCTCGTCCAAGGTCAGCTCATTGGCGGATTTGCCGAAATGGTGCCGGGCTGCCGCTTCAGCGCCATAGACCCCTCGGCCCCATTCGGCGACGTTCAAATAGAGCTCCAGGATGCGTTCTTTCGTCAGATGCTGCTCAAGCGAGCGGGTGATGAGGGCCTCGCGCGCTTTGCGGAACATCGACCGCTCCGATGACAAGTAAAGATTCTTGGCCAGTTGCTGCGTGATGGTGCTTCCGCCTCGTTTCATTTCTCCCGCTTCGAGATTATAGAGCGCGGCGTCTCGAATGCCTTCCCAATCGAACCCTTCGTGGACGAAGAACGATGCGTCTTCGGCCGCGATGACGGCCCGCCGCAAATGGGACGAAATGCGTCCCAGGGGCACCCACGTCCATTGAGCCGTGACGGTGCGTCCTTTTTCAGATGCCGTAGCCAGGCGGCGTTCCATCAGTGCCGTTGATTTGGGATTGTGCCGAGCCAATGCTTCGACATCCGGCATCGTCACCAGCCAGATCAGGGCCAAGATGCCGACAGGAATGCCGACGATCAGCGTGCCCCATAGGATGAGGCGGGCGACTATTCGGCGGCGGGTTGACTTGGGCATGAAGGGCACGTATGTCTAACGGCGCACAATGGGCCGGACAGCATGATCGGGCGCGTCTTCTTGAGTCGTACAAGTCGTGTGGTCATGACAGGATGAAGATCTTATCGGCTGAGTTTATCAGAAGTTGCCTCGCCCCAGAACAATTTCCTCCCGGCGACATTCCGGAGATCGCCTTCGTCGGGCGATCCAACGTGGGGAAATCGTCCGTGATCAACTCGCTGCTCCATCGGCGAGATTTGGCCAAAGTTAGCCGGACGCCGGGGAAAACGAGGGCGGTGAATCTGTTCCTGGTTTCGACGTCCGATCCCCTGTTGTCGAAGTTGTACCTGGTGGATCTGCCGGGTTATGGATTTGCGAAGGTGTCCCGCGTAACCCGCGCGCAATGGGCGCCCTTACTCGAAGCCTATCTTGCCGATCGAGCGGCGCTCCGTGGCCTGGTCTTGCTCATTGAGAGCCGGGTCGTGACCGACGAGGATCGGCACACACTGTCTTGGCTTCGGTCGATCGGGCACGCTCCGCTCGTCGTGGCCACCAAGGCCGACAAACTGAAATCCAGTGAACGGATACGTGTGCTCCGGGACACCCACCGGAACGTGGGATTATCGGAAGGGGAAATGCTGATTCCTTATTCGTCGATTACGGGGGAGGGCCGCGATCGAGTGTGGGGGGTTATTAAGGATTGGGCTAAAATTTAATCTCGATGTAGGCCTTGTTCTTGAGACCGGTCAGCCAAGACTGAAACATATCTTCATTTTTTTGCTCAAAGACCAACCCCTGAATTTCGTACCGGACTTGCTCGAAGGAGCGATACTGCTTGGGTTTCTTGTCGTCCATGCGAATGATGTGAAACCCATCGGCGTTCTCGATGATGTCCGAGATGCCGCCTGGCACGAGAGCGGCAATGGCCCGCTCGATGGCCGGCAACAGTTCGCCTTGCCGCACGAGCCCAAGCCGACCGCCTTGCACGGCATTCGGCGCGTCTGAATATTGCAGTGCGACATCTTCGAACTTCTCGCCACGCTTCAATTCATCCATTGCCTGGCGTACCTTGGTCAATGCGTCGGCGGTCTCTTCGGGGGAACGCCGTTGCACGAAGATCTGGCTCAGCAGATATTCCTCCGGTAGCGCGAAGCGGTCACGATGTTCGTAATAATACCGTTTCATTTCGGAGTCGCCAACCATCACGTTGCCGCGTACTTCCCGGTCCACCACTTTCAGCAGCATGAGCTGGTCCCTGACCATTCGGGTATTCAGGGCATTTGACGGATCGGGTGCGGTTTCCCGTTGTTTGAGCCGCTCCAATGCTTGGCTCACTTCCTGATCCGATACCTCAACCTTTTTCGCCTTGGCCTCTTGGAGCTGTAACTTCCGCTCGATCATTTTCGTGATCGCCATGTACTCGGCGATTTTTACCCGGTGGGCGAGGTCATCGCCTTGGTGTTGCCGCGTGATGCGTTCCTGTTGCGACGCGACTTCGCGCTTAAGGTCCGACAACATGATCAGATCCGAGTTCACCACGGCAATGATGCGGTCTTCAAGATGAGCGCTTGCGAACGCCGGCGGCAAGGTCAGGAGCACGACGAGCCACACCGCAGCATTGCGCCGCAGTGGCAGACGTGGACTACGTGAAAGGGAGAACACCGGTCTCAGCTCCTGTTCAGGAATGAAGGAAAACAGAAAGTGGACATTCTACACGAAACGAGTGAGTCAAGGGGAGGGAGGAAAGTCGGTTATTTGCCAGTTTCGTCGGTGATATATCGGGAAGCATCGGCGAGGCGGACAGTCGCGCTTGCTCGGATGTCCGCGATGACTTCTTCAAATCGTTTCCGACGCTTGTCGGCCAACAGTTCTTGGCGGAGCCGCTCCTGGGTGGCCAGGTCGGCTTCGATAATCTCCTTGTCGAGCGGAGTGGTCATAACCAGGTAATAGCCCTGCTCCGTCTTGATCGGCGCGCTGATGAGCCCCGGTTTGAGGGAGTGGATGACGGCATCGACTTCCGGGAGGACCAGGCCTTTCCGATAGGGGCCCAGATCGCCACCTTTCGCCTTGGTCTTCTCGTCGACGGAGTAACGCTTGGCGAACGCTGCAAAGCTCCCGCCGCGGTTGACCTGAGTTTCCAGATCCTTGGCTGCAGGAAAGTTTGGCAGCAGCATCAGCGAAACCTGCACCTTCAAGGGGTCCAGGAGTTCCTCTGCATGGCTCTCATAGTAGGCGTCGAGTTCAGCCTTCGTGACGTCCACCTTGGACTGAAGTTTGTCTTTCAGCAGCTCGTCGAGGATCAGTTGTTCCTTGTAGCGCTGGGTCTTATTGCGAATGGTGTCGCTCTGATCCAGCCCCTGGCGGCGGGCTTCCTGCATCAGCAGTTCCCGTGTGATGAGCTCATCCAGAAACCGCCGTTTGCCGCCGGCCTTTTCATAGCGGGCTCGTGTCGCACCGGCCAGTTCTCCCCAGCGGATATCGAATTCGGCTTGGGTGATGGCGCGTCCGTTCACCAGCGCGACGATGGGTTCTTCCTCTTGCTGGGCCGGACAGCCTGAGAGGGCCAGGCCCAGCAGTCCGGCAAGAGAATATGCGAGAAACAATGAGGGACGGAAGGGAGTGCGAGTGGTGTTGGAACCGTGAAGTAACGTCATGTCAATGATTAGGGGCAGGCGCGATCACGGCCTGATTGTATCCTGTTCGGCTGTGTTGGTATCACAGAGATCGAGGCTTTGCAAGGTTGAGTTGAGTTCCGAAAAGATCGCGGGCCAGTCCTCCGTCGGCATGCGGATCTCGAATGACAGCGGGCTCAGAAACCGCAACCGCTTCTGGAACTGGTCCATCAAGCGGTGGACGGCACGGTCCTGCATGGTGGCCTTGGGGTTGAGCGTGAGGGTGGCGGCGTGGCCGTGCACGTCGATGGAGGCGAGGTGGAGCCGTTTCGCGTGCATCCTGAGCTCCATGACCTCTAACAGTCGTTCCACCGGCTCCGGCGGATGCCCGTACCGGTCTTGAATTTCTCCGTGCAGCAGGGCTAGCTCGCCGACTTTGCCGCACGCCGTGAGCCGTTTGTACAGGGACAACCGTTGGTGCGGGTCTCCCACGAAGTCTTCCGGAATAAAGGCCGATACGGGGAGTTGCAGTGTGGGATCCGGCTCTTCTTCCACGACATGGCCTTTCAATCGCTGGACGGCCTGCTCCACCATCTGCATATACAGGTCCAAGCCAATCGCGGCGATGTGACCGGATTGCTGTTTGCCGAGGAGATTGCCGGCTCCGCGGATTTCCAGATCCGCGGCGGCGATGCGGAATCCCGACCCCAATTCGGTGAACTGTTGAATCGCGATCAGCCGTTTTTGCGCGTCGCCTGTGAGGGTGCCTTCGTCAGGGATCAAGAAATACGCGAAGGCCTGCTCGCCTCCGCGTCCGACGCGCCCACGCAATTGGTAGAGTTGTGCAAGACCAAACATGTCGGCTCGGTTGACAATGATCGTATTCGCGTTGGGCACGTCGAGGCCGGACTGGATGATGGCCGAGGCGATCAAGACGTCCGCTTCACGCTTCACGAATTTCAGCATGACGGCTTCCAGCGGTTTGGCGTCCATTTGGCCGTGCGCCATGACCATGCGGGCTTCCGGGACCAGCTGGCGCAGCCACGCTCCGATGCGTTCCATCGTTTCAACGCGATTGTGCACGAAGTAGACTTGCCCGCCACGGCCCAGCTCGCGCAGGATCGCGTCCCGCACGGTTCTATCGCTGGACCGGACGACTTCTGTCTTGATCGCCAGGCGGCCGGCCGGGGGGGTATCGATGATCGAGAGGTCGCGGACGCTCGACATGGCCATTTGCAACGTGCGCGGGATCGGTGTGGCAGTCAGGGTCAGCACATCGACTTGGGTGCGGAGCTGCTTGAGTCGCTCCTTGTGTTTCACGCCAAACCATTGTTCTTCGTCGATGATGACGAGGCCGAGATTCGAGAATGTGACGTCTTTCTGGAGGAGGCGGTGCGTGCCGATCACGACATCAATAACACCGGCGGCAACATCTTTGAGGATCGCTTTGGTTTCTCTGGGCGATTGGAACCGGGAGAGGAGCGCGACGCGGGTCGGAAAAGGGGCGAACCGCTCCGCAAAGTTATCGTAATGCTGGTGGGCCAGCAGCGTCGTCGGTACCAGGACCGCAACTTGGCGGCCATGTTCCACGGCTTTGAACGCGGCGCGCATGGCCACTTCCGTTTTGCCGTATCCGACATCGCCGCACACGAGCCGGTCCATCGGTTTGGATGATTCCATGTCGCGGACGATGT
Source organism: Nitrospira sp. (assembly GCA_015904045.1). The sequence goes on from JABMDG010000235.1 coordinate 21,939, forward strand.
CGCTGATGGCTGTGAGCTGGTCCGGCGTTTCCTCGTATTCGAACGCCGCCTCGAACTCGTGGTAGAGCGTACCACCCGCGCCATAGGCGTTCCGCTGCACCAGCTCGCGATTGGCGTAGAGCTCGATCAGCTCGTGAGCCATTTCCTCGATGTCTTTCTTGACCCGCGCCGTCGTCTTGGCCCAGGTGGTGCCGCCGAGGCGGTCGAGCCGAGGGACGTGGCTGTCGGCTCCGCTGTACCGCTGGATCTGGTTCAGGCGGTCGAGCGGAACATAGAGCGTGTCCCCGCCGGCGAATTCCAGGATCAAATAATCGCTCTCGAAGTTCTGCACGGCCAGGCGCTTGAGTCCCCGGTACTTGGCGATGCCATACTGGACGTGGACCACGTAGTCGCCCACACTGAGATCTTCCAAAGAGGACAAGAACGTGGCCGTTCTGGTCTTCGGCTGTGGTTTGTGGCGCGCGCCTTTGGCGAACAACTCCTCTTCCGTCAGGAGCGCGAGGCGGAGGTTGTCGGAAAGGAATCCTGCCGACAGGTCGCCGTGTACAACGTAGAAGGGAGGTTTGCCCGCGCCTCGGCGTGACCAGGCTGAGGCGGTCCACTCGTCCGCCGGCAAATCATGCTCACGGAGGAGGGCCAACAGGCGATCGACCTGCCCACGGCTTCTGGCGACGAGAACGACACGATGCTCGTCTCTCAGCCGCTCCAACAAGCCGAGGGTTTGGCTGAAGGGGGTGCCTCTGATGCCCAGTCCGATGCTCGCCGGCGTCTGGCCGGAGAACGCCGGCGCAGGCATCCATGACGCGTCCGGTGCCGCCAACGGCTCCAGAGCCAACAACGGCCACGCCGCGGTGTGCTGTTCCAGTTCGGCCCATTTTAAAAAAAGCCGTTCCGGGGACGGATAGGGTACAGCGTCACGATCGGCGTGGCGCAGATAGCCGTCGTCGATCTTCTCCCATGCGGTCTCGCAGGCCTTCTTCAACTGCGCCGGCTGATCGAGGGCGAGATAGGGAGGCGCGTCCAGATAATCGAGCAGCGTATCCATGTGGGGATAGAGGTCCGGGCTGCGCCATTCGGCGTCCGGGGGGATCGTCGCCAATGCGTCCTTCGCATCGTGAAGGCGAAGAAATTCCCGCGCCGGCAGGATCAAGCCGTCGCTCAGTTTCTTGATCGACGTCTGTGTGACGGGATCGAACAGACGGATCGACTCGACCTGATCGCCCAGAAATTCTACGCGGACCGGATCGGCATAGGCGGTGGAGAAAATATCGACGATGCCGCCGCGGACACTGAATTCACCGGGAATTTCCACCACCGACACGCGCCGGTAGCCCAACCGGAGCAGACTGGACAGAAACGGCTCCCGTTCGCAGGCGCTTCCCGTCCTGAAACGGAGCACCGCGTGTTCGAATGTGGAGCGCGGAATCAGGCGGTGCATGGCGGCGGCCACGGACGTCACCAGCACAGTGGCCGCGCCGGTGCGCAGGCGGTGCAGTGTCGTCATCCGGCGCGCGATCAGTCCGACATGCGGCGCTGTTGCTTCATAGGGCAAGGTTTCCCATTCGGGAAACAAAGCCAAGCGCTCGGCTGGGAGGCCCATGAGATCGTGAAAGAACTGCAGATCGTTGAAGATCCGTTCGGCCGAATCATCGGTGGCGGTCAAGACGACCCAAGGGCGTGCTCCGTCTTGGGGGGACTTCTGTGCCTGGGCCAACAACGTCAGTGCGCACGCTGCCGTGGAACCGTGTAAGCCTGTCAGGCAAGCGCGGGCGTCATCCCGGCTCAAGGCCGAGCGGAGAGGGATAAGCCATGTTGTGGGTTCAGCGCCGATGTCAGACACGAATCACATGGCGGATCGAATGCGTTGGAGGAGTGATGTTGTGGACATGCCTGGAACCAGCGGGATGGTTGTCACGAGACCGCCGCGGGCTTCGACCGTCTCGCGGCCGACGATCGTGTTGATCGCCCAATCTCCGCCCTTCACCAAGACATCAGGCTGGAGAGTGGCTATCAATTCGCTGGGGTCCGGTGCGGAGAAGATCACGACATAATCCACGCACCCCAACGCCGCCAGCACTTCGGCCCGCTGGGCTTCCGGTACGATCGGCCGGTCGGAACCCTTGTTCAGACTCCGGACCGACGCATCGCTGTTGACGCCGACCACGAGCAGGTCCCCGAGGGCTCTGGCCGCCTGTAGATAACGGGTGTGGCCGATGTGCATCAGGTCGAAGCAGCCGTTGGTGAAGACAATCCGTTTCTTCTGTGTGCGCGCCTGTTCGAGGACTGGAACTAATTGCGCGCCGGTCATGATCTTGTCGGACATACTTCCATCATACCTATTCATATGCGGAGATGGAAAGGGAGGAGCAGGTTACGCCTCTTCAGACACGCCTCCGAGTCCGATCACCGTGGAACCGTGGCGGGCGACGAGCGTATCCAGCACCGCGATGGCTTTGGCCCGCCGCTGGTCGAACAGGCCAGGCGCGGCGGCGGTCAACATGGTGAGCGCCAGTCCGGTCAGCCGGTAGTCTGTGCCGGGCTTTATCAAGTCATCCAATGCTCGTTGTACGATCGGCCACATGTCAGGGTCGTAATTCAACGGGTGTGAAAATCGGCCATGCTTGGTGGTGATAGTAAACCGCGCGTCTTTCAGTTTTACGGCACACCCGCCGGCCGCCAGGCCCTCCTGCCGCAGATCGTGCGCCAGCTCGCGTAAAAATCCGCGCAACGTATGTGCGAGGAATGCCCGGTCGTGTGTGTTGCGCTCGAACGTCGTTTCACGGCTGATGCTCTTGGACTCCCGGTCGGCGACGACCGGTTCCCGGTCGATGCCTCGCGCCAGTTCTCTGATCCAGCGCAAGCTGTTGCCGAACAGATGTTGAAGCGGCCGATCCCAGCGGGTATCCAAGAGATCGCCGATGGTGGTGATTCCCAGCGCCTCAATCCTGGCCGCTGTTTTCGGGCCGATGCCGGGTAGGGCGCGCGGAGGAAGGGGGGCGAGAAACAAGGGTTCCGCGCCCGGCTCGATCACGGCCAGGCCGTTCGGTTTATGGGTGTCGGCGGCGATCTTGGCGACGGTTTTGCCGGTGGCCAGGGCGATGGTGCAACGAAGGCCGGTGGCGGCGTAGAGCTCATCTTTTGCGAGCTGCCCCAAAGCCATCGGGTCGGGATGGAGCGACTGCAGATCGGTGGTGTCGGCATAAAACTCGTCGATGCTACTCCATTGGGTGAGGGGAAACAGCCGGTCGGTCACCCTGTGCATCGCGTCGTGCAACCGCCGATACAGAGGCCGGTCGGGCGGCAGCAGGATCAACTGGGGACAGAGTTGCAACGCCCTGGCCGTCGGCATGGCGGAGCGAACGCCGAACGGCCTGACGGCGTAGCTAGCCGCCGCAATGATCCCGCGCGGGGGTGGTCCGCCGATCGCGATCGGTTTACCGGCAAGTTTCGGATCGTTCACGACAGCGGCGGCCGCGAACATGGCGTCCACATCGCCGAACAGAATCTGGCGGGGCCAGCGCATGGGAGATACCGTTATTCGTTACGCGTCATACGTCAAGCGTCGGAAGAGGATCAGAGTCGGAACCAGCAAATCCTAGGCTTGAGAGGAAGAAAATGCCAGCGTCAATTGTCTGGCCGGTTTCTCGGCAGCGGTGTGGGCCGCGCGGGGTGGCTGTCTCTCTGTTCTGCCGTTTGACGAATGACGGTTGACGTCCCATCCATGCAGTTCCTGTAACGCGCCCCGACACCGACCGCATTGGTGCCGGCGCGGCTCGATGGTCTTCCGCTGTCGGCGATAGATCCGTCCGCAGTCTTTGCAGCGCCAGGCGAATCGTGACAGGGCCAGCACTTCGTTCTGCAGCGAGTGGTATCTGGTCACGGCCACCTCCCCCGAGCGATTCATCTCTGTCATCTTCCGGAGAAAATCCAGGCCGTGATCGGGCCGTCGCTTCAGTACGTCGAATTGCCATTGGTGGATCATCTCATGGGCGAGGGTGTTAAGCAGTTCTTGCTCTGCGTAGGGTGTCCGTTCCGCAAGCCGTTCCAATAGGGGGCGGGACAGGCGAATCTCTCGACGGCTGGAGGTGGGAGCAGCCGGATGCGGCGTTCTCGGCCCGCCGCGACAGACGAACAGGCCGACCGAGGAGGTGAGGCGCCGGCTCCAGACAATGGGAATCGGCGGCAGCCGATTGAGAAAGTAGCGTGCGTTCAGAGCACGCCAGCGGGTGTGCAATCCGTCCGCAGAGAGATCCGCTACGCTGGTCGATCCGGTGATCGGCTGTGTCATCCGATGGCTTCCAGCACGGCGGCGGCCAACAGCGGCAGCATGATTTCGTGATGGCCGGTCAAGGCATAGCCCTTGCCGCCTTTTTGCGTAGGACGCCGGACTACGTTGGTCTGGGGGCGGTAGTGGGAGAGAAAATCCATGTTCACGGTGGTGATGTTTGCCAACGGGTGGCCGAGATTCCGCCCTAACGAGACTGTTTTCAAAAACACTTCCGGGAGAATCACCGCCGATCCGATGTTCAAGTACACGCCGCCTTCCATCCCGGCGACGACAGCGGCCAGGCGCCGGAAATCGAGCAGCGAGGTCGCCCCGATGGCGGCACCATCGGCCGACGGATGCATATGAATGATGTCGGTGCCCATGGCGACATGCACGGTTACCGGGATGCCAAGGCGCGCGCCCGTTGCCAGAATGCTCGTCGCCCGGTTCGGGAACTGATGCTCGGGCCGGTTGATATAGAGCCCGATAGCCTCGCCCAGGCCCTCATCGCTTTGGGCCCCACGGCTGATCGCGGCGTTGAGGATTCGGCCCGTCTCGTCTGCCATGCCGAACCGGCCGTCATCGATTTCAGCGTCCACTTCTTCGGAGGTGTGGCCCATCAAGGCCAACTCAAAGTCATGGATAATGCCGGCCCCGTTCATGGCGACGGCGGTGATGATACCGCGTTCCATGAGATCCGTCACAATCGGGGCCAGTCCTACCTTGATAACGTGCGCGCCCAGTCCCACAATCACATGCCGGCCCTTCCGGTGGGCGGTGGCTATGGCTTGCGCCACGGCCCGCAGCGTCTTCACGGCGAGGATGTCGGGGAGGCCGGCGCAAAACTTCGAAAACGATCCGCCGGGCTTCCACGGGGTGGCGAAGTTGGAGACTTGCACCAAGCTGTGGCGTTTCTTCAGCGGATAGGTCTTGAGGGCCGAGACGTCGATCGGTCGAATCAACGCCGGCGCGGACCGCTTGGGGGAAGTCCGGTCAGGACGTTTTGCCAAGGAGCTGTTCCTCTACCAATTCACACAGAACGTGGCCGAGCGTGATGTGGCTTTCTTGGATTCGCGACGTGATCGTGGATGGAACGATGAAGGGATACTCGACGAGCCCTGCCAGTTTGCCGCCGTTCGCGCCGGTCCAAGCGATGGTCGTCAAGCCGCAGTCACGGGCCGCTTCGGCGCCCTTCAAGACGTTGGGGGAATTGCCGCTGGTGCTGATGGCCACGGCGATGTCGCCCTTCCGTCCGTGAGCCCGGACTTGACGGGCGAACAGCTCGTCGTAGCCGTAGTCGTTGGCGATGCAGGTGATGGCGGCGATGTCCGTGGCCAAGGCGATCGCGGGCAAGGGCATCCGATCCCGCTTGTACCGCCCCACGAATTCAGCCGCGATGTGGGCCGCATCAGTGGCGCTCCCGCCGTTGCCGAACAATAAGACTTTGCAGCCGTTGCGAAACGCGTCCGCCATCAGCTTTGCCACCTGAACGATGCGGTCGGCATGTTCGCGGGCAAACTGTTCTTTGACCCGCGCGCTGTCGGCGAACGCGTTGAGCACCGATTCTTTCATGGGCGCGATTCTAGGCGAGGCAGGCGAACCTGTCAAACCGAACGAGTGTGACCTTACGACTTCACTGGCGCCGACATTCCGGTCTGTCTGATAGCATTCATCGCCAACGCGATCATCGAGCCGACATCGGAGACGCTCGCCGGCAGGATAAGGGTATTGGTCGTTTTCGCCAACTCTCCGAACTTGCCGATGTATTGCTCGGCGACACGGAGTTGAACGGCTTCCTGCCCTCCGGGAACCTGAATGGTCTCGGCGACTCTTCGGAGCCCCTCGGCAGTAGCCTGCGCGATGGCGAGGATGGCGGCTGCGGCGCCCTCGGCTTCATTGATCTGTTGCTGTTTCTTGGCTTCCGACGCCTTGATCACTTGCTGTTTTTCACCCTCGGCCTGATTGATCGCGGCGTCGCGCTCGCCTTCCGAGGCCAAGATCACCGCGCGTTTCTCCCGTTCGGCGCGCATCTGCTTTTCCATCGCGTTCAAGACGTCTTTGGGTGGGGTGATATTTTTGATTTCGTAACGGAGGACTTTCACGCCCCAGGGTTCCGAGGCT
>JABMDG010000236.1 GCA_015904045.1 Nitrospira sp.
GCCGTCACCAGGAGTCCGGCGAGAATCAGTGTCGAGAACGAAACAGAAGTTTTCGCCATCATCGTCAGATCACAGGTCTGCGTTGTGGTCGCCCAATTGTGCCAAGGCGTTCGCTACGGGGTTCTCTCCGGTCAATGCCCCGACGATTGTCACCGGTGTGCCGATGGAAACCTGCGCGAATAGGGCGGCCATGTCGGCATTGTCGAGCATGATGCACCCCAGCGTTTGGGCCATGAGCTCGTTCTCTCTGCCGTGAATTTCGATTTGGCCACCAATGCGACTGGTCGGGGTAATCGTTCCAGACTTTTGGGCCAAGCGAAATCGCCAGCGGTCCTCTGCATTCGGGTAATCCAAAACGAGCGCGCGGTAGAACTGCGTCTGCCCCGCGCCGCGCAGGTCGGTGACTCGGTACCGGCCTTCCGGTGTCGCTCCGTCCCCTTGGAATCGCTTCGCCCTGATGCCGTTAAACCCCAACCGCACGGGGTATGATAACACTTTGCGCCCGTTCTTGTAGAGGGTCAGTTCCCGCTCCGCCTTACTGACGAGAATTGCGGTGGACTGGTGTGTTCGTGACCAATCTACCGTCTGTTTGGCGATGGCCTGCCATGAGGTGATCTGTCGATGGTCGGCGTACCGACCCAGTTCTTGGGTCAATGCCGCTGTCTGGGCCGCAAGGGCGTGGCTCGCTTGCTCGGCGGTATGAATGGCTCTCGCGTAGTCTTTCTGGTCGAAGAAGGAGCGAGCTTGTTTAAGCAGCAAGTCTGTGTGTACAGGTTTGCCTCCCAGCGCAATGCGTCCCTCGATTGAGTCAACATGTGAGGTGATCGAAAGAAACCGTGCCTCCAGGCGGCCGAGCGCCGACTCTGCTTGCTGCCGTTGAGCAGCCTGCCGACGATTCAGCTTGGAAACAGTGCTCCACCCCTCGCCATGGAGCTGCCGGAGTTCGTTTTCAAGCTCGTTCGATTCCCAGGGCCAACGGATCAGATCGTCGTCGGTCTGGACACGGGCTTTGAGGGACACCCACTGTCTTGCAAAGCGGGTATAGTCCTCCGGAGCGGCTTCCGGCGCCCGTAATGCGACTAAATCCTGATCAATAGCTTCAATCTCGGCAATCAGGTCCGGCGGTACGGCGGGCACACATCCGGCCAGCAGCAGGATGCAGATGCCCCCAGCCATCCATGTTCGAATCGTGAGTCTTGTAGCCACGCGGACATTCTACCTTAACTACTTCTTGGAGGCAGAGGACTTTCGTTTTCCGACCTTGGCTAGCGCGCTCTGAATTTCAGCTGATACAGCCTGGCTCTTCTCGTGAATCGCTCTGGCCTGACTCTGTGCGGCCGGATAATCCTCTCTGTCGATCGACGTCTGAATCTGATTGAGTGACGCCTTCAGAGTTTCCACATCCATCTTGATGGCCTCGAGCGCCGCCCGATCTTTGCCGACCGGCGCCTTTCCGACCAGTGCCAGGGTTGAGTTCACCGCTTCTTGGGCGACTTGCTGAGCCTGCAACGCCGCTGCTTTGGCCTCGTCTTTCTTCTTCACCGCGTCGGTCCGGACACGTTCACCTTCGGTCTTAGCAGCGGAGGCAAGCTGTTCGACCTTACCGTAGTCCCGAAAGAGCGCAAGCTTTCCATCCTGCTCGCTCACTTCCTTTCTCATAGCCGTCAGGCTGCCTTCCAGCTTCGCGTATTCTTCCGCGCTGTAGGTGGCTGCGCCACTCTGTTGCGCCTCTTTGAGGGCCTTCTCAGCCGCTTCGATTTGTTCTGAAGGCGGTTTGGCGCATCCGACTGCCAAGAGGATGACCAGAGATAAGGGTACAGTGATCAGTCTAAACTGCATTGTGAGTCCTCCATAACGATTCATTGTGGTCGCGCATCAAGAACTACGCATCGGTAATGGGAAAACTTAAGTACGAAAGCAAACTCGATGCCAGAGAATATCCGGCATTCTATTCAAAAGGGACTCAATATTTTAAGTCTTTGTGATTCGTGATTCCAATATGAATTTTGAAACTCTGTGGCGATCTAGTGTTGAAAGGGCAAAAGTGCCTCAAACACGAGAAGAGTCCAATGTGCCCGATCAAGATAGAGGAGGGCCAGCAAATTGACAGGCTGTCATACCCCCCCTATAATGCACCGTTCTGGTGGGATTGGATCATTTCTTGTGGGAGGCATACCGTGTCATTTACGTATCAACAGCCGTCGAACTTAAAAAAGAAACGCGAGCACGGGTTCCGAAAACGTATGAGCACCAAGAATGGACGCCGGGTCTTAGCTCGCCGGCGAGCCAAAGGGCGTGCGCGGTTGACGGTTTAACCCATCAGGCCGACACTCCGACCGTTTTCAATGCGCCTTCCGGTGTCGTTTTGCTGCCTTGGGATTGCTTCCACCTGATATGAGCGTTCGCTCCTGGGGCCAAGGACAAAGGGCTGCTATAGGATGGCGGTCTTTTCGGTGATGTCAAAGCTCCAAAAGAAGCCGACCATCTTCTTACGGACCAGCCGGGACATTGAAACGGTCAAACGCCATGGGCGGCGGATGTCAACGGCACTGTTCAATCTGTTGGCCTATAGGATGGATGACGCGCCCAGCCGCGTCGGGATCATAGTGGGTAAACGGTTCGGTGATGCGGTTCGGCGAAATCGCGCCAAGCGGGTATTTCGCGAGTTGGTAAGGCAGGTGCACCGGGATTTGGTTCCTGGTCAGGCTCTTCTCGTGTTTCCAAAACGAGAAGCGATGGCTCAACCTCACGCAACACTGAAACAGGTGTGGGAGACCTCGTTGAACCGCGGCCATCTTCTGCGTCCCAGGTCAGGTTGAGATGCGGCATCTCTGTGTGTGGCTCATTCATGGATACCGTTTCATGATTTCCCCGATGTTCGGGCGTGTCTGCCGATTTGAGCCGACGTGTTCGCAGTACGCGCTGGATGCCATTTCACGATACGGGGCATGGCAAGGACTCGGCCTGTCGTTGGTCCGTCTTCTGAAGTGTCATCCCTTCCATCCGGGGGGAGAAGACCCGGTGAAGTAAGCCGGTATCGGTCTTAACGAAAGCATGTCGTTCGTATGATGGAAAAGCGCGTTATCATATTTCTGGTCCTCTCGCTCACGATTATCTTTGGGTATGAGTACCTGCTCAAGGAACTGGGGTTGCTTCCTGAGCAACCAGTGTCCACGGAGTCGGCGCCTTCTTCGACCAGCCAGCCGGTTGTACCTCCGCCATCGGCGGCGACTGCCAAGAATACTCCATCAGGCACCCCCAACTCCTCGGCCAGTGGATCCAATGAACGTACGTCGTTTCGGGATTCGGCGAAATCAGCGGCGGAAATTGTCGAGGTGGATACGGCCCTGTACCATGCCAAGTTTTCATCTCGTGGGGCGGTCCTGACGAATTGGGAACTCAAGCGCTATCGGGGGAGTTCGGATGAACGCCCCGCCGTCGAACTTGTCCGGCAAGGGGGAAAGTTTTCCGGGCCGTTGACGGTCATGACCGATGACTCAGATCTGACCAAGGAACTGAGTGAGGCGGTCTATCGTGTCGAGAAGGGTTTCACGACCCTGGATGATACCCAGCCTACTGGTCACGTCACCTTTGTCTACGAAAGTACGGCGGCAGGGGTGCGGATTGAGAAGCAGCTGACGTTCCATGCAGACAGTTACCTCGTGGACGTGGCCTTGAAGTCGACCGGTCTTGCCGGATCGGTGAGAGTGGGAGTGGGCACGAACTTTGGCATCGTGGAATGGGGAGAAGGGTTCATTGGTTCGGTCGGACCCGCTTCCCGTGTCGATGACAAGATTGAGAAGGAGGTGCCGGACTCCGAGGTCGAGCGCAAGGGGGCCGTCAAATGGGGTGGCTTGCAGGACAAGTATTTTATGTCTGTCCTCATTCCCAAAGAGGGCTCGGGTGTCGTGACGAGAAAGGAAGGCGACAAGCTGGTCTCTACGGCAGTCCGTATGCCGGTTGATCCCGCTGGGTCACCGATCACATTCCAGCTCTTCGCCGGTCCGAAGGAATATGACACCCTTGAGAGCTTGGGGATTGGATTGGAGGATACGATCGACTTCGGCTGGTTCTTGTTTGGGAGCTGGGACACCGTCAGGGCCGTAGCCAAACCGATATTTTCTGTGCTCCGCTCAATCAATGAATATACACATAACTACGGAGTCACGATCATTCTGTTGACCGTGGGGATCAAGCTGCTGTTCATCCCCTTGCAGTACAAGAGTTACAAGTCGATGAAACAGATGCAGGAAATACAGCCGAAGGTGTTGGCGCTGCAGGAGAAGTTCAAAGACGATCGAGAACGTCTGAACAAGGAGCTCATCAAGGTCTATCGGGATAATAAAGTGAATCCGGTGGGGGGCTGCCTGCCGATGGTGTTGCAGATGCCTGTCTTCGTGGCGCTTTTCAACATCCTGTACATGACGATCGATTTGCGCCAGGCGCCGCTGGGCCTCTGGATTAAGGATCTATCCGTCCAGGATCCATACTACATTCTGCCGATCATCATGGGGGTCAGCATGCTGATCATGCAGAAGATCCAGCCCACCACTATGGATCCAGCCCAGGCGAAAATCATGCTGCTGCTCCCGGCCTTGATGACATTCCTGTTTATCAATTTTCCGGCCGGGTTGGTATTGTATTGGTTGACAAATAACGTGTTGAGCATAGGGCAGCAACTCGCCACCGATCGGCTCATCTTCCGCAATCGTCGGCCACAGCCAGCTGCTGAAGAGGCTGAGAAAAGTTCGTAGACCTGCGCGCCAGGGACGTGTCGGGTGGGGCCGGCCGCCGCGGCACGGCGTGTCATCGCTATGGATGGAGCCATTGAAGACACGATTTGTGCGGTGGCAACTCCCGCCGGAGAAGGCGGCATCGGCATCGTGCGGCTCAGCGGTCGGCACGCCCTTTCTATTGCGGGACAGATTGTGCGTCTCCGTTCGAATCAACCGCTGGACCGAGTTGCCTCCCATACCCTTCATCTCGCCGATATCTATTTCCCCAACCGGTCAAATGACTTAGGCGACTCCGGCTCCAACGGGCCCCTGTCAGCGGGGGAGATTATTGACGAAGGCCTCGTTGTATATATGAAGGCACCTCGGTCGTTTACGTCAGAGGATAGCGTAGAAATTCAGTGCCACGGCGGGAGTGTGGTGCTGGGCATGGTGTGTCAAGCGTGCCTGGTTGCCGGCGCCCGATTGGCTCAGCCGGGAGAATTTACGAAGCGTGCCTTTCTCAACGGGCGTTTGGATTTGTCACAGGCCGAGGCGGTTCTGGATACTATCCGGTCCAAGTCCGAGGTCGCGCTGAAACTGGCGCAACGTCACCTCAGGGGAGAGCTGGGCCGGCATGTGGACCGTTTGCGGGCGATATTGGTGGGTCTGTTGGCACAGGTCGAGGCCGGCATCGATTTTAGCGAAGAAGATATCTCGTTCGTTGGGCAGGCTGAGTTGGCAGGTTCGCTGGAAGATACGCGTCGTGCTATCCGTGTCATGCTTGATGCGGCGGAGCAAGGAAGGCGTCTGCGGGAGGGGGCACGGGTGGTCATCGCTGGCCGGCCGAACGTCGGGAAGTCGAGTTTGTTGAATCACTTCCTCGGTGAGGACCGGGCTATCGTCACGGAGATTCCCGGCACGACACGGGATGTGCTGGAGGGGTCGGTGGTGTGGAATGGCGTGATGATGACCTTGGTGGATACGGCAGGTCTCAGGGAGACGACGGATATCGTCGAGCTGGAAGGGATGAGGCGGACCAGGTCGGCATTGGAACAAGGGGACTTGGTGTTGCACGTGGTAGATGCGGCCGAACTCGAAGGGTTCGCCACAGAGGAAGCGGTTCCGATACAGGGAAGCCAAAGGTGCATCACCGTTATCAATAAATGTGATTTGCTGAGTACGGATCGGATTATGCACCTGGTCAATAGGATGAAAGCACGCACGGGCGTCACGGTGATCGCCATTTCCGTGCGAACCGCGGAAGGGATAGAAGCACTGCGATCATCAATTCAGTTGCATCTGGCGCAGAGGACGTTGGAGCCTGCAGAGTCTGTGGCCATCACGAAGGTGCGGCATCGTGATGCGCTTGAGCGCGCGGAGGCCTCGCTCGCAGAAGCCCTCAATTCTGTCCGCAATGGGGCAGAGCCGGAGTTTGTCGCCATAGACCTTCGGGGAGCGGCCGACGCCTTGGGCGAGGTCACGGGCGTGATAACCTCCGATGAGATCTTGCATCAGATCTTTTCAGAGTTTTGCATCGGCAAGTAAGTCGAGAATAAAGGACGAGTGACTGTGAAATTTGATGTCATAGTCGTCGGCGGAGGCCATGCTGGTTGTGAAGCCGCGCTTGCCGCGGCGCGCATGGGGGCGAGGACGTTGCTCTTGACGATGGACACGAGCCGCATCGCCCAGATGTCATGCAACCCCGCAGTCGGCGGAATCGCCAAGGGGCATCTGGTCAAAGAAGTCGACGCGCTCGGCGGCGAGATGGGGCGGAATACGGATCGTGCCGGCATTCAGTTCCGGTTCATCAACACGAGCAAAGGACCTGCCGTTCGGGCTCTGCGCGCTCAGTGCGATAAAGCGCTGTACCGTACGACCATGCAGACGACGCTCAAGCAGGAACTCTGTCTGACGATTGCCGAAGGGACCGTCGATCGGCTGCTCACATCCGGTGGAGCGGTCACCGGCATCGTGACGGGATCCGGCGAGAGGATCGATGCGAGCGCCGTCGTGTTGACATCAGGAACATTTCTTAAGGGTCTTATCCATATAGGACTCAGCCATTTTCCGGCCGGACGCGCAGGCGAAGCCTCGGCGGAGCATCTGTCCGATTGCATGCGCGATTTGGGCTTCGAGGTCGGACGCCTCAAAACCGGCACTCCGCCTCGTTTAGACAAGAACACGATTGACTTCTCGGTTATGGTTCCTCAGCCCGGCGACGACCCGCCGCCTCCGTTTTCCTATCGCACGAAACGAATCGAAACCAGGCAGGTACTTTGCCACTTGACCTATACGAATCAACGGACCCATGACATCATCAGAGAGAATCTTGACCGTTCACCGTTGTATAGCGGCGTGATCGAATCCGTAGGCCCACGCTACTGTCCTTCCATTGAGGACAAAGTGGTTCGGTTTGCCGATAAAGAACGACATCAGATTTTTGTTGAACCAGAAGGACTCGATGTCCAGGAATATTATCCAAACGGCATTTCCACCAGTCTGCCTGTCGATGTTCAAGCGGCTCTGCTCAGAACAATCCCAGGATTGGAACATGCCACAATGCTCAAGCCCGGTTATGCGATCGAGTACGATTATTTTCCTCCTCGTCAGCTCCATCAAACGCTTGAAACCAAACTGGTCGGAGGGCTGTATCATGCCGGCCAGATCAATGGGACGTCAGGCTATGAGGAGGCAGCCGCACAAGGCTTGATGGCCGGCATCAACGCGGTGCTGAAGATACGACATCAACCCCCGTTGGTACTAGATCGGTCTCAAGCTTATATTGGAGTGCTGATCGATGATCTCATCACCAAGGATGC
>JABMDG010000237.1 GCA_015904045.1 Nitrospira sp.
GTCGGCTCCAGCGTGGAGTTGAAGGAGGCAGTCTGCACCGACGGAGCCGTCACCGGCACTTCCACGATCCGTTCCGGTCCGAATCGGATTAATCCCGCCACCGCAACCAGGGCAAGGCAGGCTGCCGCTATTGCCCCGGCAAGGTTCCATTCCAACGTTCGAGGCATCGTGAACAGCGCGCACAGGCGATCCCAGACGACGGGAGGAACCGGAGCCGTCTGCGCTTTTACCCGGCGGAGGAACTCAGCTGAAGGAACGATTCTCGGCAACCGCGCCGCTTCCGCGGTTACCAACTCAAGATTGAGCCAGCTCCGGCGGAGCACAGGATCAGCATCCACCGCCTTGAGAAACTCCGCCCGCTCCTCCGGCGTCAGCTCACCATCCAAGAACCGTTGCACGAACAGATCCTGATCAGTCATCGATCCACCCTACAGCTTCTATCTTACTTATTTGGGTCGAGCGCCGCCAGCTCACGGCTGAGCTGCACTCTCCCCTTGTATACCCGCATTTTGAGCGTATCGCCCCCGACGCCGAGGATGTCTTCCATCTCCTCATAACTCAAACCTTCAATATGCTTCAGCACAAACGCTTCCCGGTACAGCGGCGGTAACCGTTGAATGGCTTCGCTCAGCTCCTTGGCGACCTGCTGCTGCGACAACAGATCTTCTGGCGTTCGACCTTCCGCAACATGAAGGTCAAGCTGTTCGTCTGCGTCCACATCATACTGCCCTTGCCCCGGCCGCTTGACTCGCAGCCAATCTTTGCACTTGTTCGAGGCAATGCGGTAAAGCCAAGTCGAGAACTTGGCATCAGCCCGAAAGGTCGGCAGCGCCTTAAAGGCAGCCAAGAACGCTTCCTGCGCCAAGTCTTCCGCTTCGGCCTGGTTGCCGACCATCCGATAGGCCAAGTTGACGATCGTGGATGCATGCCGATCGATCAACTGCCCGAACGCCTCGTGATCACGCGCAAGACTGCGCGCCACGAGTTGCGCGTCAGTAGGATCGTCAGCCTGCTCCGACGGCATGGGTCTGCTCCAGTTCCCCTGGCCCACTACCATTGGACCGGCTGTTTCGGCCTACTCGATAGGTTAGACGGATGGCGGGATGGAAGGTAAACAGTCCTAACGGCGCTGAATAAGTCCTAGAATCTGTAGCTGGTGCCAAGCGACACCCCATAATCCGGGGCACTGTTGGATATGCCGACGGTGACGCCTCCGTTAAGTCGCCAGGCATCTGACATCTTATAGTTGAAGGCAAAAAAGACATCCCGAATGTTGACTCTATTGGCAACCAATGACCGATATTCCTCGTAGTAGACGCTCACCAGGAAGCTCTTAGTGAGATAGTGACCGCCTCCGATATCAAACCAATATTGATTCTGAAGTTCTCTCCCTTCGGGATTGCCGATGAAATTATAGCCTCCGTCGAGGAATGTGATCCACTTGTCGCCGAGCATTTTGGACAATTCCACCCCATAACCATGATCGAGCGCCCCCGTGCCTAGCCCCTTACTTTCACTGGCGGTAGGGACTTTGATCCGGGCTGTCAGAGCGATAAGCGGAACATATTCTTTCTCTTCAACCGCATAGTACCGGCCTCTTAAAATGATATCGCCAAGACCGGAATGGGTCACTTTCTGTCTCGTTGCCGACTGACCAGAATTGAGCAACGCCACACATTCCGGCTTGTCAAAACG
>JABMDG010000238.1 GCA_015904045.1 Nitrospira sp.
GAAGCCTGCTTGGCCCATGCGTGACTCGGCGGGCTCAGAGCGAGACCGGCTGAACGTGTGCCAGTGAGAGTGGTGCCATGTATTTACTGGGACTGACATTTATCCTTGCGCTGCTGCTGGCCATCTATGGCGTACCGATCGCCAGACAGGCGGCGCTCAAGTACGGCATTGTCGATGCGCCGGACGGCAAGCTCAAGCATCAGCGTGAGCCGGTCCCCTACTTCGGCGGGCTGGCAATTTACCTCGCCTTCTTGATGAGTCTCGCGTTCACCTTTGAGTTCCGACAGGATGTCTTGGGCATCATCTTGGGCGGAACCATTGTCGTGATGCTGGGGCTCATCGATGATTTCGGCGTCTTGACCCCGTCGACCAAACTATTAGGGCAGTTGCTCGCAGTGTTTGTGTTGATAAAGAGCGGAATTCAGATTCAGATCGCGGCGTTGCCGGAATGGCTCGATATTGTGTTGACCGTCTTTTGGATGGTCGGGCTCATCAATGCGTTCAATTTGCTGGATATCATGGACGGACTGTCTGCCGGTGTCGGAGCGATCAGCGCGACGGGATTGCTGGTCGCCGCCTTGCTTCAAGGCGACCAGGCCGTCGCCTTCATGCTGGCCGCCTTGATCGGAAGCCTGGTGGGATTTATGAAATACAACTGGCAGCCGGCCAAGATTTATATGGGCGACACCGGAGCCATGTTTATCGGCCTGCTGCTTGGCGCGATGGCCATGATCGGCCAATATCCTAGTGCCCATCCATTGTCGCTTTTGACTCCAGTGCTCATTTTGGGGGTTCCGATCTTTGACACGCTCTTCGTCATGTACATCCGCTATCGGCGCGGCTTGCCCATTTTCTGGGGCAGTCCGGATCACATCGCGATTCGATTGCGGCACTGGGGAATGTCGGTCCCGCAGATCGTGATTGTGAGCTACGTCTCGACAGCGGTGGTCGCCGGGATCGGATTGCTTCTGATGGCGGTCGGTGAACACGGCGCGTGGGTTTTGTGTCTGGGAACCATCGGAAGTTTCCTGGTAGCGACGGTGTTCTTGGGAAAGATCGATGTATCCCGGACGGGCAGGACAGGCTCTCAACGCGAGTCCATAGAACACCACAAGGCAGCATGATCATCATCGTTGGCGCCGGCTTGGCCGGACTCAGCACCGCGTATCATCTCTCCGGGGTCCCCTATCGGCTCTATGAGCGCGAGCAGGAGGTTGGTGGACTCTGTCGTTCGTATCAGAAAGACGGTTTTACCTTTGATTACACCGGACATTTGCTGCACTTCCGGCAACCGGAGATTAAGGCATTGGTCGAACATCTCCTCGCCGGGCAACTCCAGAGGCATGCCCGAAAGTCATTCATCTACTCCCATCAGACCTACACAGAATACCCCTTTCAAGTGAATACATTCGGTCTGCCCCCGGAGGTCGTTCGGGAATGTTTGCTGGGGTTTATCGAAACGTTGACCAAACCGGTCACCTCTAGTTGTCCCATGGAGCGCTCGTTCAAAGACTGGATATATGACAATCTTGGAGAAGGAATGGCCAAGCATTTTATGGTGCCATTCAACGAAAAATTGTGGAAGGTGTCCCTCGATGAACTGACCTCCGATTGGGTGTCGTGGCTGGTGCCAAAGCCGGAACTCAAAGATGTGGTCAATGGGGCGTTAGGCATCAAAGATAAGGCCTTCGGATACAATCCGTCGTTCTTGTATCCGGCTTCCAACGGCATCAAGGTGTTGCCGGAATCCTTTCTGCCTGGCATCCGTGGTGTGAGAAATGGCATGGAGCTGATGGAGGTCAATACGAAGCGCAAGCGGGCTGTCTTTCGCCAGCGCGCCGATGGACGCGTCCGGGAAGAAGCGTATGAGTCGTTGGTGTCTACAATCCCGATTCCCGAACTCCTCAAGCGATGCCAGGATTTCCCACAGCAGTTGAAGGACGCGGCGGAGGCGTTGCGCTGGGTGTCCGTGTCCAACGTCAATTTGGCGGTGGCGCGCGAACAGGTGTCTGATAAACACTGGCTCTACTTTCCTGAACCGGCCTATCCGTTCTACCGCGTGGGCTTCCCCATGAACTTTTCCCCCGCTTTGGGACGGTCGGGTTGTAGCTCCATGTATGTGGAACTCTCTCATCGGCCCACTGACCAGATATCGGATGAAGAATTGATCACACGCTCAAGGCGGGGGCTGGAGCAGGCGGGGATCCTGCAACCGGACGATGAACTGGTGGTCGCCGATGTCAAGGATCTGCATTACGCATACGTGTATTTCGATCAACACCGTGCGCGCGCGGTCCCTGCGATTGTGGCTGAATTAGAGCGCCGAGGTATCTACTCCATCGGGCGGTATGGGCGTTGGGAGCACACGTCGATGGAAGATGCCATCGGGCAGGGGAAGCGGCTGGCGGAACAGCTTCGCACGTGGGGCGCACAGGCCGTTTCTGCATAGAGTCCATCCGTGGATGTCGTTTGCCATATCATCACCAAGCTGGAATTGGGGGGTGCCCAGGAGGTCGCCCTCTATGCGGTGTCACATCTGGACCGTTCAAAATATCGTCCGGTGTTGATTGCCGGGCCGGGCGGATTGTTGACGGATGAAGCCCGACGGCTCTCTCATGTGGATGTGCGCATTCTGCCTGAGCTAGGGCGGTCGATCCGCCTCGCGGGGGATCTCGCGGCACTGGTAACGTTGACCACACTTCTGCGGCGTCTTCGTCCCACCGTTGTTCATACACACAGTTCCAAGGCGGGAATCCTCGGGCGGTGGGCTGCCTGGATGGCCGGAGTTCCAGTCATCGTGCATACGATTCATGGGTATGGCATCACCCCCGCACAGCCCCGGTGGCTCCAACGCCTTCTCATCATGATCGAACGGTTCACCGGCTGGATCACCACACATTGGATAGCCGTGTCGCAGGCCGACATCCGCAAGGGGCGTTCGTGGGGCTTGTTTCACGACAATGTGGCGTTGGTGAGGCCGGGGATTGACCCGCAACCGTTTCAACGAGCCGTCGACAGGGGCGAGCGGGAGCGAATCAGAAGAGAGTTGGGCGCACAGGCTACGACACAATTGGTGGGAAGTGTGGCCTGTTTCAAACCTCAAAAGGCTCCGGAGGATTTCATCGCAGTGGCGCACCGGGTCATTACGGCGCGTCCAGATGTCCGATTCGTGCTCGTCGGAGACGGCGAGTTGCGACCAAGAGTGGAAGCGCTCATCGCTCGTTACGGAATCCAGGATCGTGTGCATTTGGCCGGCTGGCGGCGCGATGTCCCGGCGATCATGCACGTGCTCGATACGTTTCTCCTGACCTCACACTGGGAGGGCTTGCCGCGGGTGTTACTTGAAGCGCGGGCCGTCGGGGTGCCCATTGTCGCTACGAACGTGGGAGGAGCTGACGAAGTCATAATCGATCAGGCGGTGGGAGAGCTCTGCCAGGCTGGAGACATTCAGGGCTTAGCGGACGCGGTCATCCGCAGGCTGTCGAACAGGAGAGAATTATCGGATGTGTGCCCGGCGAAATCCGGTCGACTGCCGCAGGAATTTTACATCGATGAAACCGTCCGGCAATACGAACAGATCTATGAGCAGCTGCTCACTGAACATCGAACCGGAGTCGTCGCCCAAACCGTTCTCTAGAAGATGGCTTCCGGCAATGGCACGATCAACGAGCCCCGACGCCATGTGGATCCCGCTTGAAATCGCTCAAAATCTTCTCATGGGGTGTGAGCCTATCGCCACGCTGGCCCGCCGCCGTCACTCGACCGGAGTGAATGCCGATCCTATCAAGGTCCGTGAAGTGTTCGAGCGGTATGGGCGGTTCTCCCCGGTGAGCGGAAAGGATATCCTGGAGATCGGTCCCGGACACACGCTGGAAGTCCTCGCGCAAGCCAAGTTAGATGGAGCCAACAGCTGCACGGCGATCGACATCGTGGATTATCGGTCGTCGGATCAAGCAGGATGCGAAGGCGTCACGTTCATGCGTTACGATGGCAGAACGATACCGCTCGCATCGGCGTCCTGTGACTTGATTTGGTCCCATACAGCGTTCGAACATCTTCGCTTTCCCGGTCAGACCGTGAAGGAATGTTTCCGTGTACTGCGACCAGGAGGTTCGCTGATTGCATTGATCGACTTAGGGGATCATGCGTGGTATGGGACCGTGCCGCC
The DNA here is from genome assembly GCA_015904045.1 of Nitrospira sp. Next base: position 4,169 of record JABMDG010000238.1, read on the forward strand.
CCAGCCTGACAAAGTGTTCGATTGTTTGAGATATCCGGAATGGCTGTGGAACCTCATGCGATGGAATCGCAGTTCATACGTTAATCGTCTCCGACAGTCTGAATGGTTGGACCTCTTGGGCCGTGAGGGATTCCTAATTCGGGAGAAAGAAACGGCGGTCTCTGAGGATACGGTCCGACTCCTTCCTTCGTTGAGGTATTTGCACAAGTATCGCCATGAGGATGCCGTGACGTCATTGCTGACGGTGTGTTGCGACAAGCCGTATGCCTCTGCGGCAGGGGTCGTGCAGCAATGGCCGTAGTGGCTCAGCGTTGGGTCGCATCCACGCTTCTCGTGCTGTTCGGGGTCGTATGTGGATTCGTCGTCGCGGAAGGCGCAGCACGGCTCACCCTAGACTCGCCTCAGGGGTACGCTCTCTACAGCAAAGAGCGAAACGAGGCGCACGCATCGCTCGCAAAACTCGTGTCCGATCCTCGGCTAGGTCACCGTCTTGAACCGCATGCTCCCGGGCACGACGCGCGTGGATTTAGAAATGAGGCGAGCGTAGAGAACACGGATGTGGTAGCCATTGGCGACTCCCAGACGTGGGGGATCAATGTCCGCCGCGAAGAGTCCTGGCCGGCCGTGCTTGCAAAGATCAGCCACCTGAGTGTGTATTCCATGGCGCTTGGAGGGTGGGGCCCTCCCCAGTATGAGGAGCTGGCACACGATGCCACGGGATTAGGCCCGAAAGCGATTCTTGTCGGGCTCTACTTTGGAAACGATATTTTCGACAGTTGCAGTGCCATTTACAGCGCAACGGGTTCTCACAAATATCGACGGAGCGATCGTGATCTGTCTCCCGCGCTGATGGAGCTTCAGTCTCGCCTCAACTCAGCTGACAATCAGGCGCGGGGTACGGTCGTACGTGAGCAGGTCGAGCGCATGGGCGCTGTGGCCAAATTGTGGCAGCGTGTGGCAGGGCGATCTCTGCTCTTGCAGATGCTTATGGTCAGAGGCTGGTTGCCGGGGATCCCGTCGGTGGACGAACTCTATGAAGCGGGAGATAAGGCCTGGGCGTTGGAACACCCTAATGCCGCCGCTGCCTATGCACATGGAAAGGTCTCGACGGTCATGACCTATGGCTATCGAGGAGTCGCTCTTGATCGAGAGAATCTCTGTATCCAGGAAGGGATACGGATTACGAGAGAAGTGCTGGCTTCACTGCGGAAGCTGGGAGAAACCGCTCGTGTACGAGTGGGTGTGGTGCTCATTCCGACAAAAGAATCGATCTATGCTGCAGCCGACGAAGCGTTGCTCCCGCACGCGTCGAAAGAGTTCGTCGAATTGGTCAGGCATGAAGCAGAGATCAAGGAAGAGTTACAGGATTGGTGCAAACGGCTGACCATGGTCTGTATCGACGCGGCCGATCGGCTCGTCGCGGCTGCTCGAAATGGAGTGATCCTGTACAAAGCGGATTCAGACGGACATCCAGTTGCCGAAGGCTACCGGCAAATCGCCTATGCCGGTCAGGATGCTCTTCTCGCGATGGGGGTGTTAAGCGCACGGTGAATGGACTCAGCTCGTCACAGCGCCTTCCGACGCCGATGACACGTGCCGCGCGTATTTCCCCATGACTCCGGACGTATAACGGGGAGTCGGCTGTTTGACTTTCTTGAGACGAGCCGCGATTTCTTTCTGCGTGAGCTTCACATCCAACCGGCGTTTGGCGATGTCAAATGTGATGAGGTCGCCGTTCTTGACGGCGGCAATCGGCCCGCCTTTGACGGCTTCAGGGGCCACATGGCCGGCCATGAGGCCATGGGTGGCGCCTGAGAATCGTCCATCGGTCAGCAGTGCAATTGAATCGCCGAGTCCGGCCCCGACAATGGCGGCTGTGACGCCGAGCATCTCACGCATACCTGGGCCCCCGGACGGACCTTCATAGCGGATGACGACGACGTCACCCGCTTTGATGTGCCCTGCTTTGACGGCAACAAAGGCGTCTTCTTCCTGGTCATAGACTTTTGCCGGTCCTTGAAACTTCAAAATGTTGTGGCCGGCCACTTTGACGACACAGCCTTCCGGTGCAAGATTGCCCTTGAGGATGACGAGCCCCCCGGTCGGCTTGATGGGATTGGCGAGTGGCCGTAAGACTTGTTGCCCCGCTGTTTCCGTGGCCCGCATGGCTTCTTCACTGATCGTCTTTCCGGTGACGGTGGGCTGATTGCCATGGAGAAGACCGGCTTCCAGAAGGCGTTTGGCGACCAAGGTCGTGCCACCGGCGGCATAGAGATCCGCGGCGGTAAACCTGCCGCCCGGTTTCAGGTCGGCCAGCAGCGGGACTTTTCGGTTGATTTTGTCAAAATCGTCGATGACCAGTTTGATGCCGGCTTCCCGAGCGATGGCGAGCAAATGGAGCACGGCGTTCGTTGAGCCTCCGGTGGTCGCAACGGCAGCGATGGCGTTCTCCAAAGATTTGCGGGTAATGATCTGCTTGGGCCGGAGATCGTTCCGGATCAAGTCCATGACCATCTTGCCGCATTCGAAGGCGACATCATCTTTGCGCTGATCCATGGCGGGCACGCCATTGCGTCCCATCGGGGAGATGCCGAGAAATTCGAACGCAATCGCCATTGTGTTGGCGGTGAACTGGCCGCCGCAAGCTCCGGGACCCGGACAGGCGTGGTCTTCGAGGTCTTTCAAGTCGGCGTCGGTCATCTTGCCGGAGGCATGTTTGCCGACCGCTTCAAACACGTCTTGGATCGTCACGTCATGGCCTTGAAACGTTCCAGGCATGATCGACCCGCCGTACAGCATGAGCGAGGGCCGGTTGAGACGCGCTAACGCCATCACGGTTCCGGGAATCGTCTTGTCACAGCCGGACAAGGCCACCACTCCGTCGAAGAGGTGCCCGCGGGCGACGAGCTCGATTGAGTCAGCAATCACTTCACGGCTGATGAGCGAGGCTTTCATGCCTTCGGTGCCCATCGAGATGCCGTCAGAGACGGCGATCGTGTTGTATTCGATAGGGGTTCCGCCGGCCGCGCGAATGCCCGCTTTCACCCGTTCCGACAGCCGGCGTAGATGATAGTTGCAGGGCATGACTTCAATCCAGGTATTGGCTACCCCGATGATCGGTTTCGAGAGATCATCGTCGGTAAACCCCACGGCTTTCAGCATGGCCCGAGCCGGCGCCCGTGATGGCCCGATCAGCAGATCATGACTCGTCAGCTTCAGTTCCTTCGGCATAACCTCCGTCCGTTTCCTTTCTTGCCCATCCACCCGCTTGGGCGGGTCAAGTGTCCGGTCACACGGACGCGTTATTGCACGGACATGTTGCCGGGCGGCTGCGGCACGGAGCCTCCCATCCCTTCATGCGGGTTCTTGCCGTGGGGATTGGCGCCGTAGGAGCCACCCCCGTGCGGGTTGGCGTGGCCTTTCCCGTGTTGTTGCATGACCTTGTCGTGCTCGGTTTTTTCCTTTTCCCGCTGTTCGGGAGTCAAGATAGCCATCACGTCCCGGCGGGCCTTGATCGAGGCCATGCGGAGTGCCACCTGCTGGTCTTCGCTTTGCTTGAGCTTGGCTTCGATC
>JABMDG010000239.1 GCA_015904045.1 Nitrospira sp.
AGGCGAGGTTCTCGTCTCGTCTCGTCTCGTACAATGGCCGGACGACGATGCCATCTCGACATGCCGGCATGCCGGAGAGACCGGTTAGTCCCGCACCCCGAAGCATCCAGAGAAGAACCGTCTCCGCTTGATCGTTGGCCGTATGCCCGACTGCGATTCGATCCGCCCCACACTGTTGTGCGATTTGGTTCAAAGCACGATACCGCAGGTCACGAGCCGCTGCTTGCAGCGACAGACCGCGCACACGCCGGCGCACATCGAGCCGCATTGTCTGGAAGGGAATATTTAATCGCCTGCACATCGTTTCGACGAACGCTTGGTCGGCATCGGATTCCTCCCCGCGCAGTCCATAATTGAAATGCACCGCCGTCAAGGTTAGGCGCCAGGACAGGCGGAGTCGATGCAGGAGAGACAACAACGCGATCGAATCAGGCCCTCCCGACACAGCAATGAGCACATGCTGTCCACGATCAAACAGGCCACGCGATCGAACAGTCTGCACCACCCGGTGAAGCAGGGCAGGCCAGGTCTTCCGACCACCCCTTTGAACTACTACTGGCGCCGCAGCCGTCATCGCTCTCCCATCACTTCGTGACAGTTTCGCAACATCGTTCGAGCCGTCTCCACATCACACGCGATCTGGCGGCTCAACGAATCGGTTCCCGCAAACTGCCTGTCGCCGCGAACCGACTCGACAAACTCGACGGTGATCCGTTGGCCGTAGAGGTTCTGCGATTCATCCAACAGATGCACCTCCAGTAATCGCTCTCCCGCATCGAACGTCGGCCTCGTTCCAATATAAGACACGGAATTGTATCGCCGCTGGTTCCAGGTCGTCATCGTCGCATACACCCCATCGGACGGTACCACGCGATCGGACGGCAACGGGAGATTGGCCGTCCGCCATCCCAGCTCCTGTCCTCTCTGAGCGCCGGGAGACACCTCTCCGGTGACCGCGTACCGTCGCCCGAGCAGAAGCGCCGCCTGCTTGACATCACCAGCTTGAATCAGCTGCCGGATTCGTGTTGAACTCACGATGCCCCCATGAGCCATCACCGGTGCCACCGGATGAACGGCAAAGCCGTGCCGGCTCCCCAACGTCACAAGATCCGCAATCTTTCCCGCCCGCTTGTGCCCGAACGCAAAATGCTGTCCGACAAAGATCTCTTTCAGTCTGAGCCCCTGACACAACACCTGTTCGCTAAATGTCTCCGGCGACAAGGCGGCAAAGGCCCGATCGAATTCCAAGAACACAACCTCATCAATCCCCGCATCGCGGAATCGGTCAAGTTTCTCCTCTGGACTGGTCAGGAACCGAAGATCAACCTGAGGCGCCAAGATCTTCACTGGATGAGGGTCGAACGTGAGCGCCAACGCAGTGCCCTGAGCCTTGCGCGCGGTTTCGACCACCGTCTGCAAGAGCGCGCGATGCCCGATGTGGTGCCCGTCGAAATTACCGATCGTCGCAACAGGATAGGGCCGAACCGCCGCGCCCTGATATCCGCGAGTCACTTTCATGGGATGGTCAATGCAGGAGTCGTGCAGCGTCCTTGGCGAAATAGGTGAGAATGATATCGGCACCCGCCCGCTTGATCGCCAACAGCGACTCCATCATTGCGCGCGATTCGTCGAGCCAACCGGCAGTGGCGGCAGCCTTGATCATGCTGTATTCACCGCTCACTTGATAGGCGGCAACAGGCAAAAGTGTCCGCTGCCGAGCCGCTGCAATGATGTCCAAATACGGCAACGCCGGCTTGACCATCACAATGTCGGCGCCCTCCTCGATGTCGAGATCGATCTCACGGAGCGCCTCCCGCCCATTTGCAGGGTCCATCTGGTAAGACCGCCGATCACCGAACTGAGGGCTGGAGTACGCGGCATCGCGAAACGGCGCATAGAAGCAGGAGGAAAACTTCGCCGCATAGGCCATGATCGGCAGATCGGGAAACCCGGCCTGATCCAGCTCGCTTCGAATGGCGGCCACCCGGCCGTCCATCATATCTGAAGGCGCGACCATATCGGCTCCGGCTGCGGCATGGGTACGCGCCATGGTTCTCAGGCAAGCCAGCGTTTCGTCATTGAGAATTCTTCCGTCCTTGACGATCCCGCAATGCCCGTGACTGGTGTACTCATCGATACAGACATCGGTGATGACGATCAACTCCGGGACAGATTCTTTGACCGCTTTGACCGCCCGCTGCACGATGCCGTTCGGATCCATACCAGCGCTGCCTCGCTCGTCCTTTTGCGCCGGAATGCCGAATAAGATGATCGCCGGTATCCCCAGCGTATGGATTTCGCCAGCCTCCTTGATCAGCAGATCGATCGACCACCTGAACTGCCCCGGCATCGACCCGATTTCCTCGCGCCGGTTTTTCCCCTCGACGACGAAAAGCGGCGCGATAAAATCCGCCGGCGACACCGTTGTTTCACGGACCATCCGCCGTAACGCCTCCTGTTGCCGAAGCCGACGGAGTCGCTGGATTGGAAACGCCATACCGCCCTACTTTTTCCTTGGAAGATTCGTCAAGAATACGACGAGATCGCGGACGGAGATGACTCCGACCAGCTTGCCATCGCGGGTGACACCGAGATGGCGCAGATGGGATCGGGCCATCAAATCATTGGCATCCAGCAGGGTTTTGCTTTCTTCGATAGTGACGATCGGCGCGGACATGATCTGCTCCACCGTTGTCTTGGTCGCCTCCAATCCGGCAGCGACCACCCGCCGCATCATATCCGTGTCGGTCAAAATGCCGATGATCTCCCGACCGTTGGTCACGAATAAACTCCCAATCCCCTTATCGCGCATCACGCGAGCCGCGGTCTGCGCGTCCGTATCCCTCTGTACCGTCACGAACTTCTCTCGCGGAATCATGAATGACTTCACCGGAACCATGTCATGCCCCTCCTTTTGCGGAACGTAGATTCTCTCTCGACCTACGGCCTGTCCGTGTTACCGATGACCCGCCGCGACCTGTTCGCGGCTTCCATAATGCCGGACGATCGCGTCGACCAGCGCCGGGATTGTATTTTCTCCCGGCATGATCGAAACCGTCAAACCATATTCGCCTGCGGTCCGCGCCGTGATCGGCCCGATGCAGGCCACCGCAACGGATTGCAGAAGCTGTCGGGCCTCCTCCACACCACCGAGCATCCCGATAAAGTTCCGGACCGTGGATGAACTCGTAAACGTCACGGCATGGATCTGGCGCTCGATCAGTTGCTGACGCCATCCCTCTGCCTCCGCATCAGGGATGATCGTCCGGTAGACCGCAACCACATCGACCTGGGCACCGCGGGCGCGGAGTTCGTCCGGCAACAATTCCCGCGCCACCTCGGCGCGGGGAATGAGGATACGGGCAGAAGCTACATCCTGCGTGCCCACCGCCGCCAGTAGCCCCTCGGCCTGATAGTCCGCAGGCACAATATCAGCCCGCACGCCAAACTTTTCAAGCTCCTGGGCCGTACGCGGCCCGATACAGCAGATCCGCTTCCCGGCCAACGCACGAGAGTCCAATCCATTGGTCCCGAGCCTGGTCATGAATTTGCCCACGCCGTTGACACTGGTGAAGATCACCCATCCGTACGTGCTTATGGTGCGGATCGCCCGATCGACGGGAGCCCAATCAACCGGAGGGACAATCTGGATGGTCGGCGCTTCGACCGGTTCAGCCCCGTGCGAGGCCAGCCGCTCCGCCAATTCCACAGCCTGTTCTTTCGCCCGCGTCATCAAGATGCGTTTCCCAAACAACGCCCGTTGCTCGAACCAGTTCAGGTGAGGTCTGAGCCCCACCACATCGCCTACAACAATTACTGTCGGCGGCTCCATCTTGGCGGCTTCGGCTTTCTCAACGATATCGGTGAGCGTCCCCACCACGGTCTGTTGTGTGGCCCTGGTGCCCCAGCGAATGATCGCCACCGGCGTGGTGGAGGGCCGCCCTTCCGCCGTCAAATTGGCAACGATGGACGGGAGATTTTTCATCCCCATGAGAAACACCAGTGTTCCATGGCTCGTGGCGAGCCTCGGCCATTCCACTCCTGTGGACGGTTTGTCCGGATCTTCGTGCCCCGTCACGAATGTGACTGTCGAGGCCATGGTCCGATGGGTTACGGGAATACCGGCATACGCCGGGGCCGCGATTGCCGCCGTCACGCCTGGGACGACCTCGAACTCGATACCGGCCGATGCGAGCGCTTCCGCCTCTTCGCCGCCCCGTCCGAACACAAAGGGATCGCCGCCCTTCAATCGAACGACTGTCTTGCCTCCCCGCGCCCGCTCGATCAACAACCGGTTGATCTCCTCCTGTGCAGGGTACTTCCCTCTGCCACGACGCCCGATATACACACGCTCTGCCTGATCGGAGGCATGGGCAAGCAGTGCGGGGTTGGCAAGATAGTCATAGAGAACCACCTCCGCCTGCTCAAGACATTCCTTCCCGCGCAGGGTCAGCAGCTTAGGCTCACCCGGACCAGCCCCAACCAAATAGACCTTGCCCATCGATTGTCGATGCCTCATCAGACCCTTCCGTAAATTTCGCGAAGAATCTTGTCGCCGCCTCGAGCCAACAACCGTTCAGCCAACTGGACCCCCAATGCATAGGCCTCTGCGTTCTTTCCCCGGATCTCATCACGAATGATAGTCTTGCCATCGACGCTTGCCACAAGCCCGTCCAAGGTCAACTCCCCATCGAACAGGGTTGCATAGGCGGCAATCGGTACTTGGCATCCCCCTTCCAGTCGACACAAGAAGGCCCGTTCCGCCGTCACCGCCGTCCCAGTCGTCTGATCATTGAGACGATCCAGGATCGACCGCACGAAGTGGTCTTCGCCACGCCCTTCGATGCCCAAGGCTCCTTGGCCGATCGCGGGTAAGCTGACGACCGGATCGAGGTATTCGGTAATCTCCTGAGCCCAGGCCAACCGGTGCAACCCGGCGGCGGCCAGCACGATGGCGTCGAACTGCCCCTCTTTGAGCTTTCGCAGCCGCGTATCCAAATTCCCCCGCAACATGTCGATGCAGAGATCAGGACGGGCGTTTAGGAGCTGCGCTTGCCGGCGCAGACTTGCCGTGCCGATCCGTGCTCCCTGCGGCAAATCCATGAACCGGCGCCCATCCCGGCTGATCAACGCATCGCGCGCGTCTTCGCGGGGAGGTACGCAGAGAATTTCCAACCCGTCCGGCAATTGTGCCGGAACGTCCTTCATGCTGTGGACGGCCAGATCAATTTCGCCGGCCAGCAATGCCTCTTCGATTTCTTTAACGAACAACCCCTTCCCGCCGATTTTTGCCAAGGGCACATCGACGATCTTGTCACCGGAGGTCTGAATCTTGCGCAACATCACCTGAACGTCGGGCGCCACCTCATGCAGGCGAGCCTGAAACCACTGGCTCTGCTGTAATGCCAACTTGCTTCCCCTGGTTCCCAAAATCAGGGTCGCGCGCGGGCCATTGGGCAAAGACACGGGCACATCCTTTCCGACTTATACCGGGCGAGAATCACCGACCGCGTTTACGCAGCGGCGATTCCTGCTCTTGGTGCTCGGACTCCTCGGAGACCGAATCGAGATACTTGGCCCGATCAACGCATTGTCCGGCTTCTGGACCTTCCCCCGAGGACCGGTCGAGATGAAAAAATCGGCGGGCTGCTTCGACAAATGCCGGCCCGTTCGACGAGTTGACTTCGCTTTTGAGCGTGACCATCGTTCGATGAATCAATTTATTGACGATCGATGACGCCAGGTTTTCAACCAATTCTTTGTCCTGTTGGGAAAGGTGGCCCAGGCGGCCGAGCGCTTTGTCGACTTCCGCCCGCTTGATGTCCTCGACACGGTTCCGCAACGCTACGATCGTGGGAGTCACCTCGAGCGATTTCATCCATTCGATGATCGCCCCGACCTCTTCCACCACCATCCGCTCCGCCTTTTCCGCTTCCTGCAACCGCTCCGCGCGGTTTTGTTCCACACGATGCGTCAGATCGTCGATATCGAACAAGAAGGCGTTGTCCACATGCCGCACGGCTGGATCGATGTTCCGCGGCACCGAGATGTCGATCAAGAACATGGGGCGATTACCGCGTTTCTCGACCGCCCGTTCCACATCTTCCGCCCCGATGATATAGTGCGCGGCCCCCGTGGAAACGAGCACGATGTCCGCCGAGGCCATCTCGGTCTTGAACTGCTCAAATGGCACTGGGATCCCACTAAACTTGGCGGCCAGATCGACCGCATGCTGTGGGGTCCTCGTCGTAATGCGCACGTGTTGGACACCCTGCGCGATCAAGTGCCGTGCCGCGAGTTTTGCCATTTCACCGGCGCCAACCAACAGGACCGTCTTCTCCTCCAGATTCGAAAAGATTTTCTTGGCCAGCTCCACGGCGGCGTAGCTCACGGACACAGCTGTTTCAGCGATCTTCGTCTCCGTCCGTACCCGCTTGGCCACCGAGATGGCTTTCTTGACCACTTTGTTCATGATCACGCCGGTCGTCTTGTGCCCCAGCGCCACCTCGAACGCGTCCTTCAATTGTCCAAGAATCTGCGACTCGCCGATGATCATCGAATCGAGGCTGGCGGCCACGCGGAACAGATGGGCGATCGCCCGATCGCCGGTATGCCAATAGAGATGCGGCGTGAGTTGCTCGGAGGACAGCGACAGATGTGTATCGGCCAGAAATTCTTGGATCCGTCCGTACCCGGCTTCGACATCGTCAACGACGGAATACACTTCCACGCGATTGCAGGTGGAGAGCAACACCCCCTCCCTGATGCCGGGATAGGTGCAGAGTCTGCCGAGAGCCTCTCCCAAACGGCTCTCTGGCACGGCCAGCTTCTCGCGAATCTCGACTGGCGCCGTTTTATGGCTCAATCCAACGACAATCAGGTGCATATTACGACAGAACTCCGCGGTCTTTGAGCAGGACGCCGATCAACGTCAGAATGACGCAGGCGAAGCCGACCACTGTCAAATAGGCGGCCCGTTTGGCCCGCCAGCCGACCGTCAACCGTCCCAACAGCACGCCAAAATAGAACAGCCACGTGATCAGCGCCCCCGTCTGTTCGGGATTCCAGCTGACGTACGATCCCTGTGCGAACTCAGCGGAGATCGCTCCCGTCACAATTCCCAGCGTCAGGAGAGGAAATCCCAACACGATGGATTGCTGATTGAGGTGATCGAGAAAGTCGAGGGCCGGCAACTTGCTGTACAGAACGTTGAACCGTTTCGACTTGAGCAACCGCTCCTGAATCAGGTACATCACGCCGGCGACAAATGCGACGGTAAACCCCACGGTTCCCAGCATGCTGAGCGTGACGTGAAACCACAGGGTCTTGAATACCGGCTGCAAGGTAGGTACCGTTTCGGGCAACGCCGCGGCTGACACCAGGGAGACGAGCGCCAAGGGAACCATGAACGAGCCTAACACGTGAATACGATGGCGAAACTCGACCACCAGGAAGACAAGAATGATCATCCAGGAAAAAAAGGACAAGGCTTCGTAGAAGCTGGGTTGCGCCGGGGAAGCGGCTCCGGCCATCCGCACCGCCAGGGCGATTGTGTGAGCCAGAAATCCACCCGCAGTGATTCCCAAGGATACTTTCGAAAGGGCTTCGGAACGCCGCAGCAGATAAGCAAGAAACGACACGGTGGCCGCAAAATAGAGGGCCATGGTAATCATAAAACAGACGGCTGCCATCGGGAAGATCCCTGCTACGGTTAAAGAACTGAGACCGATAAG
>JABMDG010000024.1:0-6227 GCA_015904045.1 Nitrospira sp.
GTGGGCATCTTCTTTTGCGGAATCTTTGCACTGGTTTTCGGTGGGTTATTCTTCAGCTCCTTGAACCAGTCGTCCTGAGCCATCTAGTCGTTGGGAAGAATATAGGTGCCGACGATTCTCTGCAAGAATCGATATCGCACCTCGTCAAGCGTTATTCTACCTTCGTCCCGTGTCCTTCTCGCCCGATCAGTAGATCGTAGGGAGCGAAATCGTCGGTCAATTCGACACCCGTCGGCCATGGCTCAGTTCGGCGAGTATTTAAGAGCGCGATGGCTTCCATCGGCACCTGTCGATTCATCGCCATCTCCGTCACTTTCTCGATCGTGCGTTCGGGTGAGCCGGTTTCGATCGGACGCCCGCCAAAAAAAATGATGTTTTTGGCTTGAGACATGCCGGTTTTCCATGGGCCTTCGACGGCGAAGGATTGCAGGACCGGGAAGGCACGTGACATGGTGTGCACCACCGCCGCCGCCCGGGCGAGATCGCCTTCCGTACCGGACGATGCCAGGTTGACCGCGACGACTCCGTCAGGATTCAAATGCGCGCGGACCAGCGAGAAGAACTCTACCGTCGTCAGATGAAACGGAATCATGTCCCGTGCAAAGGCATCGATCCACATGACGTCGTAGGTGCGATCCGTCCCATTCAGGAAGGCGCGTCCATCTTTTACAGAGACATGGTGGTTGACAGGCGCATGGTAGTCGAAGAATTCTTCGGCCATGCGTACGACCGTCGGGTCGAATTCCACGACATCAAGTTCCAAAGCAGGCCAGTTTTTCGCCATCCATTTTGCGATCGATCCTCCGCCATGGCCGAGAATCAGCCCGCGTTTCGGCTCGGGGGCCAATGCCAACGAAGACACCATTAACTGACTATAGGGGAGAAACAGCCACACGGGATCGGCTTTCCACATCGTGGCATGAAAGGTCCGATCCAACACGAGATACCGGAACAAGTCATCCTCACGGATTCGTACTTGCTGGTAGGGGCTGTCTTCTTGATAGATCGGCTGATTCAGACGTTGGAGCGGATGAAGTGCTAACGAGCCCAAGAGCGCGGCATACACAACGCCCAGGCCCACTATCAATGGGCGGGCCGGCGTTCCTCTCAACAGCCACCAGAGGCCGAGACCTAGTTGAATGCCGCCCAGCCAAGCAACTAGTGACTGGCTGCCGATCCATGACAAGAGAAAGAACGCGGTGCCCCACGTCCCTAGCAGGCTGCCGACCGTCGATAAGGCAATGAGACGTCCGGTCTGGCGGCCCAGGTGATCCATGTCTGCCACGGAGAGACGCAACATCGCCGGCAATACACCACTCAGACCGAACGCGGGAGGCGCGAGGAGGACGGAGGCGGCGAGGCAGGGTCCCCATCGTGGATCCTGCACGAGCTTGGCAATTTCAAAGAGGACCGGCTGGTTGCCCCACGCGATCAGGAAGGTCCAGCTTCCGGAAAAGATCAATAGCGCGGCCAGGACGGTTCCCCCGGCATAGCGGTCGGAAATCCATCCGCCAAAGGCATATCCGCTGCTCATCGCAGCCAGGATCACGCCGATCAATGCGCCCCAGACGAATAATGAGTTTCCAAACACCGGGGCGAGCAGGCGGCTTCCCAGAATCTCAAGCGCCATCACCACCGCACCTGTCACCAGGGCGGTCAGAAGAAGGAACCAGCGAGAGACGTGTGTCGGTGTATGAGTCATGGGGTGGAAGACGCAATCACGTTAAGGCAGAGAAAACCATATCGAAGACGTTCCTGTTCCGTTGTCCTGCATGCGTTTGAAAGGGAGCCGGATTCTACTCAACGGATTTTCCGTGAGTCAATGAAGGGGCATGATAGGTAATGGGTCAGTTTGAATTCCGCTACGCCACCGCAGCAGAGTTTGCAGCTGATTGTATGGTGCCCTGGCTTGGTTGACGCCTGTTCACTATTGACCGGTCTTTGTCCGACGAAAATGTGATCATGCTATTTCTAAACGACCCACTACCGCATATTAGCTGGGACGGAGACGGAAGGTAAGAGTTCATTGCCTGTGTTGCCCCGCGTTGTTATACTTTCCAGACCCAACAGCAATGTATTCTTGTCTTGAGGAGATCCGCGCATGCATATCAGCGTCATTGGAACCGGTTATGTCGGACTTGTCACGGGGGCGTGTTTCGCAGAGTTCGGTGTGAACGTCACCTGCATGGACAACGATGCGAAGCGAATTGAAAAACTCGAGAAGGGTGAAGTCCCGTTTTTTGAGCCGGGCATCGCTGCACTAGTTGCCAAAGGGGTCAAAGAAGGGCGGTTGAGTTTTACCACGGATATCGCCAAGGCCGTCGACAAGGCGTTGGTGATTTTTATTGCCGTGGGGACTCCACCGAGAGGCGATGGCTCTGCGGACTTATCCTATGTCGAGGAGGTCGGTAAGGGAATTGCCCGTCATATGACCGGCTACAAAGTCATTGTGACCAAGTCGACTGTTCCGGTGGGAACGGGAGAAAAACTTCGAGAGGCTATCACGAAGACGCAGAAACAGCCCATCCCGTTTGATGTGGTCTCCAATCCTGAATTTCTCCGGGAAGGGTCGGCCATCGAAGATTTCATGCGGCCGAATCGCGTGGTGATCGGGGCAGACAGCGATCAGGCCGTCGCTATCATCAAAGACCTCTATCGTCCGCTGTATCTTATCGAGACCCCGATTGTGGTGACCGACGTGCCGACGGCGGAACTGATCAAGTATGCGTCCAATGCCTTTCTGGCGACGAAGATTTCCTTTATCAACGAAATCGCCAATCTTTGCGAGCGGGTCGGCGCCAATGTGCAGATGGTGGCCAAAGGCATGGGGCTCGATCATCGGATCGGCTCCAAGTTCCTGCATGCGGGACCAGGCTTCGGTGGTTCCTGTTTTCCCAAGGATCTGGCCGCGCTCATCCAGACGGGGGAGCGCCACGGCTATCCGATGCAGATCGCCTCAGCTGCTTCGCGGGTGAACGAGGCCCAACGGAAACAGATGATGGTGAAGATCCGTGAGGCTGTCGGAGGGCTGAAAGGGAAAACTTTTGGAATGCTGGGTCTCTCGTTCAAACCGAACACCAATGACCTTCGTGAAGCGCCGGCACTGGCGATCGGGCAGGAGCTCTTAGCCGAGGGAGCAGTCATCCGTGCCTACGATCCGGAAGCGTTGGAAGAAGCCTGTCGAATACTTCCCGGCCTGCAGCCCTGCCGGGATGCCTATCATGCAGCTGAAGGCGCGGATGCACTCATCATCATGACCGAGTGGAACCTGTTTCGCAGCCTGGAGTTCGACAAATTGAAAGCAGTGATGCGCAAGCCGGTGTTGCTCGACTTGCGAAACGTCTATGACCCCGAACGGGTCGTCGCGGCAGGATTTACCCACATATCGGTAGGACGCAGGGCGCACGATCCTAAGAATTCTTAGGTCAGTTTCGGTAGCTCGGCACCGGTGTCCACTTTTGTCTTGGGCTTGTATCCCATTCGGTCCAAGACTTTCAGAATCTTCGTTTTCAGCCGATCGTCGGCTTCGGTCAATGCCGTGGCCAGGGGTTCAACCGCCGGCTTGCCGATTTTTCTGATAATTTCCGTCGCGGATTGGCGGATCTCATCCTCTTCCGATACCAGCAGCGGAACCAGTGACGTGACGGAAATGCCGCCGAGCTTGATCAGCGAATCGTAGGCGCGCTGACGGACATCACCCACATCGTCGGTCAGCGCGGCCACGAGCGGATCGACGGCCCGTGGCTCTTTGAGTTCACCCAGGACCTCCGCCGCATACTTGCGGTTCAGCCAATGCGGGTCTTTGAGGTCCAGCAACATGGCATCGGCCTTAGCCGCGTTCGGGTCTTTGGCGCGAATTCTGAAACTCTTGGCGATCCGTTTCCCGCCTTCCTCCACAACACGGATGGTCGCGCCGTCTCCGGCCTTGAGCTTCTTGAGGTCCTCCAGTGCTTCGTCCGCGACGTCCAGCACGACCGTCTTCCCGTCGTAGGCGAGGAGTTCGACTTCCAGCTGTTTGGCCTCCGGGTTGACCGACACCACCCGTTCGGTGACGAGGTTGAATCCATCCTGCTTCTCTCCGCCTTTGAGGCCGATTTGAATCAATTTCACGGGAGCATCGTCTGGCATGGCCATATTCCTTTATCTAGCAGGATGCTGAAAAAGCCCCCCAGCTGCGTTCTCGCATCGCTCAGAGGCTCAACGTACCGAAGCGTACGCCTCGCCTCTTCGCTCGCTGCGGCCTTGCTGGATGGCTTTTTGAGCATCCTGCGGTTATTGTGACATCCGTGTCATACAGAAGACTTCACTGGCAATTTATGGGTGCAACGAGTTTTTCCGCAGCCTGCTGGTTCTGGTGAATCGTTAGGCGCTTGGTTTCCAGCCGAAGCTGGCCAACACGGCTTCGACCGTTTCCTGCACCATTGTATTTTCATCCTCCAGCAGCGGGAGCAGCGGCTGATACTGCATGGGAGGGGGTTCGTCAAACTGATGGCGGCCCACGTCTTTGTTTGAGAGATACGTGTCACGGGCTACGGCTCTCTCCTTGACGGCACGGAATCGCTCAGACGAACCGGTCGCGGTCGGCCGGAGTCGGCACACGGCAGGTGTCGGATTTGCCCATCCACTCGTACCGATGGCGCGCGATGTAATCGTAGAGGGCGTCACGAAGGGGACTGGGAATCACAATGCCGAGGTAGAAGAACGGCCAGAAACCGGACAACTGTTTCACGATTCTCAGGGCCGCCGTGGATTTCGTATAGATGTGACCATGCTCCAAGAGCAGGAAGGTCTCAAAGTCCTTGGTTGGGAGGCGAAGCGATTTTAGGAGTTGTTGCGCTGCTTCGGACTGAAGCGTGCCGAATTTGAGTTTCGCATGGGGGTCATGGTCAATCGTGAAATTGACCCAGGCGTTGCACCAATTGCAGATCCCGTCGAAGACGATGACCCGCTCCTGCTTGGCCCACTCGTGCATGCGTCACTCGTATCTCGTTGAGAACAAGAGCATATAGCTGATGACGTATAGCACGTGACTGAGCCGGACAGTTGTGAGTTGAGAATTGAGAATAGTGAGGTGTATCTCGCTGAGGAGAAGAGCTTATAGCTGAGGGCGTATCGCGCGTAATCGGCTCAGAGCCTTTGTTGGCTTTGATTTACCATTTTGTCTCGTGCCATACGCCATAGGCTCTTTTTTTCCCACGGAACAACACCTCACCCCTTACCCCTCACGCCTCACGTCCGGATGCCATATGCCATAGGCGCTTTCGATCGTGGCGAATGCGGGCTAGGTCATGTCGCCCGATGGACCGAACCGTCCCGTCTCGCCCAACGGCCGTTCGACCCGGAGATTGTCCGCCATGCTGGAACTGATGTCGAGTTCTTCCGCGGGAGGCGTCCAGCCGAGCTTTTCCAGGGTTTCGAGTGCAATCAGCCTGAGCGCGTCCTTGGCGGTCAGCCGGACGGATGCGTAGGAGAGCACCCGTTCTTGTTCTGCTTCGACTTCGGATGCTTTGGGGTCATAGAGGAAAGCGATCAAGGGTTCGATAGCCGTGTCGCCGATGACTGCCAGCGCGGCCGCTGCTTTTTCCCGCAGTACGCCGTCCTTGAGTAACACGATCAAATCGGGAATGACGCGGGGATCGCGGAATTGGCCGAGCGCCGTGGCGGCGGCCTCCTTGATGAAGGCATCTTCACTCACGATGCAGCCGGGAGTCGGCGAGCCTTCCTGCTTAATCCCTTTTCCCTTCAGCGCGTCCAAGACCGCCGGGAGGGCGCGCGGGTCGCCGATCATGCCGAGCGAGGCGATGGCATGCCGCTTGACCGCTCCGTCCTTCATCGCTTCGATCAGCGCCTCAATTGCGCGGGGGTCGCCGATCATGCCGAGTGCAATCGTGGCGTCTTCCCGCACGGCTCGATCCGGATCTTTCAAGGCGGCGATCAAGGCATCGACTACTTTCGCATCGCGCACCCAGGTTCGCCCAATCTGATAGTCGGTCGTCATGCCGCCTAACGCACGAGCCGCATGGCAGCGGACGACGAAATCCTTGTCTTTGAGGTTTTCAATGAGCGGATCGACCGACGGCTGCCCGATATAGATCAATGCCGTGCCTGCTGTTTCGCGCACGATCTTGGAGGAGTCGCGAAAGAGCTTGATCAAGGCCGGGACTGCCTTGGCATCACCGATCTTCCCGAGCGCCTCCGCTGCTGCGCTCTTGACGGCTCCGTCGCGG
>JABMDG010000024.1:6327-10229 GCA_015904045.1 Nitrospira sp.
GGCCGGTGAGCAACGATGCCATCGTCGGGAGCCGGAGAGCCGGCTTCACACCGGTCGCAGACCATGTGGCCGCTCCGTTTTTTGCCAGTTTGCTCAGGCTCGGCATGGTCCCGGCCTTGAGCGAGTCCTGGGCGAAACCTTCTAAAACAAAGAGGATGACATGTTCCGTGGGAGATGCGGATACGATGGTGTCCCCGACGGGATTCGGCGCTGCGTACGCAGGGAATCCAGCGGTTATTTCAAGGAATACCACCATGAAACCGACACAGTATGAAGCAAGATATCGGAGGGTGCTTACCATAGGACTTTCACGCGGGATGTTCCTCAAGATGAACCAGACACGTCCGGTACCCTAGCACGCGAATTTTCTGGAAGGCAAGATGGTTGGGAATCAGTTGTGTCGCTGGCGAAACGGGGTTGCGGGTGGTATGGTGAAATTCAGCAGGATGCTGAAAAAGTCCGCCAGCGGAGTCTTAGTGCGTCGGTCCTCTTCAACGGGGTAGTGAAGTCGATGCCGGATCGGTCAGATCAACAGCCGGTGACTCCGCGGCCACAGTATCTTCTTGTCCATCTACCTATTCTCCTCATTCTTATCGCCATCTGCGTGGGTACGGCTCCTGCCTGGGCTGAAGTCAGGACGGTCAGTGCGGAGGGGGAACATCGGATGGGAGACCGCGATACACGCGAAGATGCGGTCCGGCTTGCCACCGAATCGGCCAAACGGAACGCGCTCGAACAGGTGGCCACCTATCTGGAAAGTGTCACGGTGGTGGATGGCATGAACATTACCAAGGACGAGATTCGTACCTATACGGCCGGCTTGGTGATTGTCCTCGACCAGCGCATTGGGACTACGCTTGACGGTGAAATCATTGTCGTGAAGGTCGGGCTTCTGGCGCAGATTGACACGGAAGAAGCGGCGCGAGCCATTGCGGCGTTGCGGCAAAGTGAAGATGCCCGCGTGCAATTGGCGGCATTGAAGTCAGAGAATGAGCAACTTCAACAGGAACTCGATGCGGCGAATCAGGCGTTAGGCACGGCCTCGACGTCCGAGCAAACGCAGGAGGCGGCGCAACGGCGGCAGGACATTCTCAATCGCGTGCAGTCGAACGCGATGATTTCGCAAGTCTGGACGGACTGGGTCCTGGTGTCGCCGGTCGGGTATTCCCATTCCTGGATGAGTTCGCCGCATGCCCTGGCTTTGTTGGCGAGCGCCCAAGTTCTGTATCCGGCCAGTCCGCATGTCGTCGTTGCCCAACGGGTGATTGCCGGCGGGCAACCGCTGACGCCTCCATCGCCCCCGCAGCCGCCTGCGCCGGGAAGTGCCTCGTCTCGAATGCCGACGTACGAAATTGTTTCTGCACCGGGCTCGTCCGACGCTCCCCGCACCTTGAACGAGATTACGCACCGAACGCCGACAAGACCAGCCCGCATCGGCAATGAGGCCCATGCCGGGCAGGGGCAGGGCGCGCGCCATTTCACGGATGCCCATCGGCCCAATCTTTTTCTTGCGCCCTCGGCGGGGCAACCAACTCCATCGCAATCGATGCCGCGCACGCAACAGTTTCTTGAGCGGAACGGTCGATCCGGGCAAGCGCCCGGTTCCGATGGGCATCCACCGGCGCCAAGATTTTCTCCGCGAGAGGGTTTTGAAAGCCACTCGCCTGCGGCCAGGCAGTTCAATCCAGGTCGTTCTCCGACGGTGCAACCGGCGCCGCGCGGTCCTTCCCATGTGAGCCCTCCATCATTCGGAGGAGGGGGCCACAGAGGCGGCGGGGCCATGGAAGGCAGAGGCGGAAGAGGACAGGGCCAAGGGCGGGGAGGCAGGAATTGAAGAACGGGATCGAGATGTTCGTCATCATGGCCGGCTTGTGGGGCGCCGGATGGTTGCCGGTGCCAGAGGTGCTTGGGGCGGAACCGGGAGAGGTGCGGTCGCAGGCCGAACGTTCCTTCGATCAGATCACACAACATCAGAATAGAACTCGATCTGTCGATACGTCCGGGAGCATCAGGCAAGCCGCTGAAACAAGCCACGGCCCGTATCCGTCCGATCGATATTGGGTCGGCAAGGGGCAAGGTGATCTAGCTAAGGGCAAGCTCGTCTGTCAGCGGGTCTCCGAGCTATCGGCCCGCACGGATCTGGCGAAGCAGATTCGAGTGCTGGTGAAGGAACACATGGTCGATCGGGTGCGCGAGCGGTCGGGGCGTGAATCAGAGCAGGACATCGAGCTCACTCGCGAAGAAATCGTTCAGGAATATTTGCAAGGGGTCACGATCGTCGATCGGCAGATCGATGAAGCAAATCACCTCTGCACCGCTACCGCCGTGATGCCTAAGACTCCCTTGCCGACAAAACAGGCGCCCGACGGGGGCGGCGATTACGCCCAGGAGCTTGCCGTGGCCGGCAGCGACGCAATGCCGGCGACCGAGGCAGCCAAGGCGGTGAACAAAGCTCTGTGGGAGATGGTCGAGCCGTACGATGGCTTCGAGCGCTGGCTGGAATGCGCCCGGCGGGCGGTACGGTTTCCCAGCGAGGGGCGATGCCTGCTGGCCGACTACAAGGATTGCACCGGATCTACGAATGTTCGGGACCACTACTACGGCCACGTGGCTTATACACGCCTGAACGCGATGCTGTTCAATACGGCAGAGATTGTTCGCTGCCTGTATTCTGCGTAATGGCCTTCTTGGAGAGGGGAAAGGGTCAAACAGGTGGCTTGTTTCGCCCACAGTTCCAGCAGGTTCCAAACTGACTCTCATGACGCTCGCCGCATCCTGGGCATGTCCAGATATCCTGGTTCGATGGCAGTAACACCAGACCTTCGTCGAGTACTCGCCGCGCCTGATCGTAATCCTCGTTTTGGATCACCCACAGTTCCGGGAACGTCTCCGTAAAGGGAATCTCTCCGGCAAGGCCCGAGATGCGCTGATTCTTGATCGTGCAACGAATGCCGGCCTGCTCCAGCCACTCCTTGCGCATCTCAACCTCGATCAAGCTTTGCGATACGAAGACCTGTTTCATCGGAGACGGGACTCTCGAACTTGTTCAAAGTCAGTAATCAATTGGTGTTCGGTCCAAAGCCTAGGCCCCACCCGACGGAGAGTCAAGAATTCCAAGCGCCAGCCCGCAATCAAGGGCAGATTCCGATGGTTAGTTGCGGGGGCATCTGTTGCAGTCGACTTGCATCGATCTTACATTCAGTATATACATAAGTGGTGTTCGAGTGGGACCCCAAGAAGGCTGCTGCCAACGAGGTCAAGCACGGGATCTCCTTCGAGGAAGCCGGCACCGCATTTTTTGATCAGGGCGGGATTGATGGTGAGGATGTGGAGCATTCAACCACAGAGTCGCGCCGGTTGCGATTGGCGCGCTCGGCGGCGGGGAATCTCCTCGTCATAGCCTATACGCTTAGGAGTCATGGCCATGAAAAAACTATCCGCCTCATCAGTGCGCGGCTGGCGAACCGCAAAGAAAAAAAGCGCCATCAAGAAGCAACGGATTGATTATTCGGACATTCCTCCGTTGTCCGATAAGCAATTGGCCTCCATGCGTCGTGTGGGGAGGCCCCCCTTGGGTGAGGAACCGAGACAGCTGATCGCCATCCGGCTCGATGTCAGGGTGCTTCGCTGGCTCAAGTCGCTCGCAACCAAACGCCGCGTTCCCTATCAATCGCTCATTAACGAGTTGCTTGCGGGGGAAATGCGAAAAGCGGGGTAGGGTAGTTCCGGATTCATCGCATCAGCTATGCGTTGGGCTTCGGGTGCTGAATGTGTCGAGTATCTGCCTGAGCGATGATGAGAAAAGAATTCCGACACCTTCTCTTGTTCTTGCCGGTCTCGGTTCTCGTTGAAGGCCGTTCCTCATCTGGTTAAATCCCTATCTGCTCAAGGCGCCAGAATCG
>JABMDG010000024.1:10329-12542 GCA_015904045.1 Nitrospira sp.
AAGGCCATCGCGCTGCGATTCGGCGAAGAAGGGGCGAAGGTGGTGGTCACGGCCAGGCGGCTGAAGCTTTGCGAGCAGACCGTCGCGCAGATCAAGACGCACGGTGGGGAAGCCTGGGCGATTCAGACGGACGTGTCCGACGAACGCCAGGTGGAAAGGCTGATCAAGGAGTCGGTCGAGAAGTACGGACGGATCGATATTCTCGTCAACAACGCAGGCATCGGCGGCGGCGGACGGCTGGTCGCAACGACCACCGAATCGTTCCACGAAGTGATAAAGACGAATCTCTATGGCACCTTCTTCTGCTGCCGAGCCGGATTCACACAGATGAAGAAACAGGGCGGCGGGCTCATCATCAACATGTCGAGCGTAGCCGGCGTGCAGGCCTGGGCAGGAACTGGGACCTACAGCGCCTCCAAGCACGGCATCATGGCGCTGACCAAGTCGCTGGCGGACGAAGGCCGGTCGTTCAACATCAAAGTGAGCGCGATCTGTCCCGCCGGCGTCGCGGACGACTTGGTCGATGCCTCGCCGGACGACATCGAGCGGAGCGAACAGATCAGCCCGTTCGATATTGCCGAGACGGCCGTCTATTTGGCCACGCTCGGCAAACATGCGGTGGTGCATCAGATCGTAGTGGATCGGCTGGGGGCAGAGTGGTGAAGAGTCGCCGGGGGGCTTGTTTGCTGAAGTTCCTCAGGTGAGCACGCCGGGGCGATGTATCTCATGACCAGCGAAGCGTCATTCCTGCATGCGGCGAAGGTTGTCTCGCTTGTAGGCCAATAGTCATGCCTGGCCAAAATTCAGGTGCGGTGGCTCCTGTGGGCTGGTGACTATAAATCATCCGGTGTGAGACCAGTTGCCTTCGACAAGCGGGCCAGCATGCGTGGGCCGATTTCATCACGGTCGTGAAAGGCAAACACGACATCAGGCCAACCGTTGCGCTGGAGCACTCGATGGGAGCCGGTGGTTCGTTTTATCTGCCAGCCGATGCGAAGGAGCGCAGAAAGCACACGAGAAGCCTGGGTTGCGGGCCACTGACTCATGCAGCGATGAAGGAAACGTTCAGCAGGTCTTCAGGGATGGCCTCATTGTGTTCGAGGCGATCGGCCATGGCACGAAGGGCGAGCGCCTGGACTGCCGCAAGCGCAGCGCCTCTGGTCTGGCCGTAGGCCATCACGCCGGGAAGAGCGGGCACCTCGCCGATCCACCGGCCATCCTCTTCCTGTTCCAGCTCGATCTTGAGTTGGGTTGCCTGTGCCATGTGTATTCCTCAATGAGCAACTTGGAGGGTAGGCTAAGCTCAGACCGCGAAGAAATCAAGCGGGTATCACTTCGGAATTCCACCTGACCATGTGTCGCCACGTTCCCTATCAATCGCTCATGAACGAGTTGCTTGCGGGGGAAATGAGAAAAGTGGGGCAGGTTAGTTCCGGATTCATCGCATCCGCTGTGCGCTGGGCTTCACGCGCCAGTTTTTGCCGATGCCCAGATCGACCTTCAAGGGAACCGATAGGCCGAGCTGCTGCCCGACCGCTCTAATCTCGTGCTTCGGCTAGGCAGGCTCATTTCTTAAAGATCAGCCTTGGCTCCGTCATGTTTCCCATTGAGACCGCCACCAGTTCCCATCCGTTTGCACCGAACTCGTTCAGCCTAGTTTGCATATTTTGGGTGTCGGGAAGGACCTCAACGATTTTGTACTGAAACCGCTTCGGCTCTTGGGCCTTCGCCGCGAACGGCTGCGCCATCAGAAGCAGGACCCCTAATGCGCTGAGACTGACGCCTGTGATCAACCATGCCAGGGAAATGCGTACGGTGACCATGTCGTACCTCGCTTTATTGTGAATTACGGATGCGCTACCCGCCAGTTTTTGCCGACGCCGAGGTCGACCTTTAACGGAACCGATAGGCCGAGTTGTTGTCCCACTGCTTCCATCTCATGTTTCACCAGCCGCTTGGCTTCTTCCAGATCGTGATCCGGCACTTCGAAGATCAACTCGTCGTGGACTTGCAGGATCATTTTCACGTGCGGCAGGTCGGCATGGAGGGCCTTGTGGACGTTGATCATGGCGACTTTGATCAGGTCCGCCGCTGAGCCTTGGATGGGACTATTAACTGCCATGCGCTCGCCGAAGCCGCGCTGCACCGGGGCGCCGCTCTGGAGTTCCGGAATGGGCCGGCGGCGGCCCAGGATCGTCGTTGTGTAGCCTTTC
>JABMDG010000240.1 GCA_015904045.1 Nitrospira sp.
CCGCCACGGTCCCCACTCGATCTCCTACGTGGTCGATAATCACCGGGGACTTCGAGCCTGCAAACATGTTCAGCCCGCATCCGGACAGCGTCAACAGGCTGATGATGCAGACAATGTGTAGAGACAAGGTTAGTATCATTGGGGTGCCTCCAATTAGAGTAGAAACCATTGCCAAATAATGGAAACGGACGAGGCTATAGAACTGTCAGCATGCTATGGCGCGGCAGAATAACGAAGTGGGATGTGTGATTACAAGGCCGGATCCTGACCATGCCAGCAAGATCGTGAAGCGGACAGTGTGAATGAATCAGCATTGAGCGCAGCGCACAGGATGTTTCTGCTATCAGAAGGGTTTCGCCCTGTACCCGTCTGACTCGTCCTCATGTCGGCTCCGCTCTCGCAGTTCCCGTTCGGCCTCCACACGGCGCCGCTCTGCCACGATCATCCGGTCGAGTTCCGCCACGTGCTGCTCAGCGAACGCTTTGACCGCCGGTCGTGTGTCCGTCAGCCAGTGCGCCAGCGATTCCTTCCTGACTCGCCAGGCTTCCGCAAGCCCGAATTCACCGGAGACCGCGCCGGGGCTGTTGATGCTGATCCGGACTCTGTCCATTTTGCGATCGTCCTGTGGAAATCGCGACACAATCTCTTTCAAGACGCCGTCGGCGGATGTCGAACCACGATAGTGCTCGAGCAGCGCCAGGGAGAATTCGACCTCCGTGTCGCCGCCGGATTTGACCAACTCGCCGAGCGCGGCTGCGAGCCCGGGCGTACAGGTGGAAAACGCTCTGTGAAGCAGGCTCCCTCCTCGAAAGCGGAATTCCGCCCGGTCGTGAATGAACCATTCCAGCCCCTTGCTGACGGCCACTTCTGGATTTTTCGACAGCACCGGCTCCAGTCCTTGGAACTCAACCGGCACCAGCTCGACCTGTTTGTCGTCGCTGTTCTCAGATGTCCTCGCGAGCAGAGCGGTCATGATGTCGTCGAGCCGCTGCCGTTCCGTCTCTCTCATTCGAACAAACGCCAGCCCGGCGTGGTCCTCGTTCGTCCACTGCACATCCGCCCCATCAATCATCAGCGCCCACTCCAAGCCGGGCACCGCGATACGCAGTTCTAACGAGAGGCCAGGTAATATGAGGAGCGGGCTTTCCAGCCGGCATCCGTTCCGTGAGAGATCGAGAATGCTGCCCGTCCCTTCAGACTGTACGGATCCCGACACCATGGCGTGAAACTGCACCGCAACCCGGGGCTCAGTCCGCTGATCTTCTGTCTTCAGATTCATGAGGGGTGCATTATCCCGCGTTGGTAGGCCAACCGGCAACAGCTGTTCGAGTGGAATAAAAATGGGCGGGAGTCTGTGTGTAAGACGGCGATTCAGGACGTGGTAGGTGTCGTCTCCGGCAGCGCGGCATGGGGGATCGTGTAACGAAGACGTGGCCTTCAGCGTATGAAGATTCCAGTTGACGGGTGAAGCGCTGCACGCTACAGTCAACGCATGATCGCGAGTTTTAGGCACCGGGGGCTGAAAAGGTTTTTCGAAGAAGATGATCCCCGGAAGCTCCCGCCTGACATGGTGGATCGGATCAGGGCCATTCTCGCGCGGCTGCATCAAGCGGAAGTGATCGAGGATATGAACGTCCATTCCTACAGACTGCACCCATTGAAGGGAAGTCGAAAAGGGGAGTGGGGCGTCACGGTGAGAGCCAACTGGCGCATTACGTTTCGGTATCAAGATGGTGATGCGCTGGACGTGAATTTAGAGGACTACCATTGAAAAAGGAACATGCGATGAAAGCGTTGAAAATGAAGAATCCACCGCATCCCGGGTTTTCGGTGTGGGTCGATTGTCTTGAGCCGCATGGGTTGAGTGTGACGGAAGGGGCGAAAATCCTTGGAGTATCGCGGTCGGCGCTGAGTCATCTGGTGAATGAGAGCGCAGACCTGTCTTGGGACATGGCGATCCGCCTGGCGAAAGCGTTTGGCGGCACGCCGGAGGGATGGATGAGGTTGCAGTTTCAGTATGATGCCGCGCAGGTTGAAGAACGGGCGAAGAAGATCAAAGTGAAGATGTTTGTTGCCGATGCGGTGAGTGCGTAGGAAGCGCGTACTTGTGTTCTCTGGGGTGCCCGGTCACGGTTCTTTTCACTGTTAACGACATCACGGTAATCAGACATTCGATATGATGAACATGTTCCTAGCGGCGGTCGTCCTTCTCCTGCTCTTGCTGCTCATCGGAGTAGTGCTGTACCTGCGAGTCCCTCGCAAATATCACTCTGCCGATTCTGTCGCCAATTCCTATGATGACTGGACGAATGACGGCATTCTCGAGTTCTACTGGGGCGAACATATTCATCTGGGGCACTATGGATCTCCGCCCCGGAAAAAGGATTTTCTCAAAGCCAAGTCAGATTTTGTGCATGAAATGGTGCGTTG
>JABMDG010000241.1 GCA_015904045.1 Nitrospira sp.
CCTCTTGTTACAGCTAGATAGTTTCTGCTGCTCCACACGTGTCCATTACAGGGCATGGTGATTGCCCTATGAAAATTCCGCTGGTGAGGGTGTGGGTGATTTTGGACCGGCCTCCGAATGACCCATTCCCTCGCAAGAGGGAGCCCTTCACCAGCTCAATCGCTCCGCAAGCGAGGCCGGAAGTCGGTCGGAGGCCGGTTCTCTTTTCCAAGTAAGAAGGATGGGGAGTCCGGCACGGATTGCTGAGCGATCAACAGTCGTGATCTTTCAACTAGCCTGCCGAGAGGGTAGGCCTATCAGAGGAGGCCGTGTCATGAGGTCGATACTATGTGAAGCAGGCCGTGGGTTCAGGGGGAGCGGCAGATCACTGATGCTCCAGAGTTTGCTGTTCGTGAGCAGCCTTGTCGCGGCTCCGCTGGGATTGGCAGCAGATCAGCACAGTCACCATGGCAGCGCCGACGCGGCATCGGCGGAGAAAGTCATCTATCGCGAAGGCGGGCCGATCCTCCATGATCGCATGATGGAGGAAATCAAGCGGCAGCAAGAATTCGTTGGGAAGAAGGGCGGGTACAGCTCAGGGGCCGACAGTCATATGCTCCAGCAGGGGGTGTTGCTGGTGGCGGACGATCCGACCAAGGTGGCCGTCGGCGTCGGATCTCGCTGCCCGTCGAATGTGCCGGTGAAGGAGTATCACGTCACGGCGATCAACATCGAAATAACGCTGAGCCGGTTCCTCGACTTTTTCCCCGGCTATATGTATGTGCTGACCGAAAACGTTGACAAGGCACGGGGCGAGGAGAATGCGAATAGAGAGGCGCGGGAGAAAGAAGGCGACTACGGCGCCGTGTCAAACGGGTTACAGGGCGATATCATCCAACCACTCGTGATTCGCGCGAATCAGGGTGATTGCCTCAAGCTGACCCTCCATAATCAGATCAGCGACGAGCCGACGAATCTGGTCATCAACGGATCCTCCATGGTGGTGAGCGCCACCGGCAAACCGGCGACCCCCTCGAATCCGGAGACCACGGTGGCCGCGGGCAAAGAGCAAAGCTTTGAATGGTACATCAAGTCGGACACGCAGGAGGGTGCGCGGTTTTTCCGTTCACACGCCTCGCGCGAGCAGTTCAATCTGGGGTTGATCGGAATGCTGGTTGTGGAGCCCCGCGGCTCACGCTATCTCAGCCCGTTTGACGGCAAGCCGATGGCGAGCGGCTGGGAAGCCATGATCGAAGATCCGAACGGTGCGGACTTCCGTGAATTCGCCATTTTCTACCACGAGGCCGGCGACGAGGCCTTCCGGATTCTGAACAAAAAGGGCGAGATGCTGCCGCAGCGCGATGCCCATACCGATTCCTACCGCCCCGGCGCGCGGCTCTTGAACTATCGCAGCGAACCCCACGGCACGCGTATCGAGCTTCAGGCCCATATGGGCTTCTATGGCGATGAGTCCATGGCCTATGGCTCCTATACGTTCGGCGATCCGGCGACGACGATTCCTCGGTCCTATCTCGGCGACCCGGCCAAATTCCGGATGGCGGGCGGTTCGGAAATCGTGCACTCGCACCATCTCCACGGCGGGTCCATCCGATGGGCGCGCCAGCCGGGCAACAGCAATCTGGATTTCGCGGTGTCGAAGAACGGACCGGTGAAGTTCCCCCCGATCAGCGATCCTTCGGACCGGTTGGATGTTCAGTCCATCGGGCCGACGGAGGTCTACGATCAGGTGATCGAGGGCGGGTCGGGCGGCCTCCAGGCACTGGCCGGTGAATTCGTCTTCCATTGCCACATCCCGCAACATTACGTGACGGGCATGTGGGGGTTCTGGCGTGTGTACAACACGTTGCAGGCGCCGGGGTCCCAGACGGATGTGATGAAGCCGCTGGTGGAGTTGCCCGACCGGGTGGGCCGCATGAAGATCGGCACGCCGAGTGACAAGCTCGTCGGAACGACGGTCGATTGGTACGGCGGCAAGAAGTTCGAAATCACCAAGGACAAGACCGACTGGAAAGCCGAGCCGGCTAAAGTCTCCATCAAGGATTGGGTGGAGATGATGCTTCCGCCGCAAGGCAAGCCCGGCAAGAAGAACACGGAGAAAGAGCAGACGTTGGCCTACGACGCGACGGTCAACGATTGGGCCTGGGACGGGTCGAAGGCCATGACCGAACTCGAGACGACCTACGAATGGGTCAATTACAAATCGACGACACCGGGCAAGCGGCAGGAAATTCTCTTTGATCCGCGAAGCGGCAAGCTTGCCTGGCCGTGGTTGCGGCCGCACCTGGGCCGGCGTGTGCCCTTTGCGCCAAGTCACAGCGGGGCGCCATGGTTGGAGCCGATCCATCGGCGCGACGACGGCAGCAATTCCACCGAGCCGCCGAGGCCGGGCGAACAGGGACCGTGGAGTCTCTGCCCGCAGGGTGCGCCGCAAAAGTACTTCAACATCCACGCGATCACACTGCCGATCACGCTGAAGAAAGCGACGGCCAAGACGCCGGCGATCGTGGATCCGGACGGATTGCTCTACGTGCTGCATGAGGAGGAGGCAGAGGTCCGGAAGAACCATGCCAAGCAGATCCCGCTGGTGATCCGCGGCAACGTGCAGGATTGCATCGATGTGGTCTACAAGAGTGAATTGAAAGACGATGCGCGGCAAGGGTTCTCCAGCAAGACGAACCTGCACCCGCATATGTTCCAGTTCGATACACAGGCGTCCGACGGGCCCATCATCGGCTTCTCCTACGAGATGTCGCTGCGGCCTTTTACGATTCTGAAG
Source organism: Nitrospira sp. (assembly GCA_015904045.1). Next base: position 2,777 of record JABMDG010000241.1, read on the forward strand.
GACGAGCATCCCGGTAAGGGCATGCCCGTGCCGATGAATACGACGATCGAAGCCGAAGCGGCCAAGGGCGCAAGCAGCATCACGGTAAAGGATGCCTCGCGCTATCATGTTAAGACTGAACTGGGCGTGGGGATGGACGAAGTGGGCCGGTTCGAGTCGGCCCGGATCAGCAAGATCGACGGCAACACGATCACGTTTGAACGGCCGCTCAAGTACCCCCATAAGAAGGGCGAGATCGTGTCGGTCGAATGGATCCGTGAACGGTGGTATGTGGACGCCGATTTCGGCACCACCTTCTGGCATGACCACGTGTTCGGACTGGACGGCTGGGGCCACGGCCTCTTCTCGACGTTCATCGCCGAGCCGCCGCGATCCACCTATCATGATCCGGTGACCGGGAAAGAGCTGCGTAGCGGACCGGTGGCCGATATTCACACCACGGAAGCGGTCTCCGCCCATATTAACGGCTCGTTCCGTGAGATCGTGACGCAGGTCATGGACTCGAATCCCAGGACGGCGGAGTTGATCTCAACCGACAATCCGCAGGCGAAAGTCAAAGCAATTTCCGTGGACGGCACGCCCTCCGCGGTCTATCCGGCCAAGCTCAATTTGTCGCCGATGAAGTTCTTGAACGGCGGCGAAGCGACGACGGGAAGCGGCTACAACATGCGTGTAGAGCCGCTGTCGGTCCGGCTGGCCAACAATCCGGATCCGTCGCAGCTCTTCAGCAGCCGGATTCATGGAGATCCCGAGACGCCGATGTTGAAAGCCTATCTCGGTGATCCCATCGTGGTCAGGCTGATTGAAGGCTCGGCCAATGAAGTGCATTCCTGGCATGTCAGTGGCCACTGGTTCCCGATGGAGCGGTACAGCAAGAATTCGATCCCACGCAGCTCGTTGCATGTCGTGATCGGTGAGCGGTACGACGCGGCGATTCCGGCGGCGGGAGGACCTCAGAAGATGGCCGGCGACTATCTGTACTACAGCGGTCGCGCCTCTCACTTTGCGGAAGGCAGCTGGGGCATCTTCCGGATTCTGGATAACGCGGATACGACCTTGAAGCCGCTGCCGGGCCGAGAGACGATTCCGCAGTCGGCCAAGTCCGTTTGTCCGGCCGACGCGCCGGTGAAGAGCTTTAACGTATCCGCCATCGACAAGGCGATTCGCTACAACAAGGGCACGCCCGGTGTGATGGAGGTCGACCTGGAGCGGAAGATGGTGTTGGGCAACGAGGTTGGGAAGATGTACGTGCTCGAAGGCGAGAAGACCAAGGTCGCCTCCGGCAGTCTCGAACCGAGCCCGCTGACCCTGCATGTCAACGTGGGCGATTGCATCAAGGTGAATCTGAAGAACGAAATGGCCAAGGATCGGGCCGGTTTTCACGTGGACAATCTGGCCTATGATCCGAAGGAATCCATGGGCATCAATGCCGGCAACAATCCCGGCGACCAGACGGTTGCCCCTGGGCAAAGCCGGACCTACACGTTCTACGCCCATCCGGAGTTCGGCGAGAACTCGGCTTTGATTCAAGATTGGGGGAACGTGCTTGAGAATCCACGGAACGGACTCTTTGGGGCGATCATCATCGGCCCGAAGGGATCGCAATACCGCGATCCGGTGACAGGCGAAGATCTGGCCCAGAAGAGTTCCTGGAAGGCCGATGTTTTCGTGGATCGGAGTGTGCCGGGGAATGAGCGGCGGCAGAATTACCGCTCGTTCGCGCTCCTGTTCCAGGATGAAGACAATATCATCGGCACCAGCTTCATGCCGTACATCCAAAAAGTGGCCGGTGTGACGGCGGTAAACTATCGATCGGAGCCGACCGATTACCGGACCGAGAAGGGGTGCGCGTACAGTGAGGTGTTCGCCTGCGTCAAGGCAGGGGACCAGCCGGTGACGCCGACCATTGCGGCGCACGTCGGCGATCCGGTCGTGATCCATGTGCTGGGCGCGTTCAGCGAGCAGGTCCAGCTGTTCAGCGTGTCGGGCCATGAGTGGAAACATGAGCCCTACATGAGCGGCGCGGATCTCGTCAGCACCATGGAATTCGGGGGCTCCGAGGTCATCAACGCCTGGCTGCACGGTGGAGCCGGAGGGCCGAACGGCATATCGGGCGATTATCTCTGGCTGAACCAGCGTCCGGGCTATCTCGATGCCGGACATTGGGGGATGTTGAAGGTCTTGGACCGCAACAGCCGGACGATCCTGCCGCTCGATGGGCAGGCACCGGCATCACAGCGGGCTGAGGACCAGCTTCCCGCACAGTCCATACCGGTGTCGCTGAAGGCCGACTAAGGGCGATCGGAGACACGGGTACACGGGACGGGGGAATCCGGCGAGTGAGGGCCGGGTTCCCCCGTTCGTTTGTGGGG
>JABMDG010000242.1 GCA_015904045.1 Nitrospira sp.
CCGTCCGATGCGAACCACTCGCGCTTTCTACTTCCTACTCGCCACTCGCTACTTGCTATCAGCTCCTGCCTATCCCCGCTCTTTCCATCTCCGAACGCGGCAGGTATGATGGGGCCATGTCCGGCAAGATCATGACCCGCGCGCAGTTGCTTCCGGTCCTCGCACAGGCGCGCGCGCAGCAACAACGGATCGTCTTTACCAACGGCTGCTTCGACCTGATGCACGTCGGCCACGTCCGTTACCTCCAGGCAGCAAAAGCCCTCGGCCACCTGCTGGTGGTCGGCGTGAACAGCGATGCCTCGGTGCGCGGATTGGATAAAGGCGCGGACCGTCCGATCGTGCCGGAAGCCCAGCGGGCCGAAGTGCTGGCCGCCTTGGGGTGTGTGGATTATGTCGTGCTGTTTGCGGAACCGGACCCCGAGCAATTGATCGCCGCCTTGCAGCCGGACGTCCTGGTCAAGGGCGGAGATTGGGCGATCGACAAGATCGTCGGCCGCGCCATCGTCGAGGCCCGCGGCGGCATCGTAACCACCATCCCGCTGGTTCCCGGCCTGTCCACCACTGCGCTTCTTCAACGAATTCGTGCGATCGCGACGTGATGTCCTCCGACGCCGGCGCCGACTCCACAGCATGGCTGGTTCCGCTCCGCTCGGCGTTGAGCCAAGACCACGCCCGCGCCTGCCTGACAGGATTGCACGGCTCAACACCGGCCTGCGCATTGACGTTGCTCGCCCAGACGCAGAAGCGCGCACCGGACCAATCTGGTCCGTGGGTCGTCATCACCCCCGACGACGCATCGGCTGAGCGAATCTACAACGACTTGCAATTTTTTCACGGCCTCATGGGCCTCCCGCTCGGCACCCTCGCCTTGTTTCCTGAATGGGAGACGCTGCCCTACGAGGAAACAGCGCCGCATGTGGGATTGATCGCGCGCCGCATGACGACGTTGCACCGGCTGCTCACCGGTTCATCCCTGATACTGGTCACGTCGGTTGCTGCCGCCATGCATCGCTTGATTCCCCGCTCCACGTTCGAAGAAGCGGTGCTTCGATTCAAAACCGGCGGCGCCTGTGAGCGCGAACCCTTCCTGGCCGGTCTCCTGCGTCTGGGCTACCGGCGTGTATCGGTTGTTGAGATCCCCGGCGAGTTCAGTGTTCGGGGTGGCATCGTCGACATATACTCAACCGCCTATGCCGACCCGCTCCGCCTCGAATTTCTCGGCGACCAAGTCGAATCGATCCGCCTGTTCGATCCCTCGACCCAAACCTCGATCGAGACGCTGCGCGATGGGGTGGTCTTGCCGGCACGAGAGTTTCTTCGCCCCATGGACGCTCCGGACACGCTCGCGCCGATCCCGCCGGATGCCGAATGGCGCAGCCCCGATCTCTATGCGCACATGGATACGCTGTTCGACTACCTGCCTGCCCCTCCCCGCCTCGCCCTCGATCAGCCGGAGGCGTTGAAGAAGGCCTGCAAGACCGCCTGGGAGAAGATCGACGACGGGTATCTCCGCCATGTCGACCGTGACGCCGCACAGCCGTATCCGACGCCGGAGCGGCTTTTTCTACAGTGGGAGGACCTGGAACAGGCCTTTGCACCCTGGCCGACACTGGCGCTGGAACCGCTGGCGGCACCGGACTCTTCCTGGACCCCGGTGTTGTCCTTTGCCGGGCAAACACCGGCCAGTATTGGGCTGAGTGTGAGAGGCACGCCTTTCACGCAGACCCTCAGCCTCCTGGAACACCTCAGGGACGAGTATCGGGTCATCGTGGTGGCCCGAAGCCGCGGACAGGTCGATCGGC
>JABMDG010000243.1 GCA_015904045.1 Nitrospira sp.
CTTGGTCTCGACAATGTCGAGCGTGCTGCTTGTCATGGCGTCATCCCCTCAGACAACAGGTCCATGGGACGGAACTGGGCGCGGTGCTGAGCGCAGTCAGCCGGTACGGCAGCCGGGATCGCACAGAGCCTGAGGTATTGATCACCTGCTCAGTTCACCTACGGGAATAGCACGTATGGCTCGCGGAGTATATCGACGACCGCGTGAGCTTTGCAATACGCAGGTTGCGCCCCTTCCATCAGTGGGGAGAAGCCGGTCAAAAGGTGGGACTGGCTGTGGGGAAAATACCTGAGGGGCTGACCCTCTCGGTTCGTGGGACACGTGTATCGGCAGAGTGCCGAAGGAGGCACGCTTCTATTGTCTCACTGACCGCTTGAGCTTTTTTTCAACGCTGGCCACCTTGCTCTGGAGGCGTCCGGAATGGCCCTTTCGGTAGTCAACTTTTATCGTACAGGAAATGCGGTTGCAATCCTTTTTCATCCGTTCATAGCATCGCTGCACCACCGAGAAGACTTGCTCCCATTCTCCCTCTAAGACCGTGCCCATCGGGTTCAATCGATACGCGACCCCACTCTTATCAATAATATCGAGAGAACGGGCCACATATTTCCCGACACTCTCGCCCTTTCCCAACGGCGACATGCTGAACTCCAGTAGGACCATCGTTTCTCCTATTGTTGCGTGGCATCAGGTTGTGCATTCGTCACCGCCTGAGCCCGCCTTTCCAACCAGACATTGGGATATCGCACCTTGCCGAGAAAACGAAAACCGTCTAACGCGTCGCGTAGGAGTGCCCGCCGCTTCTCGGCATCCGGCTCATTCGCCTTGGCCTGTTCACGTAGTTGCCCAAGCCACTCGACGAACTCGATGAATTCCGCATCGAGGATCTGTTCCAAATCCTCTTTCATGAATCCAGAAAGCGCCGGTGCCATCCCGCTTGTACTGATCGCGACTCGCACATGTCCCACTGCCACGACGGCGGGCATCGTGACGCTGCTTGCCTCTGGGTAGTCTACTGACCAAAGCAGCACACGCTTTTCTCTGGCTTGAGCCACCAATATCTGAGCAAAGTCACGATCGCCTCGCAGGGTATTGAGAACGAGAATGGCGTGCTCAAGATCCGTGTCACGAAAATGTCGCCCTCGATGGATAATCTTACCCGAAGCCGCCAGCAGGCGTAACGGTTCATTCAGCGTGGGACTGATCACCGTGACTCGCGCACCGGACTCGAGCAGGCGCTGGGATTTTTCTGATGCCTCCTCATCGCCACCGATCACGAGGACCGGCCAGCCTCTCACATCTAAGACCAAGGGAAAACCAGGATTGGCAACCATGACGTGACTCCCATTTCGACCGAATGGCTCAGTATCTGAGAATGAACCTCCATCATGCAAGTGGGATTTCAGAAATCCACAGCCCATTTCCCATTTTGGTCCGTCCGTCGCTATAATGCAGCACACTCGAATGGCTGGAATGATTTCGTGCGCGATATTGGAAGACTTTCCGGAGGGGGCGGTTACGGACCGATTGGCTCCTGACGATGACTTCAACCCTGCGCGCTAGGTGTCGGCCGGATCTGCATCCAGCTCCATATTCCAATAGAGATAATCACGCCAGCTTTCCGGCGTATTGCGAATGCCGATGGTAATGGTAATGACGGGGCTCCAACGGGGTTTCACCGGCCGCTTTTTCAACTTCATGCTGGCTTCTTCCGGCGTCCGCCCGCTCTTCCGATTATTACAGCGCCAGCAGGCCGTGGTGATGTTCTCCCACGTCTTCTTCCCGCCCTTGGCAATAGGAATCACGTGGTCGAAGGTCAACTCTTCCGTGCGAAATTTCCGGCTGCAATATTGGCAGGTGTAGCCATCGCGCGTAAAAATATTGATGCGGGAAAATTTCACAGCCCGGTGGCTGTCTTTCAGCCGCACCAGCTTGAGCAACCGCATCACTGCAGGGAGTTTGATCGAGAGGGAGATGCCGTGGATTTCACGGTCGTAGACTTCGAGGACTTCGACTTTACCTTGCCACAGAAGGGCAATGGCTTTTTGCCAGTGAACCACACGAAGCGGTTCGTACGTCGAGTTGAGCAGGAGAGTCATTTCCATGCAACAACCTCATTCCCTATCCTGGCTCCTCTCTAAGAGGCCATCCAGTTG
>JABMDG010000244.1 GCA_015904045.1 Nitrospira sp.
GAGGCATACTCCGTAGCGTCGATGGACGATGCGCCCAACGCAACCCCCAAGGCCGCGGTAACTCCAATAGCCGGGGCGCCACGAACCTTCAACTGGCGAATTGCGTCCGCAACATCCTGGTACGTTCGGCACGTAAGAAATTCGACGGCTCCGGGAAGCCTGCTTTGATCCAGCAGGCAAACAGCCCCATCTTTCCATTCGACGGTCGGTACCATGGAGGGATCTTCTAGCTTGACCGGAAGCGGAGTGCAAGCCTTTCTTGCGGAGCTCGTTCTCAACCGCCATGCCATCACAGATCAGATCGAGCGGTCGAGAAATTGCACCCACACACGACGCCAATTTTCCTGCTCGCAATGCCACGGACACTGTGAACTAACGACGGGCTGCAGAAGCAGATCCCGCATGCGGGTTACAGCAATGTCGGCCGTTGAAAGCCGTCCCGTGACCCAGATTGCCCCGTCGCGATCCGTTCGAAAGACTGCCGCGCGTTCCTCCTCGTAGGCGTGAAGAACCGCAGGCACCGGATGTCCATAGGAATTGCCTTGTCCGACGGAAAACACTGCGTATTGCGGACGAATCTCCCCGATCCACCCGCGGTCAAATGAACTCTTCGCTCCATGGTGGGGAACTTTCACGACCGTCACGGGCCGCCGCCCATCCTCGCCAAGTCGACGCAAACCGTCAATTTCGATATCGGCTGCAAATAGAACGGTATGCGCCCCGCATTCCAATCGCGACACAATTGACTGGTTATTCAGCGTGGTCCCATCGGCATGGGCCCGCCCCTGACCAATCGGAACTTCCTCCCATGGGTTCAGAATCGTGACCCGACAGGGGTTCGACTGCAACAGATCGCGCCCACGAACGGCAACCGACTGCGGGATCTGCCTGCTATTTAACGTAGCCGTAAGGTCGGTGGCAAATCGCTCCGACCGTTCGACACCATTTCCCCAGTATCGTCCGACAGACATGTGACGAAGAATCCAGATCAGGCCGCCGACATGATCGAGCTGTTGATGGGTTCCGACCACATGGTCGAGGTGAGCAATGCCTCGGTTCCAAAGGAACGGCGCGACAACACCGCGCCCCATGTCGAAGCGCTCGTAGCGAGCCCCTCCATCGATCAACACCGTCTGACCATCGGGCAATTCGATGACAGCGCTATCTCCTTGCCCTACATCAAGAAACGTCACCCGCCAACGATCACCATCTCCCCCAACACGAGGAGACCAGACCCACCAACATAAGATGACCAGCACCAACATGCCCCCAGTTATGCGAGCCCATCGCGGCGACAAGCTGAGCCCCACAAGGACGAGGCAGGCATAAAACAATATGATCGTCGGATAAGATGGGGCAGCGACGTGCCACTCCCCACCTGGAATCCCGGCACACCAGCGAAGCGCTTCAACCATCCATGTCAGGAGCAACTCCAGCCCGTAGCCCATCGGCAGATTCCCGGTCCCTGTCAGCACCGTCCATAGCGAGGCCAGGAGTCCTGCCGGCACCAAGACGAACCCCGTGAAGGGAATGGCGGCAAGGTTTGTCACCAAACCCATCCACGAGACTTGATTAAAGTACAGGGCAACAATGGGCAATGTGGCGAGAGTCACCGAACCGCTCATCACCACCGCCTCACGGCCATACGCGGTAACTGTCGCGCCTATGCTGCCCTCCGCTGAAGTAGGCTCACCGTTCCATTTCCGCAACCAATCCGCGGTTTGGATCAACGTAAAGACCGACAGGAAGGACAACTGAAACGAAATGTCGAAGATGGCGCGGGGGTCGTGAAAGACAATAAGCAGCGCAGCAGCGGCTATCGCATGATGCAGCCGACGCTCATATCCCAACCACAATGTGACCATTGCGAGGGTAATCATGGTCAGCGAGCGAATGGTAGCCAGTTCGGCCCCGGCCAGCCACGCGTAAAAAGCCACGGCAGGCCAGGTGAGCAGAATCGCAACCCTCGACGGAGTGATCCTCCGGGACAGCTCCAATAATACGGCTGCCGGTAATCTGAGGACTGTCTGCTTCACCAGCCAAAACATCACGAGGGCAACGAGCCCCAGGTGCGACCCGGAGATCGACAACAGATGTACCGTGCCGGTCGCCATGAACCATTCTTCAAGCTCTGGTTGAATAAAGCCGCGTTCGCCAATGATAATCCCGAGAAATACTCCAAGCGCTGGTTGCGACAAGGTATGGGCCGCTGCTTCTTGAATCACTACTCTCCAGCGATCGATCCGATTCCAGATGGCCCAGCGCCACGTTTCTCTGCCCGATTCCAGAACCAATACACCGCCAGCCCCTGTCACTGTCGCCACAGAATCAACTCCCTGGCGCTCCAGATATGCTGCGTAGTCGAATCCGCCCGGATTCAATGAGCCTCTCGGTCGATGGATTTTTGCTCGAAGCGAAACACGATCTCCTTGGAGCAATGTTTGATCCGGGTCTCGCCATACCACACGAACGAGGCTTGACGCTGAAATAGGCCCATCGATTTGGATGAGGACGGTTTGACGCCCGGAGCCATGCCGGAC
>JABMDG010000245.1 GCA_015904045.1 Nitrospira sp.
TGGTCGCCAGTCTTGGGAACAAGTATGTGTTAGCCGTCGTCGGGATCGACCAGCTCAAACAATACGGAAATCAACACGGGAAATCGGTCAGCGAGCAGATATTGCGGCTGATCGCGCCGAAGATCATGGCTGCGGCCGGTATAGGCAAGGTCCACCGACTGGCTGGTGAGGAATTCACCGTGTTGTTTCCAAAGAAATCAGCAACGGAGACGTTGGTTGATCTGGGAGCGATCCGCAAGGTGGTGGAAGAGACCCAACTCTATCTGCGGGGGCGCGACAGGGTGTGGGAAGGGGGAGGCGCGGCCAGGGCAAAATCCCGTGATGTGGCCTTACCGGCGACCGTGAGCATCGGTGTGGCGGAATCGGGAGGGGCCCGGTCGTCACTTGCGTTGGTCACGAAAGCCGCGTACCGGGCGCTGTATGAAGCGAAAGGGGAAGGAGGGAATCGTGTCAAACGGGGCGCGGTGTCAGCCGATGTCCCCAAAGTCTCGTCTGACGCTGCCGGGCGGATCGTGGCGTACAGCGAGTTTGAGTCGTGATTGTGACGCTACAGCAATTTCTTGATCGACTCCGCCGGCCTGGCCAGCATCGCCTGCGCGCCTTTTTCCACGAGCGGCCGTTGAATGAGATCCGGATATTTGACCATCAACTCGATCAGCTCATCATCCGAGAGCGTTGATTTCGCCAGGCCCAGCTTTTTGTAGATGTCTTCCTTCGTCCGCAACACGTCTTTCGGCGCCAATCCGGCCTTCTTCAAGAGGCTCTTGAGCTGCCCTTTGGTGAAGAGCTGTTCATAATAGTTGATCGCGGTAAACGGTGTGCCACTCTCCTTCAAGAGTTGCACCGCCTCGCGGCAGGTGCTGCACGTCGGTTTTTGATAGATCGTGATGTCGGCCATGGAAACTCCCTCGATGAAGAAGGTTGTCTTGACGCGATTTTTCACGGCGTGATAGATCGATGCAACACTGTGCCGAGCATCGAACGAGGATCGAGCAATGCCGTGGGCTGGAACCAGTTCATCAGGTCACTACGCCTGCGCCACCGCCTCCCAGCGTACGCTGAAAGATCTCCGCATCAAACGCAAGGGCCAGCCGGTGTTCGTGCTCGGCCACCTGCTCCATCGTAAAGGGCACGAGGCGGCGTTCGAAGTGTTCAACGATCGGATCGCGCTCGTCAAGTTCGATGACGGCGGAACTGCCGGCTACGATCCGATTGAGCTCCTGCTCCCCACTGAGATTGATGACAAGGGCGTCGCCTATTTTGAAATCCGCCGCTGCGGCGCCTGCGAGATCCTGTTTCCTCTGACGCAGGAAGAAGCCGATGCGGAGCAGGAGCCGACGTCCTGTCCGGAGTGTCGTCGCTAGTCTACAAACGGAGCAAACTCCAGCGCCTTTTTCAACAGGCAATCACCGGCATATCCCTGCAGTGCCATCGGCAGCATGGCGCCTTCGATGACCCGCACAGAGGAGACACGAAACCCCTCCTGGACCATTCGCCCCTCCAGCTTCATCGCGTGACAAATCTCCAGTTTCTTCCAACTCAGGTTGGACAGGATCGGGTCGGGTGCCAGTAGTTTCATATCCGACACCGCTCCCTCAATCGCAACTTTGGCCGCGATGCGTGTTTTGTCTTTGGGCGGCTCGCTCACCACGGCGAAGGCCACCACATCGTCTTCGGCGAGGGAGGGACTCGGCCCTGTCACCGACAGGATCGATGCCAGGAGGCAGCCTATGGCGATGATTGCCCGCATGAGGCACCGCATAGGGGCGGAAACAGTTACCGAAGCATTCAGCCTGCGTCTCATCACCGCACACGCAGTATGCCAAGCGCACGGGCCCATTTCAAGGACGGTGCAGCGATTTGAGTTCATTCGTGGTAGGGTAAGCGGGAGCCGCCCCAATCATCCTCAAGCGCTTGCGAGGTGCGACCATGCCCCATGATTTTATGCCCGGACTTGCCGGTGTTCCCGCCGCGACCTCTTCGATCAGCGACGTCGATGGACAGCGAGGGGTGTTGGAGTACCGGGGTATCAGGATCGAGGAGCTCTGCGCGAAGTCGTCGTATCTTGAAACGGCGTATCTGTTGCTTTTCGGGCGGCTGCCGACATCGACGGAGTTCACGCAATGGACCGCCGACGTGACCCATCACCGGCGCATCAAGTTTCGCATCGTTGATTTGCTCAAATGTCTGCCCGAACAGGGCCATCCGATGGATGCCTTGCAGGCGGCGGTGGCGGCGTTGGGCATGTTTTATCCGGGCCGTGCGGTGAAGAATGCAGAGAACAACTATTGGTCGGCCGTGCGCCTCGTCGCCAAGTTGCCCACCATCGTCGCGGCTTGGGCGCGCATCCGCCATGGCGATGACTATCTCCCGCCTCGCGATGACCTCGGATTTTCAGAAAATTTTCTCTACATGCTGACGGAATCGGTTCCGGTTCCCCTCTGGAGTAAGGTGTTCGACGATTGTATGATTTTGCATGCCGAGCATACGATGAATGCCTCGACATTCGCCGGGCTGGTCACCGCGTCCACGCTGGCCGATCCCTATACGGTTGTGGCGTCGTCGATCGGGGCGCTGAAAGGGCCGTTGCACGGCGGCGCCAACGAGGAAGTCATCCAGATGCTGAAAGAGATCGGGTCGCCGGACCGGGCCCAAGCCTACGTGGAAGAAAAGCTGCGCGCGAAACAGCGGCTGATGGGGTTTGGCCACCGCGTATACAAAGTGAAAGACCCGCGGGCAACGGTGCTGCAAGGGTTGTGTCAGCGCCTCTTCACCGAATGCGGAAGCTCTCCCTTCTACGACACGGCCTTGCAGGTCGAACAGGCGGCGGGAGTGTTGCTCAAGGGCAAAGCGATTTATCCCAATGTCGATTTCTACTCCGGCATCATCTACGACAAGATGGGTATCGACATGGACCTCTTTACGCCGCTCTTTGCGATGTCACGGGTGTCCGGCTGGTTGGCCCACTGGTTGGAGCAGTTGCGGGAAAACAAACTCTTCCGTCCGGATCAAATCTACTCCGGTGAGCACAACCGGCCCTATGTGCCAATCGATCGGCGGTAAACGCGCGGCCTTGTTCCCCCACACGACTTCCGACACCCCTTGACTCCTCGGGCGTCGGGTTTATCTTTCTCCCAGACAGTGCGACGCGGCGCAGCACGAACGACAAACAAGCGACAAACAAAGCAGAAGGAGGTCTACGTATGTCACTCGTACGATGGGATCCGTTTCGGGAGTTGGAAGACATGTCCGACCGGTTGAATCGCGTGTTTACCCGTCCTGCCTTGCGCACGACAGGGGGTAAGGAGCATCTGACAGTGGCCGACTGGATTCCTACCGTGGATATTAGCGAAAACGAGGGGGAG
>JABMDG010000246.1 GCA_015904045.1 Nitrospira sp.
GTGACGCGTCTTTCGTCATTCGTGAAGCGCAAACTACTTTCCTGCCTTATACGAGATCCGCTTCACGGTTCACGAACGACGTGGTTTACAGACCGTCATCATACCGCACCGGTCAAGGGGATACCAGGTCTCTGCCAGAACCCCTCATCGACCGCCTCGACGATAAATTCCATAGCCACGGGCAGCCCGGAGGGTTAAGCTCAGAGGCTAATGGATACCAATAGAGTCGGCTATGAGGTTGAGACGACCAGTTATCAGGTTGGCGCGACGACGTATCGGCTTCGCACGCTTCGAGACCGGAAACAGTTCTCCGATCCTGACGGTTGCGCGGAACGAGCCGGGATCTTTTCCACTTCCTGGCCGATGTTCGGCGTTATGTGGCCGGTTGGGCTGGCGCTCGCTGAAGAGATGAGCCGGTTTCCCATCGAGGGGAAACATATTCTCGAAGTGGGGTGCGGGATCGGGTTCCCCAGTTTGGTGCTTCAGCAACGAGGCGCGGACATCACCGCCTGCGATCATCATCCGCTCGCTGAAGCGTTCCTGCGCCATAACACTGAGCTGAACGGCCTTGCGCCCATCCCCTTCTTCAAGGCACCCTGGTTGGCGCCTTCGCTCGAACTTGGACGATTTGACCTGATCATCGGCAGCGATCTGTTATACGAACGGAATCATCCTTCACTGCTCGCCAATTTTCTGGCCGATCACGCCAACCCAACCTGCCAGATTCTCCTAGCTGATCCAGGCCGCGGCCGAGGCGGCCAGCTTAGCGTCAAGCTTGCCCTACACGGCTACGTGTGTACCGAGACCCTGCTTGAGGCCGGTATTCCACACAGGCCGCTCCACCGGGGACGCCTTCTGAATTTCATACGCACCCACTCGCCAGCGGCGTTGATCCCATAGTTCTTCGGCAACGGAATACCCACCGCCGCCCCGCGTGACATCCATGACTCCGCTATGCGCTCTTAAAGCGCGTGACTTTGGCGAACATGATCGCGGCGAAGGGGAGGGCAAGGCCCAGGAGTAGTTGGACGATGAGTAGCGAGCCGAGCTGACTGTAGTCAGCCGGTGTTTGAATTGCACCGGTCGCGGCATCTTTCACTTCGCGCGTGATGACGAAGATTTCATTCAGGTACTTCGTGCCGAGCTGGCTAAATGAGAGCGCCAGATTGGTGAATGACGCCATGACGGCGAAGAAGGTCGCTTTCAGATTGGCCGGCGCCGAGTTGGCGATCCAGGCGAGCATCGGCACCATCGAAATCTGTCCCAGCGGCGATTCCAGCGCCGTATCGATTAATGCAATGAACCGCGCATCGACCACTCCGCCGGTCATCCGTGCCGTCCATTCGTGCAACCCATAAAACATGCTGACGATCGGGAGCGTGAGGATCGTGCCGATAACGGTCAAAAATCCCACGACATAGGCAATCGACCGTTCAGCCATGAATCGGCGAAAGACGAACATCCCGACCAGCGTCAACGTGCTGCCGATCAATGACAGGATGGAGAGGAACTGCTGGTCGAACTTGAGTTGATCGATCATCCACCAGGTCGTGCCGGGTCCGGTCCCCGGAATCGACCGGAACATGAAGACGACGACGGCCGTACCGACGAGCGTGAGGCGCTTATCCGGCTCCAACTCGCGTACCAATCGCGCCATGAGGAAGAGAACAATCCCCATGGAACCGGCAAACACGACCTCTTCTCGATACGGAAATCCTCCCAATCCGACTGTGAGGGTAAACAGCACGAAGGCGAGGCTGCCCCCCAGAATCCACCAGTTGGGCTGTGTCCCTTCTCCAGTTTGCTCGCGCGCATCGATCATTTGCACGGCCTGGTCTCGCGTGAACCCTTGTCGGATGAGTTCCTCCCGATGCTTCCTCCGAAGCAGCCACGCCAATCCAAGACCCAGCACAGAGACGAAGGGGATGACCAGCGCCAAGAGATAAATTCGTTGATAGATCTTCACGAGTTCCGGTTGCGGCAGCCCATCAGTCCCGGAAAACACATAGACGTTGACCATCGCGACGATGGTACCTCCGCCGATAATTGCCACCCGGCCGAGCGTCTGCATCGTCGTGTGCATGAGTCTCCGCGTGGCCTCGTCGAACGGATGCCCTCGCTCGTCGACGCGAGGGACGGCTTCGACCGTCATGGCATCCGCCACGGCATCTTGGATGACGTAGCCGATCGGCGCGAGCAATGTGCTAATCACAAACCATACCTCCGCCGGCCACACCGACGTCATGATTTCGCGGTTGCCGATCAGCGCTGCCATGATGCCGAGACTCACAGCCAGCAATGCCGCCCCCATCCCAACCAACCAGCCTTTCCAACGCCAGAGCAAATCGACGGTGTGACCGATGGGCATCTTAAGCGCCCAGGGAATCCCGGCCCAGAAGCCGAGCGCGGCGAGAAACGAAGCGGAGAGTCCAAGGTAGTCTTTGACGAAGAAAGTACCGACGATCCCGGTGAGTCCTGAGATGCCGTAGGCCATATAGACCATGAGCGGCGGCAGGTACGACAGCCGCATCTCGCGACCGAGCGAGAGGATGTTGCGGTCAATCCAGTTGAAGAATGGGTTCGTCACGAAGCGTCGCGCGTGTATTGGAAATACGACCTGACGGACGGCCTCTACATCACGATGCCGCCGCCTGCATGAACGTTCTGCCCCGTGATCCAGCGGGCCTCATCACTCACGATGAACGCCACCACGTCGGCAATGTCTTTCGGCGTCCCCAGCCGCTTGAGGGGCGACATCTGTATGCCGATCTGGCGATACTGATCCGTCATCATTCCCGTTTCCGTGAACCCAGGCGACACGGTATTCACCGTAATTTTTCGTGGCGCGAGCTCCTGGGCCAATCCTCTCGTATATTGTTCCAGTGCACCCTTGCTGCCGAGATAGGCGGTGGCTCCAGGAAAGCTCAAGTGCGTGCCGTCGGTCGAAATGTTTACGATCCGTCCCCCGTCCTTGAGCACGAGCGCCGCCTCCTGCATGGCAAAGTACGGTCCCTTGGCATTCAGCGCAACGACCTGGTCAAAATCCTCTTCGGTCGTCTCTGCCAGCGGCTTGGGCATGAACCGGCCGGCATTGTTCACAAGAATATCCAGCCGGCCGAACTGTTTGGCCGTCTCGCGCACCAGCCGCCGCGCCTCGGACACCCGGCTCATGTCCGCCTGGAAGGCAACCGCCTTGCCGCCCTTGGCTTGAATGCCGATCACGACCTGTTGCGCCTTCTCGGGGCTTTTGGAATGATTGATGACGACTATCGCTCCGTCTTCGGCAAATCGCTCCGCGATCGCCCGACCGATTCCATTCGACGCCCCTGTCACAATCGCCACTTTCCCGCTCAATGCAGCCATATCCAGATTTCCTCCCAATCTAAACGCTTATCATGCCCCTACCGGACACTCGGGGAACCATCATGACGCCGGTCCAGCAGCGCGTTGATCTGCCACCACATGGCCTCATGGGACAACTTGACCCGATCCCCATGCCCTGCCAAAATCCACTCGAATTGATGGTCCAGCAGTTTCCGGATGGACGCCGTCAGCACCTTCGCCCGCCAGACCCGTTGCGTGGGAGCCTGCAATGTCTGCGACTGGGGATTCCACCACAGATGGTCCCCGGTGAAAAGAAACTTTTCATTGTAAAGCAGTGCCATACTACCGGCAGTATGACCAGGCACCGGAATGGCATAAAAATCATCAGCCAGTTGCGTCCGCTCCACCCCCTCCACGAACCATTCCGCATCGGGAACGACATCGGCGTCACCGGCATGGATGATCCGTTTCGCGCCGAAATGTGTCGCATATTTGTCGGCATCGGCGATGTCATCTTCGTGGGTGAGGAAGATATACTTGATGCCACCTCGCTGTTCGAAAGCGGTAATCAGATGTTTGAGATAGCGCGGCGAATCAATCAGCCAGTTGCCGTTCGCATGCTCCACGAAGAAGCTGTTCGCACCGAAGGACTTCTCTGAATTGAAGCCGCAGTAATAGACGTTCCCCTCAATGGGCAACGGGAAACTGTCCATGGCGGAAGTCAGTGCCGATTTGTCGTTCTGGTCCGTACCAATGGCTCCTACGGGGCAGGCCAGCAAGGCCTGATACGCTCGATGAACGTGGTCGTCAGATTCGGGCTGGCGCGAGACGGCGGAGAACTCGCCGACCTCCTCAAAATTGTTCGGCGCCAATTGCCGGCACGTGTCGCAGTTGATGCACGTGGCATCAACAAAGAACTTGCCTGGGACATTGGAATCGAGCCGTTTCAGTGGATCGGCCATCAGAGCACCGTCACATTCCCCTTTGCGCGATCCGCGGCGCGCCAGAGATACCACGCGGCAGTCGTCCGATACGGTTTCCATTGTTCGCCATAGCGTCGGACTTCGTGGGGGGTTGGCATTGTCCGAAGCCCGTAGGCGAGCCGGAATCCTTTACGCACCCCATAATCGTCGATAGGCAGCACATCGGGCCGGCCCAATTGAAAAATGAGCAGCATCTCGACCGTCCAACGCCCGACGCCGCGGACTTCAATCAGCCGTTTGACGATCGCCTCATCGTCCAACCGTGCGATAACTCGGTTCACCGGCACCGTGCCATCGAGGGTCTTCGAAGCCAAATCACGCAGTGCCAGGATCTTTGCGCGCGAAAAACCTGCGGCTCGAATCGACCGTGGGCGTATCGCCAGGACGTCATCCGGTGTGGGGAATCGGCGTCCGGGGAATAGCGCAATGAAGCGCCGCAAGATACTCTCCGCAGCCTTGTCGTGCAACTGCTGATATGCGATGGCCCGGGCCAGCGACTCGAACGGCGATCGGCGGATGTTTTGACTCAACGTACAGGGGCCTATTTCACGGATCAATCGGCGCATGACGGGATCGACTCGCGCAAGATGTTGTGCCTCCTGGCTATCTGTTCGCAACGTGTTCCCAGCCTGCACTTTTCATGACAGTTCGTCGCAAACCTTCCTGGACACATGTTCCTCGTGAAGCGTATCTCGTGAAGCGCAGGACGTGAAGAACGTGTGCCACCTCTTTGTTTGCGAGATACGCTTCACAAACGACGCATCACGCTCAAAGCGGCGAGGGCAGACCCCATTCTCCGGAAAACACGAAGCCGGAAACCTGGTCACGCTCACGAGCAGCCAGCTCACGCTGTTTGAGCCGCTCCGGCAGAATACTTAGATCGCCGGGGTGGCCGACAGCGATCATAGCGACCGGCTCATAACCGGACGGAATCTTGAGGTTGACGCGCGCCTGTTCCACGTCGAAGCCGGCCATCGGATGAGCGGCGAGCTTGAGCGCCGTCGCTTGGAGCAGGAGGTTCTCCGTTGCCATACCGGTGTCGTGCAGGGCATGCCGATTCGGTTTCCCGCTATCCGTGAAGTTCAGGCTCGCCACGGACAGGATCAACACCGGCGCGTGTGAGGCCCACACGCGGTTGCCTTCGACGAGACAAGCACAAAGCCGCTCGTACGACGGCTGCTGATCCTTGCTGGCAACGATAAACCGCCAGGGCTGCTCGTTGTTCGACGAAGGCGCCCACCGGGCCGCTTCAAACAGGCTCTTCAATCTCTGCGGCTCAATCGGCCGCTCGTCGAAGGCGCGCGGGCTCCAGCGACGAGTGAGCAGCTCGTGAATCGGAAATTGAATTGGTGCCGGCTTCTCCACGAACCACCTATCCTTGCTTGTCGTCAGTTGATTTCATATCCGGCGACCAGCCTCCACCCAAGGCTTTGTACAGCTGAACAATCGACACGAGGTGCAATCGGCGGGTGTTGGTCAATCCCAATTCTGCCTCAAACAGATTCCGCCGGGCCACGAGCACTTCGAGATAATTCGCCAGCCCACCTTTATAGCGCAGTTCGGCCAGTTTCAGCGCTGATTGTAATGCCACAACCTGCTGCCTCTGAGCCTCACTTTGGGTGCGCGCCGTATGGACCGCAACAAGCGCATCCTCGACCTCCCGAAAGGCCGTAAGCACCGCTTGCTGATACTGGGCTAAGGCTTGCCGGTTTTGAGCTTCCACCGCCTCCTGTTGGAAACCCAACACTTGAGCATTCAAGAGAGGGGCTGCCAGCCCTGCACCAACCACACCGAAAGAAGACGAATCGGTAAAAATCAAGGACAGCTCCGGATGAGCTAGGCCGACCAGTCCGGTCAACGTAATTCTCGGGAATCGCTCCGCCTTGGCCGCTCCTATTCGTGCCGTGACCGCCGCCAGCTGTTGCTCGGCTTGCAGCAGATCCGGCCGCCGTAACAACAAGTCCGACGGCAGCCCTGGCGGCACCTCCGGGGGCACGGCTTGTTCATCCAGCGAACGGCCCCGCGCGATGGCAATGGGCTTGCGGCCGATCAACACGCTGACATGATTCTCCGCCTGCACCATCTGCCGTTCAAGTTCGGCCGTGCGAGCTGCGGCATTGGCCCGCTCCGCCTCAAATTGATCCGTATCCAGCTTTGAACTGAGTCCCTGCTTCAGACGGGCTTGTGAAATACGAACCGACTCTTCCCACGATTGCAGCGTCCGTTTGGCGATATCCAATTGTGCGTCGAACTGGAGCAGATTGAAATACGCTTCGCTGACAGCGCTCACCAACTGAATGGTCACCGCGCGTCGATTTTCTTCCTTCGAAAGCAATTCGGCGCGGGCCGCTTCGTTCATACGCCTGACCCGTCCCCACAGATCCACTTCCCATGCCAGGTTACCCACCAGGTAATAGTTGAACGGGCTGGCGAAGCCTGGAAAGAGAAAGTTGGCCTTGCGTCCAGCCGGTGCGCTCGCGGCCACGGTGACCCCCGGAAAATAATCCGAGCGGGCGATCAAGGCACGGGCACGAAATTCTTCGACGGTGGCCACAGCATGCTGAAGATTTCTGTTTTCCGCCAGCGCCGTTCGAATGAGTTGCTGCAACTGCTCATCGCGCAACAGCTCCCACCAGGACAAGTTGGCCAGCGAGGGCAGATCCTCCGAGGCGCCAGCCATGCG
>JABMDG010000247.1 GCA_015904045.1 Nitrospira sp.
GTGATTTCGAGGACTTTCCCCGGGTCAGTCCGATGCTCGCGCAGTGGAAACTCCTTCCCCCTGGCAGCGGGGAAGAACACGTTGCTCAAGCGGGTTTGTCACTGCAGAAAACCTGCGCCACATCAAGCAATCCGACTGAAGCGCTGCTGCGCCAGTTGGCCGCTCATCCTGCCGATCTTCTTGTCATGGCGACGCATCAGTTCGGGGCCTTCGAGCGGTGGCAGCATCGGGCTGTCGCGGAGCCGGTGGCCCGCATCAGTCATACCGCTACCCTGTTCGTGCCGACGCATGTCGAAGGATTCGTGGTGAAGGAAACGGGGGAGCCCAAACTCCGCCGCGTGCTCATTCCTGTCAATGAGAAGCCCGATCCCCAGATAGCCATCGATCTGACTGCACGGCTGGCGGTGACGCTGGGGTGCGAGAGACTGACCGGTCTCCTGATCCATGTGGGAGACGACCGAATGCTTAGCGCACTTCGCTATCCCATGCACAATGGCGTGGTGTGGCGCACCATGATCTGCCACGGGGATGTTGTCGATGTCATCTTGGGAATGGGAGCGGAGTTCGACGTGGACCTGATCGTCATGACGACCGAGGGACACCATTCGTTACTCGATATAATGCGGGGCAGCACCATGGAGCGCGTGTTGCGTGGCGCGCGCTGCCCGCTCCTGGCCATTCCGGCACCGCAGTAGCCTGGCCTATCCAGTTGCCGCGGTAAGATGACGTGCGCCCGGTATCTCGCCGCGTCCTGTTACCACCCGGGTAAGACTCCCGTCGCGAAACACCAAGAAGTTCGTGGTTACCGCGGGAATGCGCGGCCCCGGAAGAATACTCCCGGCCAGGTTGAGTGGATCGCAGGCAGAAACCTTCACTTCGTAAGCAGCATGACCCCCGCTCTTCCGGGTCGTGCGCAAGACCTCAAGGGCTTCCGGCAGCGCAAACTGCTCCCCGACAAATCCGGACACGAACCGCCCGCCTCGGGCCTCCCCCGTCATTTCCATTCGTCGATACTGCACTAACAGATCTCTCCAGGACGGTACGAGGGGCTCGCGCATCAGCACATCCCGGAAGACCACCCCGTAACGGCGTAACAATTGCCGCGCGACGCGCTCATTCACACTAACAGCTGACAGCTGACAGCTCTCAGCTTGTCTGAGTAACGACCATCGTCCGGCGGCATGACGCGGACGGCGAGACCGTTCTCGTCCTTCCGCCCTCCGGCGATGAGGATCGATCAGGGCACGAAGATTATCAAAACCATCGGCAGTGACGACGCCGGCGGCAATCAATTCCCACAGGCCTTCTTCTACCTCAGTGGCCAGAGATCCGCTTGCACGCACGAGATCGGCGAAAAAACAGGCGCCACGTTCAGTAAGCGTACGCCGAAGGTTTTGCGCCACGACACCGAGGCCGCAGGATGAGTCACCCGGTGTGCTTTCCGTCGTGTCCCGGAACGCCGCCAAGAGCCATTCCCCGTCCTCTCGCGGGAAGAGGCTGATCGGCGACACGCTAGTCGCCAGGATCCGAGCTGGGCGCGCTCCCTCGGCGGGCCCCATAAGACGCGGATGCGGTGAGAGCCGTCCCCAACTCACGGCGCCGCTCAAGCAGAGCCGGTCCAACAGCTCCGGTCCATACTTCGTCATTCTCAGGCGTAACAGGTGCGGCTCCCAGGTGGAGGCGGCGGATTCAAAGCCGGCCAATTGCCTGACCGCTTCCAAGAGTCCAGGTTCCCCGTGCAGTCTGGAGCCTGGCGCGACATGCTGCCATTGGAACAAGAACTTCATGAAGTCAGCTGCTGTGACCGGTTCCACTTCCTTGCGCAGTTTGCCGATCGTCAGCCGGTGGATGCGCGCTAACAACCGGCGATGGCACCACTCCGGAGCCGGTGCTGAGGACTGAGGACTGAGTGCTGAGTTCAAACGAAAAGAGCCGCGGAGGATTTGGCCGGAGGCTTCAAGGCGGAGCATGGCATGCGCGACTTGGTCCGGCGCAAGATACAGACGGTCGGCCAACTCGACCGCGGTCGTCGGACCGATACTCTCCATCCAGCCAAGGACGATCGCATCGAGTCGGTCCTCGTCTGTACCGACGAATACCCGTTCAATGCTTGCTCGGTGTTCGGTGGCAACCCACCCGCTGACGGAGGCCCCCTCTCTTCTCACAGTCAGTGAACCTGCCCGCCCAGACTCGACAAGCGCTTGAACATGCACGGACCACGGTTGAGCCGACGACTCCGGCAGCCAGAGCAGAGTGAGCAATGCATCGTGCAGTTCATCCGGATCACGGACCACCGGCCAGGATTCCCGCATCACCGTTTCGATCGCCGACGGATCGAGCGCCCCGACCTGCCCCGCCATATCCGGAGGGAGGCTTCTGCGCATCTCCACGGCGCGGGCGCGACGCTCCTCCAGCGGCGCATCATCGAGAAACGCATAAGGATTGGCGTTCAGAATTTCATGGGAAAACGGCGAAGGGGCCGGCGTATCCACGGCGACGCATCGGATCGAGCCCTGCTCGATGCGGGCAAGGATGTCCGTGAGGCCTTCGACATCCATCGCTTCCGTGAGGCAATCCCTGACCGTTTCGTTTACCAGTGGATGATCGGGAATCTGTCGCGTGCGCTCACCGACCATGTTGTCCTGACAAGCCAGCGCGTCAGGAAAGACGGCTGCCATCAGGTCCTCGGCTTTCATCCGCTGAATCTGAGGCGGCACCTTCTTCCCGTTCACGAACCGGAGTAATACCAGTGCGCGGCTGACGTTCCAGCGCCATCGGGTCATGAACATGGGCGCTTGCAGCAACGCCGGGATCAACACCTCCTTCACCGCGCGCGAAGGAACGTAGCTGAACACCGAATCCAACGGGAAACTGTGCCGCTCGCCGAGCGAAAGGACAAGGCCGTTATCCGTCGCCGCGGCTTGCAGCTCAAAATCAAACGTGACACAAAAGCGTTTCCGAAGAGCGAGCCCCCATGCCCGGTTGATGCGGCCCCCGAACGGCGCATGAATGACCAACTGCATCCCGCCGCTTTCATCGAAGAACCGCTCAGCGATGATGGTGTCTTGGGTCGGCACAGTTCCCAGCACGGCAACGCCGGCTTGGACGTAGGCCGCTGCCTGCTCAGCACCCCGCTGATCCAAGCGGCACTCGACTTTCAACCAGGCGATGGCTGATAGCGGACGGCCGATCACCTGATCGGAGCAAGACAGCCGATCAGCGATCTCCCGGCGCAATGCCGCCACTTCCGCTGACAACTCTGGTGTCCGCGAGGGCGCTTCGCCGCGCCAGAAGGGAATGTTGGGTGGAGCGCCCTGTGCGTCTTCCACTCGCACCTTTCCCGCTTCGATGCCTTTGATGCGCCACGAGGTATTACCCAGCAGCATGATGTCGCCGGCCAAGCTTTCCACGGCAAAATCTTCATCGACCGACCCCACGACGGTTCCGTCCGGCTCGGCTACGACGGCGTAGTTCGCCGTATCTGGAATCGCACCTCCGGACG
This sequence comes from Nitrospira sp., assembly GCA_015904045.1. The sequence goes on from JABMDG010000247.1 coordinate 3,503, forward strand.
TGATGGCCGCGAGGCGCGCTCCGCGCCGCCCCTTGAGCCGGCGGTTGATGCGGTCATGAAACAGGTACGCCTGCCCTCGACCTCGTGATGTCGCGATACCGTCAGCCAGCATCCGCACGACGGCGTCGAATTCCCCCCGCGCCAAGTCACGATAAGGGTAGGCCCGGCGGCAGATCGCGAACAAGTCATCTTCGTGCCAGGTTTGACTGGCGGCGGCGGCCACGATCTGCTGCGCCAGAATATCCAGCGGCGCCACCGGCACCTCGATCTGATCCAAGATGCCGCCACGGATCGCCCGTACGAGCGCCGCGCATTCAAGCAATTCATCCCGCGTCATGGCGAACAGCCGCCCCCTGGGAATTGCCTTGATCCAATGGCCTGCCCGCCCTACCCGCTGCAGGCAGGTGGCAATGGCACGGGGCGACCCGATTTGGCAGACCAGATCCACCGTGCCCACATCGATGCCCAATTCCAAGGAGGCCGTGGCGATGACGACGCGTGTCTTGCCGGTCTTCAGACGATCTTCCGCCTGGAGCCGGATCTGCCTCGAGAGGCTCCCGTGGTGTGCCGCCACGGCATCGGACCCCAAGTCGTGAAGGCGCTCTTCAAGAGAATGCGCGACCCGTTCGGCCAACCGTCTGGTGTTCACGAAAACCAGGGTCGAGCGATGTTGCCGAACCAGTTCCGCTACTCGATCGTACACGTCTGACCAAATCGCATTCGTGGCGACCGCGCTCAATTCGTCTTTCGGCACTTCGACGGCTAGATCGAGTTCACGGCGATGACCCACGTCGATGATGGTGCAGGGGGGCAGGGCTGTGGACTGAGTGCTGAGTGCTGAGCCGGACACGAATGACGGTTGACGGTTGGCGATTGCCGCGTGTCGATTGCCGACCAGAAACTGCGCCACCAGTTCGATCGGCCGCTGCGTCGCTGACAACCCGATACGTTGCGGCTTGACAGGCGTGAGGGCTTCCAGCCGTTCCAGCGACAACGCGAGATGTGCGCCGCGTTTATTGGGAGCAAGCGCATGAATTTCATCGACGATCACCGTGCGGATCGTGTGAAGCATGCGGCGGCTTTTCTCGGCGGTGAGCAGAATGAAGAGAGACTCCGGCGTCGTCACGAGGATATGCGGCGGCCGCTTCAACATCTGTTGCCGATCTGCCATGGGTGTGTCACCCGTCCGGACCAGCACCCGGAGGTCCGGCATCAAGAGGCCGGCTTGAAGCGCCATCTGGCCGATTTCGGCCAGCGGCTTCTGCAAGTTCTTCTGGATGTCGTTGCTCAGGGCCTTGAGCGGCGAGACGTAGAGCACATAGGTATGGTCGGCGAGTTCGCGTGCGAGGGCTTGTCGGAAAAGCCCGTCGATACAGGAGAGAAAGGCCGCGAGGGTCTTGCCGGATCCCGTCGGCGCGGCAATCAGCGCATCCGATCCGGATTGAATCGCCGGCCACGCTTGTTGTTGCACATCCGTCGGCTCACCGAGGTGGGACTGAAACCATTCGGAGATTAAGGGATGGAAATACGGCAGAGGCATTCCCCGATGGTAGGAGGAGCTTCAAGGCGAGTCAAGGGGAAGACCCTGCATCAGAACGAGGAGGAATTATCGGATGGCAAAATCGGTCACGTCTTGGCCGACAACGAGCGTGCTGTTCAGCTTGGTGCTGCCACCGGCATTCGCATAGAACGTCCTGAACAATTCCACAATGTTCACATTGTCTTGATTGGCTCGATAGAGCACGCTCCCACTATCGGGAGAAACCATATAGCTCAGGACATTTTTGCCGGCGGTGAGACCCGGATTGAGTCTCGTGGTGCCGCCGCCGGCAAACAATACCCGGTACAATTCATTCACACCGTTGGTGTCCTGATCGGCCAAATAGACGACACCTGTACTATCGGGAATTACTTGAGCATCGTTTACGTTGCCACCAGCGGTAATAGCCGAATTGAGTTTGGTATTACCCCCGGCAAAAGTTGTCCTGTACAACTCGAAAATGTCATTGGTGTCCTGGTCCGCAATGTAGACGACGCCGCTACCGTCCGGGATGACAGCAAACGTTGTCACATCTTCATTGCCCGTGATTGTTCCGCTGAGCTTACTATTAGCTCCCCCGATAATCTTCCTATACAGTTCAAAGATGGTCTGGGTATCTTGATCGGCAAGATAAATCACGCTGGTGCTGTTAGGCGCGATTTCGAAAGCTGTTACAGTTTGGCCAAGAACAAGTGCCGCATTCAACTTCGTACTTGTCCCGGGTGAGCCGAAGGACACTTGAAACAATTCATCGATCCCAGCGCCATCATGATCGGCAATATACACGACGCTGTTACTGTCGGGGGCAATGGCATATTGAGCTGACGCATTGCGGCCAAGTGCGAGCGCCGCATTCAAACGAGAAGCAACAGTTGGAGTCAAAAATGCCACTTGGTAGAGTTCATTGACCGTATCGGTGTCCTGATCGGCGCGGTAGATAACTCCTATACTATTCGGCATTACCTTGAAGTCTGCCACGTCTTCGGTAAGGTCGAGGGGAGCATTGAGCTTCGTGTTTGCAAGTGTACTGAACACGGTGCGATATAACTCAAACTTTTCGTCGATTTCCTGGTCCGCGACGTACACGACACTTGCGCTATCAGGTGTAATTGCGAAATCTGTCACATCTTCGCTGCCCGTGAAAGCCCCACTAAGCTTGGTACTCACGCCCGGCGCCGTGAGATTGACTCGGTAAAGCTCAAAGATGTCGTCGGTATCCTGATCCGCGAGATAGACGACCGCGGTGCGGTCCGGTGTTATGGCGAAGCGCGTGATGCTCCTTCCAGGTGCCAAGCTGGGGGTCACTCTGGCGCCGGAGGTCGCAAAATACAATTCAGATACGCCCGGGGTATCTTGATCCGCCAGATAGACGATTGTGCCACTGCCGCTCTGTCCAAATCCTCCTCCTACACCCCCTCCTCCATCTGGACAACCGGAAAGAAGCAGCAAACCCGGCAGCATGACCCACAACCACATCCGTGTTTTCATCGTAGTCTCCTGCGCACCAATTCTGTTCGGGATCGTAGTGTTTTTATAACATCATGAAAGGTATATGCCAACGAAAACACTGTGTTTTCCATAGACTCTCGTGACCGGAAGCTGGCACACTGTCCCCAGGTTTAGCCGGAGGACCAGCGGTTTGCGCCAGAGGCTCATCATCCTGGGGTCGGGTTACACCGCCCGTTTCGTTCTGCCTCTGGCCGAGGATCGATATGTCCGCGTTCTGGCCACGAGCCGTGAGCCGGAGAAGCATTTGAGTCATGTGGCGCCGGACCGCCGCATTCGATTCGACCTTCACGATCAAACGACTTGGAACCAGATTACCCCGGACAGCGACCTGCTCTGGTGTTTTCCCGCCGAGCCGCTCGAACTGGTTCAAGACTTTGCCAAGGGACTCGGCTTGCGATCCAGTCGGCTGGTGGTCCTCGGCAGCACGTCCGCCTACGATATGCCGACGCAGGCGA
>JABMDG010000248.1 GCA_015904045.1 Nitrospira sp.
AACGTATGGTTCATGCCGGCGGCGAGTGCTTCTTTGTTTTGCCCGACGACCAAGTTCAAGCCCCATTCGCGGGCCAGCCGATCACGATACTCGATCATCGCAGGAATCTTGTAGCTGGTGTCCACGTGCAGAAGCGGGAACGGCACATGACCGAAGAACGCTTTCCGGGCCAGCCACAACAGCACGGTCGAATCCTTGCCCATCGACCAGAGCATGGCCAGGTTGTCGAAATGCTTGTACGCTTCCCGGAAAATATAGACGCTTTGATCTTCAAGCTGCCGCAGATGCTTCATGTCCTTTTCTTTCTGTTATCCGTGTTACGCTGCCACTGGCGTTTGCGCCAACTCCTCCAGCTTGCGCGCCGCCGCGCCGCCTTCCACTGCCGCCCGAGCAACGGGGAAACAGGCTGCAAGCGAATCGCCCTTCCCGACGGCATAGAGCAGCATCGCGGCGTTCATGAGTACCCACTCCTTTGGCCCGCCCTGAACCCGGTTCTGAAGAATACGGCGGAGCAACTCGGCCTCCTTATTCCGCTGATCGGGCGGAAACCCAGCCATCTCTCGTGATGGGACGAACCCGAGTCCAAAGTCTTTAGGTGCCACTCCCAGCGGCATGATGCGCTCATCGCGCAGTTCCAGGACTCGCGTCACCATGGAGGCGGACAGTTCCGGATCGCCCTCGACGCCTCGAATGATCAGCGCCCTGGCCGTGCCGAGCATGCGCAGCGCCTCGGCTGTTTTCTCAAAATACGGCGGGTGGGACAATCCGACGAGCTGCACCGGTGCCCGGGCCGGATTGAGCAGCCGGGCAATCGGATGAAACACGTTCCTGACGCCGAGTTCTTGGCGCATTTCTAGGAATCGATAGACGGGTGGATGGTAGAGCCCGATGTCCAGATAGGCAAAGCCCCTTCGGTTCACTTCTTCGGCGACCTGCTTGGGATTCGCCTCCACCGGAATGCCCAGGGCTTTCAACACCCCGGCGGCGCCTGGCCGTCCGGGAATACCGTCGTAGCCGTGCATCAAAACCGCGGCGCCGGCCGCCGATGCGACGATGGCGGCGGCCACGATCGCGTGGAAGGTGTCCTGCTTTCCGGCATACGTCGGGACATCCACTAGTGCCAAATCCCGCGACACCGCGAGCGGCGGCACATACTGGCGTGCCGCGGCCGTCAGCGCAGCCAACTCGGTGACCGATTCTGTCTTGAACCGCATGGCAATCAGAAACGCGCCGACCTGTGTCGGAGTCGCCTCCCCTTCAACCAATGCCTTCATTGCCTGCCGGCACTCATCCCACGTGAGGTCCTTGGACGCCTTGGGACCTTTGGCAACTTTGGCGAGTATGGCTTCAAATGGCATGTCAGGCCTTGTGCAATCCGCATTCGGTTTTCGCGCTGCCCTGCCAGCGGCCTGAGCGGGGATCTTCGCCCGGCATGACCGGCTTCGTGCAATAGGTGCAGCCGATACTGGGGTAATTCTGGTCGTGCAGTGGGTTGTAGGGAACTTCGTATAGTTTGATATACGTCCAGACTTCGGTCCAACTCCATTTGGCAAGAGGATTGACCTTCACCAATTGAAACCGCTCATCCCATTCGATCATCTTGATATGTGCTCTAGTCGGGGCCTGATCTCTTCTCAGGCCAGTGATCCAGGCATCGAATCCCTGCAGCGCACGGGTCAGCGGCTCCACTTTTCTGAGCTTGCAGCACTGATCCTTCCCTTGGTCAGTTGTCCAAAGGGCGTCCCCATACTGCTGAGCTTGGCGCTCTGGAGTCAGCAATGATTTCATCTGGATCACTTGCGCCGGCTTCAAGTCATACCGTTCAATGATCCGATCTCGCGTTGCATAGGTGTCGGGAAACAAAAACTCGGTATCGAGATAGAACAGCGGCACGGACGGATTGATCCGGTGGATCATATCGACCAACACGACATCTTCCGCGCCGAAGCTACACGCCAGAACAATCTTGGGCGCATAGCGCTCAATCGCGGCGACCAGCACGTCCTGCGGCTGCTTTACCTCGAGCGAGTCGCTCAACGATCGTAGCCCGGCAATCAGTTCCGGCCCCCCGTCCACTCCCATCGCTCTCAGGCCTTTCACTCTCCGACTTTTTCGACCAGCACGCGATAGTGCGACGCGTCGGCCTCCAGCGCCTCTTGCACCAAGATCTTGTGCCCGTCGTTCTTCAAACTCATCGGCACGTTCTTGATCGGCTCGCCCGCATCCAGCCAGACTTCCAGCTTCTCCCCAGCATCCATCATTTCGAGTTTGAGCTTCGTCTTGACATAGTTCATCGGGCAGGCCACGCCGCGCAGGTCATACACCGGCGCGGCGGTCGGAGCCGGAGCAGCCGGCTTGGTTCCAACGGGTACCGGTACAGCAGGAGGCTGCTCTTCTTTCACGGCTGACAGCTTCAGGTCCTTCCCGATCTGGTCCGTCGCCACCCGGCAAGCATCGACAAATCCCTTCGCGAACAGCATCTTTTCCCGCGCGGATTCCTCCGTCGTCTCCTTCGGCCCCAGATCGCCCACGATCTTGCTCAGTGCACGGTATTTCGTGGGTACCACGCCCTTCTGCGCAATCCGGCTATCGAATTCGATAAACGTTTCTGCATCAGTCGACGGTTCAAGCCCCTCCGTCACCAGCAGGGCTTTCGCCGCCGCCAATACGGCACGGTACGACTTGTTCACCGAGACCGAGTACTGATGCTTTTCCACCAGCAGTTTGGCCTGATAGAGTTCCTGGTCGGCTTCGAGAATGCCGTTTTCGATCATCTCCAGGGCTCCGCCGGCGCACTCACCGGGACCGAGATCTTCGAGGATGAACGGTTCCTCTCCTTCCCAGTCATAATAGAAGCTCGGGTCATCCTCGTACGATGGTACGATCGTATAGGGAATGAGTTCGTCCTTGAGTGCATGCTTCCCAACACGGTCGATGAAGGCCGGCATGCTTTCTCCGGGCTTTCGATCACGTCGATACACATCGATCAAATGCGTGATGGCCGCCGACACGGCTTTGGCCGGCAGTTTCACCGTCATCTGCCCGATCTTGGCGGCGCCGTGCACCTTCCCCCCCAGATGCAGTTCATACATCGGCAGCGTGTGTTCCCCGATCCGCTTCCCCACTCCATGCAGTCCGATCGTGGAGATATGGTGCTGTGCGCAGGAGTTGTGACACCCGCTGATCTTCACATCGACACCCGCCAGATCCGCCGGCACCCGTCCGGCGGGGAACACTTCCGCCAGGGCGCGCGCCAAGCCTTTGGAGGATGTAATGCCCAGGCCACAGGTATCGGTGCCTGGGCACGCAATGATGTCCTCCACCAGCTCGGCACCGGGATCGGCCAATCCTTGCGCGGCGAGATCGCCGTAGAGAGCCTCGACCTGCTGTTCGGGAATCCACCGAATGACGATATTTTGATTGATGGTCGTCCGGAGGTTGCCGTTGGAATAGCGTTCCGCCAGATCGGCCACCACGAGCATCTGCTCCGCGGTGATATCGCCCATAAAGAGCTTGATCGCGGCCGTGACATAGCCGTCTTGCTTTTGCGTAATCACATTGGTGCGTTTCCACATCTCGAACGGCGTCTCTTGACCACTCTGAACTCCATGGCCGTTCCCGATCCCGTTGCCATGTGCTGCGCCGGTGCGGAGCGGCATGATCAGCGCCGGTGGCTCATCCTGGTGCTGGAGGAGCCGGATCGGCTCATGCTGGGGAACCGCATGCCCCATGGACACATACGCCGTCTCCCAGCGCCGTTTGAATTCCTCAAAGCCCAGCTTGTCGATCACGAATTTCATGCGGGCCTTGTTGCGGTTCTTGCGGTTGCCCAAGGTATCGAACACCTTGATGACGGCCTCGATACTCGGAATCAGCTCATCCATCGGCGTGAAGTCCCGCAGCAACTGCGCCACGCGAGGGGCGGAACCCAACCCACCGCCGGCCACCATGCGAAAGCCAATGACCCCGTCCGCCCGTTTAACGGCCAGCAGCCCGATATCGTGGATGGGAGTCAGCGCACAATCGTGCGCGCACCCCGACAAGGCGATTTTGAACTTTCGGGGCAGACTCTGATTAAGGGGATTACGCAACAGATGGTACGCAACCGTCTTCGCATAGGGGGTGACATCGAACACTTCCCCACGGCAGACACCGGCTAAATGGCACGCCGTCACATTGCGCACCGTGTTGGCACAGGCCTCCCTGGTCGTCAATCCGACTTCGGCGAGCCCCCGCATGATCGTCGGCACATCCTTGAGCTCGACGAAATGCATTTGGATATCTTGCCGGGTCGTCACATGGCCCACGCCGGTCGCATACCGGTCGGCCAGTTCCGCCACCCGGCGGAGCTGATTGGCAGAAAGGCCCCCGAACGGAATTTTGATCCGCACCATTTGCACGCCGGCCTGCCGCTGCCCATAAATCCCATACTGCAAGCGGAACGGCTTGAAGAGGTCCAACGACACATCGCCGGAGAGCAACCGCAGAGCCTCGGCCTCGAACGTGTCGATTTCTTCGGCAATTGCCGAAGGGATTGGGTGGGTCTCGATCGCTGGGACCGCGAGAGGTTGCGTCGGGCTCATAAGGACATCTCCTTCACCCTCCGCCGCGACGGGCCGAAGGGCACATGATTCAAGACCGGTTCAAATGTGATACATCGGGTTACGCCGCTCTTCGATTGCCCGTTGACGGCCGGCCAATTCGTCGATCGTGACGCGGTTGAGCACCTCGTGCTCAGCCTGAGCCACTTGCTTCCAGACCTGCCCCAGCAACAATTCTTGCTTGGGCAGATGCCGGCCGAACGGTTGATCTCTCTGGAACACACGGTGAAAGACCGGCCCATCCAGTACTTCCAGGATGTCCGCCACCGAAAGGGCCGATGGCTCCTTACGCAACATATATCCGCCTTGTGCACCCCGAAGACTCTCTACAAGCCCAGCCTTTTTCATTGAATGGAGGACTTGCTCCAGAAACCGAATGGGAATCGCTTGTCGCCTGGCGATGGCGCGAGCCTGAACCGGAGCTTCTTTCCCGTTCATGGCGAGATCGATAGCCGCCATAATTCCATAGGTTGCACGCTGAGACACTTTCATTCTTGATTATTCCGGTAGGAATTACGATTTATATACATCTTTCTAAACCTGACTGTCAAGCCGAAGGTATCGCAGGGGCTACGGAGTGAGCTCATGTGAGCAAGTCGACAATCCTCTCCCATAATAAGATCGACTTTCCCAATCACGCTCGGCTTTCTTCCATAGCACTCCATCTCATTGAAATTTTAGAATTCGACAAAGCCGGAAGTGATTCCCTTCCGCAACTAGTTATTCTGTATCGCTTCTTTGCTAGCGAAACGACGGAAATCCTTGCAGGGAGCACATCGGCAGCTTTTTTCGATAAAATTCCATTGACATCATGGGCGCCCTGGGCAATAATCCCGCCCTCTTCTTCTTCGCGTGGTGCCTTCATGCCGGTGCCTTCATCCGTATTTTCTGTTCTGCTGCTGACAGCTGATGCGGGAGTACAGGCGCAGATCAAACAAGCCTTTCGGGACGCCTCCATCACCGTGGTGCGAGATGCGGCGGCGCTCCGCAGAGAGATGACCAAGCATCAATTCGATGCCGTGGTCGTCGAGTCTCGTGGGGCAACCGATGAGGCGCTGGCCCTGCGGGAATATATCGACCCGTCACAAACATTGGTGATGACGGGCTCCCGTGCGGTGTTGAAGAGAACGGCCAAGACGTTCCAATCCTTGGACTACCAGAACGGGCACGGGCTTCATCAGGGCAAAACACGTGACCATTCTCTTGAAAGTTATCTGGAACTCAAGATGGGCGAGTTCGTGAAGGGCATGCGGAACGGAGCAGCTAAGAATCTGCATCCCATGCTCATTTCCGCCGTGGAACGCCCTCTGATCACCTCGGCCCTTCGCGAGACACGCGGGAATCAGATTCAGGCGGCGGAGCTGTTGGGATTAAACCGGAACACCTTGCGAAAGAAGATCGCCGAACTGCATATTCCGTTGAAGCAACTTCGGGCAAAATCCGATCGTGCGGTGTAAGCCAGTGGCGTGCGTAGCGTCTGATCAACCAGGAGTGATGTCTTCACCACTCACCAAGAAGGAGGGGATTCGATGACGAAGGAAGAACTCATTGCAAAAATGGCGGCGTCGGCGGGTATAACGAAAGTTGCCGCGGGCACCGCGCTTGAAGCATTCACCGGAGCGGTCACCACGTCGCTGAGAAAGGGCAAGCGGGTTTCGCTTGTCAACTTCGGCACCTTTACCGTCTCCAAACGCAAGGCCCGGATGGGGAGAAATCCTCGAACCGGCGAAGCGTTGAAGATTCCGGCAACCAAGGTCCCGAAGTTTTCCGCAGGAAAAGAGCTGAAGTCGGCGATCAAGTAAGCCTCGCGACACTCATTAGCATGAAGAGAAGCAGGCCCCCGCAGGATTCAGGGGAGAGGTCTGCTTCTCTTTGCTTTTCTTGACACTTCGGGCACCCGTATATTAGCATGCGCGGCTGTACG
>JABMDG010000249.1 GCA_015904045.1 Nitrospira sp.
ATGAAACGGACCGGTCATACGCAGTTGCCCGCCATGAGGCGCCTCAACCGATTCGAAGAATTCGTCCGTATGCGCCAAGACCGGCGACGATACGGCCAATATCGTGACGACGATCACTCCACCGATCGTGTTATTCATAGGCAACGCTCCTCAAGGAGTTCAAGCGGTATCAGGTTTAGGATGTCCAGACGGCGCCGAGTGTCGATTTCGGAATTACCATATCGATATGTCGCGGCAGATGTCAAAGGCAGAGAAGGCGTCGGAGCATTGGCGACGGAAGGGCAGATCTATTTCAGTAGATGATCGTTGATCAGTGCGGCGAGTTCGGCGGGTTCGACGACGCCTTCGCGCGTCAGGAGCAGCTTCCCGTGGGAAAAGAAGTGGGTGGTTGGATACGTCTCGAACGTATGGGCTCTCTTGATCTCGCGGCAGCGGCCTGGCACATGCATCTTGGCCTTGCCCACTTTGATAGATGGGAATTGTGCGGCGGTGGCTTCCAGAATCGGGTCGTAGGTCTTGCACGGTTCGCAGGTAGCGAGCCCGTACGCCACGACCGCACCGGCGCTGTCGGTGAATTCCTTGTAATTCTCGTCTCTGACGTCTTGAACTGTACCGGACATAGTCACAAGTGCTGAGGGCTGAGATTGGAAAGGATTTCTCTCCAAACCTCAGCACTCAGCTTTCAGTACTCCCTAGCTCAGTTTGGCGAGCGCGCCGAGGATTTCCTTGTCCTCACGAGCGACCTTGATTTCCTGCACCTTGACGTAGGCTACCTTGCCGTTCTTATCGACGATCACGGTCGCGCGCTTGGAGCAGTTGAGCGGCTCGAAGTAGAGACCGTAGGCCTTGGCAGTCGTCCGATGGACGTCGGACAAAAGGCGATGCTTGAGATCAAGTGAGTCAGCCCAAGCCTTGTGCGAGAAGAAACTGTCGCAGCTGATGCCGAAGAGTTCTGCGTTGGCTGATTGGAACTTGGGGAAGTCATCGGTCAAACACTTGTTCTCGCCCTGACACACGGGGCTCCAGTCCAGCGGGTAGAAGCAGAGCACGACATTCTTCTTGCCCTTAAAATCGCTCAACTTCACGTCCTTCTGATCCTGGTCCTTCAAGTTGAAATCCGGCGCGGTATCGCCCGCTTTAATTTCTGCAGCTACGTCGCTCATCTGAGATCCTCCTTCATATGGTTGAGAGTCTGGCCTATACGCACAATGAGATTAATTTTGTACTGTGCGGCTTGAAAGATTGTCAACGGGCCGAAAGACCTAGATCTTCAGTCGCAAAGCGATAAGTCATTGTATTATAAAAGATTCGCTAACTTTGAAGTTGGCGGAATCCCATCATGCGACCTGCCGGAGCAGCCGTACGGTAGTTCACGATACGCAGAGTCTGGCCCAGCGCAGGAAGGTGGATCGATGTCCCGACTTTGGGCGACTGCCCCATACGCAACAGCTCATGGGCCGCTGCGTTCAGAATCTCCTTCGCAGCGCTCTCCGGAAGTCCTGTACCTTGAAAGAGTTCGATCTCGTCCAATCCGAATTTCGCCAGCCCCAACGAGTAGAACCAGACTTGGTCGGGCCGGGCGGTTTCGTCTTGTGCGACAGACAGATGATCATCCATCAGAAAGTTTGTCAGTGGGCGATTCTGCCAATCCGATGGATTGAGGTAAGCCTGCGTGGTCACATCATACGCGGTTCCCTGTGTCAGGAGAGTCAGGCAGCGGGCCAGCCGGGCGCCAAGCAGGACCGCATCCGGCATATCTCGCATGGGTGCGAGGGACGGTGCGATGGCACCCATCAGGGGATGTTCCCAGGCCAATTGCTTCATGATCTCAGCCACGTGGCTTGCCGGCAAGGGCATCACCACATGGGCCGACCAGGGGCCGTGTGTTGCTTGCCAGGATTCGGGCGAGCCCGGTTCATGGCGAATGGATAACGGCCCGCCATACTCACGTTCATACTGCATCACAAGTTCGTCTGTGGACGGAGCCGTGCCGCGATAGCCGATGAAGTAGAGGGGCGGGCGCTTG
>JABMDG010000025.1 GCA_015904045.1 Nitrospira sp.
CCGATCTCACCAAACAACGGGCCGCTACCGCGCGCCACTGCGTATCGACTGCGACTGGATCAAGACTGCGGCCTTTACCGCATATCTTTCCGCCATCCTCGGTGCAGCCTTCGGTGTTCCTTTCTACTTGCTCGTGCAATGGAGCCTATCTCCGGAAGCGCTGGCAATTTTGGATGCCCGCTTCGTCGGCTTTGTCTGGAACAGCGCATTCCTTTCAGCCCTTGCCGCTACCGCAGGAGTCTTGATCGGCCTTCCGCTGGCCTATCTCGCAAGCCGGAAACCGACCTGGCTCAATCTGGGCTGCCTACAGGCGGCTTACGCCGGCTATGTCCTCCCCGGACCGGTTGCAGCCCTGGCCGTCTTAGTGCTGTGCCTCAAACTGGTACCGTTCGTTTATGGCACGGTGGTCGTCTTGATCGTCGCCTACGTGCTGCATTTTCTCCCCGCCGGACTTCAGTCGCTCGAACCGGCGCTTCAGCAGATTACGCCCAATCTTGAAGAAGCAGCCCGCACATTGGGGCTCGGTGTTCAGTCAACCTGGCGTCGTGTGACGCTGCCGCTCATACGCAATGGCTTTATCGCAGCCTGGGTCCTGATGTTTCTGCAAACGATGAAAGAGTTGCCGGCCACACTGCTCCTGCGTCCGGTAGGTTTTGACACGCTGGCGATCCGTGTGTGGCTGGAGGCGAGCGAAGAGTACTATCAACTGGCGGCTCCCTCCGCGCTGCTGATCGTGCTGGTAGGTTTGCCGGCGTTGGCACTTCTATTATCGCGTGATTGGCGTGCGGCCTAGGTTGAACGATGACGACTGAATCACATCCAACCCCTGCGGACACCAACGGGCTCGACAGCCAGGCCGACCTAAGCGCACCGGCAGCTCCTATTTTAGAACTGCGCTCGGTGTCTTGCGCCTATGATCCGCACCGCCCGGCTATTCGTGATATTTCATTTTCAGCGCGGGAAGGGGAAATACTCTGCCTGCTCGGGCCATCGGGCTGCGGCAAAACCACCGTGCTACGGGCCATCGCAGGCTTTGAACCGGTGAGGGCCGGAGAGATCTTTTTGTCAGGCCAACGGGTCTCTTCTTCCTCAGACACGATCCCCACAGAAGAACGGCATGTCGGGATGGTCTTCCAAGAATATGCCCTGTTCCCTCACCTCCGCGTCGTCGGCAACATCGCCTTCGGACTTGGCCACCTGTCCCGATCGGATCGGGAGAACCGTGTTCACGAGATGTTGCGGCTGACTGGCTTGGAGGGATTCGAACGGCGCTATCCGCACGAGCTATCAGGCGGGCAGCAGCAACGTGTGGCGTTGGCTCGGGCGTTGGTACAAAATCCGGTTGTGCTGTTGCTGGATGAACCGTTCAGTAACCTCGACCCCGATATGGCCGGCCGCATGCGCCAAGAACTCCATACGCTGTTGCGCCGGATGAAAACGACGACCATCTTGGTCACCCACGACCATGACGAGGCCTTTGCCATGGCCGACCGGATTGCCGTGCTGAATCATGGAGTGCTGGAACAGATGGATTCGCCGGAAATCATCTACCACCTTCCTTTGACGCCGTTCGTTGCCGACTTCGTCGGGCAGGCCGACTTTATCACCGGACATGTCCGACAAGGCATGGTCCATACCGAATTGGGAATATTTCCCAACACACTGGCCGCTGAAGAAGAAGCCCCAGTGGTTGTGATGATTCGCCCCGACGATATTCACCTCCTCCCAAACAAATCGGCCGGACCCCGGATCGTCGCCCGGCAGTTTCGAGGCTCGGAAAATCTGTATACGGTCCGGCTGGGCTCCGGCCAAATCGTCCACAGCAGCGAAAGTTCGACCAGTGTCTATCAGGAGGGAACGGCTGTTGAGCTTCGTGTATCCGCTACACATACCGTGTTGTTTCGAGCCGACCAGTTCCCCGATAAACACAACGTGCCCATGCGCTGACGGATTGACAGGATTCCCGGCGATCTGGCATTGATGAACCGATTTCCGGCTTCCTCGCCAGCATGGATCACACCCCCAGAATGGGAATGTAAGGAGTCGCAATGGACGCGCTAAAGCACGCGGTAGATTACGGAGTGATCGGCCTCCTCCTGGTTCTGAGTCTCTGGTCGGTCGCGGTGGCCGTGGAGCGCTGGCTCTTCTATCGACGGGTGGACCTATCCCAGTACCCCAATGCACAACTGCTGGAAATCACGCTCACCAGACGTCTTGTGATCATTGGAACCGTCGCCGCCAATGCTCCCTATATTGGCCTGCTCGGCACCGTCCTTGGTATCATGTTAACCTTTCACACGATGGGGACGTCGGGTACGATGGCCGTCAACACCATTATGATCGGCTTGAGCCTGGCATTGAAAGCCACGGCAGTTGGCTTGTTGGTCGCCATACCTTGTGTCGTCATGAACAACGTGCTTCGGCGTCGCGTTGCCGAACTTTTGACTCAGTACAAGGCACAGCATGAAACAGGACATTGATCAGATCAATGTCATTCCGCTCGTGGACGTGATGCTGGTCTTGCTCGTCATCGTGTTGACGACGGCGACGTTCATCAGTACGGGGCAGATTCCCGTAAATTTGGCGAAGGCCAAGGCCGTCAGCGACCGGAAAGACGTTCCCATCATCATTACACTGACATCAGAGGGCGGCCTGTTCGTAAACGACAAACCCGTCGCCGACGGGGAACTCCCCTCTATACTGCTGGCTGAGTCTCGTGAGTCGGCCGTGGTCGTCCGCGCCGACAAAGTCACATTGCTGGAGAAATTCGTCGCCTTGGTCGATGAAATCCGAGGCCTGGGATTTCAGCAAGTCAGTCTTGAAGTGATCCGTCTGCCATGATCAATACTCAACGGCATCCGATTGATCGAACAAACCCTGAAACTGCAGGCTGGGTTGTATCCTGTCTGCTGCATGGCGGCTTAGCCATCGGCGTTGTCTTTTTCTTACAGAGCTTGCGATTGGCACCCCAGGCAGAACCATTCACATGGGATGTGGCTATGACCGCCGCCTCACCAATGGCCACACCATCGCCGCGCGGAACAGCCATGGCACAGCGTGTGCCGCCTCCTACACCTACGTTCAAGGCAACTACCACTTCATGCCGTCTTTCTTGACGAAACTCTCACCGAAACGCTTCGGCGAGGGATCAACGTTTACAGCAGTGTTTCGATACGATCGGGTTAATTTGAATATGGACAATAAGGGGGAAAACGCCGGCGAATGGGAGCAGCTTTCGTTCGGCTTGAATTATCGCCCGATCGAAGATGCGGTCATCAAGATGAGTTATCAATACATGCCCAAAGCATTTAACCCTGTAACTTCACAACGGATTCACGACAGTGCCTTTGTGATGTCAGTGGCAACCTATTTCTAGGAGGTGTGCGGGGGCTTCCCATAGGGAAGTCCCCGCGCTGATGACATCGATGAAACATGGGAAACGATTACAGTATCTCGTCTTGATCCTTCCGCTTATCACACTGACGGCTTGTGCCTCGCTCCGTGGCAGCCGAGATACCACCTTCTCGTGCTCGTACGACACTGTGTGGGACGCTGCCGTGGAGACGATGAACGGTTTCTCCATTACCTCACAAGATAAGAGCAGCGGGTCGATCGAAACCGCATGGCTTGAGATGGAGGGCAAGACACGTACCTATGGAATTTTTGCTCGCGAAGGCTTCGGCAACCGCGAGCGTGCTCGCATGTCGATATCCGTCAAGAAAATAAACGGCGGCACTGGCTTCAGCGTGCTGGAGATTCGCGAACGATGGCACGCCCGAGGAGGCGCAACCGCGCGAGCGACTAGATGGTGGCCCATCGAGCCTTCCGAAGAGGCGATGAACGAAGTGACAGGGACGCTCAATGGCCGGCTCAAAGATAAAGGCTGTGAGCCTACGTCATGAGAGCACGCCTATTCGTTGTTTCAGCCATTCTTCTCATGATGTCATCCGTCCCTGCCAGGGCCGAACGCATTTGGGATAACGACCTCAAGCGTTTTCTGACGGATCAGGAGATGAATACGGCCGAAGCCTTCATGAGCGAGGAGGAAGGGGTCAAGATCATGCTCCCCAAGTCGGAGCATATCCGCAAGGATGTGATCAAGCTCAGCCCCGAGAAAAAGGCTCAAATCGAGGAACGCATCGGCTGGAAATTTCCGGAACAATCCTTCGAGGTGTATATCGGCGAGACTGGCACAGAGATCGACGGCTATGCGTTAGTCCAGAATACGATCGGCAAGCACAAGCCGATGACCTACATGGTCGGCGTCGATAGCAAGGGCCACGTGTCAGACGTCGAGCTGTTGGTCTTCCGTGAATCGCGCGGCAGCGAGATCCGCCAAAAGCGATTCAACGCCCAATATGAGGGCAAGACAGTGAACGATCCCGTGCGCATCAACAAAGATATCATCAATATCAGCGGAGCGACCATGTCGGTCCGTTCCATGAGCGCCGGAATCAAGCGCGTGCTAGTACTGGTCGACGAGTTCTATCTCAAACCGGCCGGAATCGGAAGCGACACCGTCGCCGCACGCAAGTCTGACAAAGGATTGTTCGGCACATTTCTAGGGAACTAATCGAAGCGGACCGAGCGTCCCCGACATGCGAAACTTCAATCAAAAATTCAAGCTGCGGGATTCGGATCGCCACATTCGGCTGCTGTATACGTTGTTTCTTCTCTTGATGTTGGCAGGATTTACCTTTTCGTTCTTTTGGGCTCACAGCATGACCAGCTTGTCTCCACAAGGCATTGCCGATCACTACCGGGGGTCCGATGCAACTTTTGGCGAGCCGATGTCGTTTCGTGAGCTGGCGGAGATCACCCACTTTCACCTGTTCACCATGCCGGTCGTCTTTATGATTTTGATCCATGTTATGTACCTGACAAGCGCAAGCCATGGTCTCAAGATCGCCGTCACGTGGGCCGGCTTGGGTGGAGTCATTCTCGACCTCCTCTCACCCTGGCTGATCAGCTACGTCTCGCCGATTTTTGTCGTGACCATGCTGACCGGAGATACGCTCATGACGGTCAGCTTCCTCGTCATGATGACTGTGCCGCTCTATGAAATGTGGATATTAGGGCAGCCGTTGATGGGAGGGAAGCAGCCGTCGAATTCATGATCGTTACACTCTGCTTCTAACATCTAGAGCGGCCAGAGGTTTGCACCCAGAGCCCAGGATCATATCGATGGTCCTGGGCTCTGTTGTTTTCGTGGAGAAGATGCCATGCCTATCGAAGCCTTAGAACAAATTGATCCGGCGGTTTTGAGAATCCAGGCGCTGCTCCAGAAGATCGATCGTCTTCGGCTCCCGGAATCCTCCTATCGCGACGTCGAAAGCATTCTGGTTTGTCAGATCAGCGAGGAAATCGATCGAATGCTGCCTTGGCAAACCGGACACGGCAAGCGGACTGCGAACGTTGCGCTTAGGATCGGACTCGCGATACAGCTCGACTCCGATGCGATGCACCAACTCAAGCTTGCATGCCTGCTCCACGATATCGGAATCTTAATGCTCCCGACTCATCTCAGAACAGACAAAAGGCCTCTCGAAAGTGACTCCTACGTGACTCTTCAGAATCATCCTCGCCTTGGAGCGATCTTGCTTGAACCTTTCTCGTTCTTAAGAAAGGCGACAACTCTCATCGCTCACCATCATGAACGATGGGATGGATCTGGCTATCCATACGGTATCCGGGGGGAGTTTATCCCGCTCGGCGCCAGAATCCTCGCGATTGCCGACGCATTTGATGCCCTGCAGATTCCGGATGTCTCAGATCACGCGGTACGCAATACGATCGCGCTCAAAATTCTCCACGTCGCGGCTGGAACCCAGTTCGACCCTCATCTCGTCCGGATATTTATCCAAGCGACGGCATCACCGCACCATTCTGAATCCCACATCGAACTTATATCTACTGACATTTAAGGGCTGCATGTACTTTGCAGAGAGAGGCTACGTGATTTCATCCGGTCTCATTTGAATCGCCCCGGCAACGATCGGCTTGATTGAACCAGCCGCACTAGATCCAAACAGTCGCTGGCAAAGGACAGAGAGAGCTCTCCTCAATTTCATTGCCGTGGTGACTAACAAAGCTGGCGCTACAGAAAATAAAAATGCCGGCCCGTTTTCCGCCTTTCGACGGGAACGGACCGGCATTCTTTTGAACACCGCTACTTGGGTCTCGCTTATGCTCCGAGTCTGGTGAAGACCGGGAGTACAGGAGCCCAAACCGGGTTGACCAGCCGCTCACCGGAATCGGTGTACGACATAATCAAGCCCGCGAAGCGTTGATCCGGATCGTGAAGAATGTCCACCAAGCGCTGAACCTCCCAGAGGACGTCCTTCGACTCGATCTTGATGTCGACGGTCTGTCCTGGTTGGATCGCAGCCTCGTTATCCATCGTCAACCCAGACGCCGCCACGAGCTCGGCCGGATAGTTTGGATCAAGCTTGGCTGCTCCAGCCTTGTTGGTGAACCGAATACCGGCTGTCGTAAATTCACCGATGGTCACCGGCACTGTGCCGTTATTCGTCGCATGAACCACCATGCGCAACGCACGACCAGGCACATCGTATTCCGCATGGGTCACTTCCATGACCAGCGGATTTGGCTTGATCGGCATAGGCTTTATCTTCGCTTCACCGGCCTGGAGAGGCACGGTCACAGGATACTGGGCATCAGCAGAGAGATACCCGACAGTCACGACCGTGACAGTGAACACTAGAAAGAAAATACCTACTTTGCGATCGATCGGATCCAGCAGGATCTCATCGCCGTAGGCTGCCAATACGCGAGCACGAACCAGGTACATCGGACGGATCGCAAAAAATCCGACCCAGGCGATGGCCACTGCAGCCCAGAACAGGTGCCACATGACGCCGGTTGCCGTACCCTTGGTTTCAGAGTCGAAGGTCTCTCCCGTGAGAGTCTTTGGGTTGGGGCGTTGCTGTTCTGTATTTTTCTGGGATGGCTCGTGACCGGTCGGTCTCCATTGGTCTACGTCGCGGCCTTCTTCATCACCACGTGGCTTGAACTGCTAG
This sequence comes from Nitrospira sp., assembly GCA_015904045.1. Next base: position 7,041 of record JABMDG010000025.1, read on the forward strand.
GGACAACGGTCGGAGCGTGGAAATGGGCATCTATTGATCCTCTGCTCGGATGGCCCCAAGGCAATCCGCCCAGCGGTGTCGGGGCCTGGTACTGTCTGGTCGATGCTGTCGCGATCGGCGGTGCGGCACCCGTATTGCGGGGAATAAGACGCGTCATGCACTGGCGGAGGCCATAAGAATCGTCAAGGAAGCCATCCGGATGATAGTCCGCACACAACAAGTTCCCTGCTCAGAGAAGCCCACGCGTCTGTGAAGCACGCCCGCTAGCCTTCGACCCCTGGTAAACCCGGCGCCCCTGCAATCATCCGATAGTTATCGGCCAGTCGGCAGATCTCAGACAACGCCATCCATCTGGCAAGCCATCGCTCAAGAGAACCGGGAAGGCTTCAGATCCTGTCGAGGTGGTAGGAGATTGGCGCCCGCAGAAGAGGGTGTCAGGACTTGATGCACAAAAAAACACCGGCCCGTCTTCCGTCTTCCGACGGGGACGGGCCGGTGTCTACGGACCGATTGCGCTCGTTTACGCGCCCAGTCTTGTGAAGACCGGAAGCACAGGAGCCCAAACCGGGTTAATCAACCGCTCGCCAGATTCAGTCCAGGACAGCACGAGTCCCGCGAAGCGCTGATCCGGGTCGTGGAGAATGTCCACTAACCGCTGCACCTCCCAGAGGACGTCCTTCGACTCGATATGGATGTCCACCGTCTGACCTGGTTGAATCGGAGCTTCATTGTCCAACGTCAACCCATCCGCTGCGATAAGCTCAGCCGGATAGTTGGGATCGAGTTTTGCCTTGCCGACTTTGTTCGTGAATCGGATGCCGGCAGTCGTGAACTCGCCGATGCTCACTGGCTGGGTGCCGTTGTTGGTCGCATGGATTGTCATGCGCAACGCCCGGCCGGGAACATCGTACTCCGCATGGGTGACTTCAAGCACTAACGGATTCGGTTTCACCGGCATCGGCTTGATCTTGGCCTCACCGGCTTGGAGCGGTACGGTGACGGGATACTGGGCGTCGGCAGAGAGATAGCCGACCGTCACCACCGTCACGGTGAAGACGAGCACGGCGATACCCACTTTCCGATCGATCGGGTCCAGCAGGATCTCATCGCCATAAGCCGCCAGCACACGGGCCCGGATGAGGTACATCGGCCGGATCATGAAGAAACCGACCCAGAAGATGGCCACAGCCGCCCAAAACAGGTGCCACATGACTCCCGTGGCAGTCCCCTTGGTTTCTGAATCGAAGGTCTCACCGGTCAGAGTCTTGATGGGATTGGTGAAATCTTCGTATCGGCCTGTGATGTCCATCCAGCCGCCTGGACCGGCGATTGGGCCTGCGTCCTTGACGGCGAACATCGGATGGATGTGATGGTGGCCGGGGAGGCGGGCCTTCAAGGTCACCACGTATTCGTAGTCACGCCCAATTTCCATCGGGCCCGACACGAACATCGGGGTGCCGTTGACCTTTGAGCTCAGACGTACGAAGACGGAGCTTGGAGAACCGATGTTGAGGAAGGTCCGGTTCGGCTTCACCACCGCACGAGGCCAATCCTCGGACAGGTGGAACTTACCCCTCAACTCCGTCACGTCATTAACCTTCGTCGACTTCCCAACCCATTCGGTGTCATACCAATTGACGGTGCGCATACGCAGGAACGGTTCCTGCGAACGTTCACCGTGGGCGAAAGCTGGAGTAACATCCAGTACAGGCGTGACCGCCAGCGTCGCCATCCCGCAGAATCCTAACATCCACAGTTTGAAGGCGTGTTTGGCGTTCATGCTTTCCCCCCAGTCGCTTTGTTGCTGTGAGCCAAGGTCGCATAGGCGAACACGTCATGCACCTTCGTGGTTCTCTGTCTGTCATCCGTCAGGTAGAAGTAGGCGGTGCAGAAGAACTTCCCGAACTGCCACCAGAGGACGTACATCAGCGAAGATGCGAAGGCTGCGAAGAACGAGGAGATCATGGTGCTGTGTCCGCCGAATGTGCGGAGCGACCCGACCTCGATCATCCGGATGTACTCGGGCGTCCCGGTACGGACATAGGCAAAGCCCATGTAGTCAGCCCATGAAAGCAGCGTGCCGTCAATGACGACCGGCGTATGGCTGTAGGCGAAGATGGCCCAATTGGTCGGGTAGAACAGGATGGCGAAGAGCCACGCCCCGATCACCGCGGTCAAGGTCCAGTTCCTCGTCAACAACAGGATGATGTCCAGCACAATCGCGCTGGGAAGCAGCGTGGAGGGCATCACGAAGTTATACGGATAATTGGACCACCACCACCAGGCTGCCCAGATGGTGACCCACTTCCCGGCCAGGAGCGCCAGGATGGTGATGGTTGCGCCAAATGGCTGTCGATAGTTGACCCAATTGTAGTACTGCAGTGCGGCACAGAAGGTGATGGCGGTGATCGGCGTCACGATCGGCCACCATTGCCGGTCCTTCCAGTCAATCCAGAAGTCCCAGTCACCCGCCAGAAGGTCGAAGTGCATATGGAATGTTCCGATGATGGTGACGAACAGGATCGGAATAAAATAAATGTAGTCGATGTGCCTCGACATTGCGACGCCTTCCGGCGGCAACTTCGCGGCCTTGATGATCTCATCGGTCCTAAACATAACTGGCATCCTCCGTCATTCAGCCGACCGGAAGATTGGTTTCAGACTTCCGAACCAACCTTCCGATATCGACCTACGGTTCATGTGATTTGCCGTCCGTTCCATCTCTCTCTAGTCTTAGTATCCGGACTTCGCGTTGGGATTGACCTGGCTGGCAAACGGATCCAGGATGCTCTTGGGCGCATTGTTCCAGATCACGTCCGCCAGATTCGACATCC
>JABMDG010000250.1 GCA_015904045.1 Nitrospira sp.
GGAGACAGAGCTCGCGGGACCAGCGCGCCGCCTCGAGTACGCGAACGAAGCCATCGGCCAATGCCGTATGGAGAATCTCATGGCGGCCGGGATCGTCTCATCGTCGGTTTCGTCGGTGGGCATCGCCGCCGATACCGGGCTCTTCGGCTGCGAAACGCGGACGGATGCACGATTCAGCCTCACGGTGCAGGCGGGCGAGGCGACGGGTTGGAGCGCGGCGGCACATCGGTCGATCGACCATCTCAAAATTCAAGAACGGACGCTGGCCGCTATTCAGAAGGCGAAACGCGGGCGAGAGCCCAGTGAGCTCCCGCCGGGACAGTATCCGGTGGTGCTCGAACCAGCCGCCGTGGCTGGCCTCTGGACCTGGTTGTTGTGGTCGCTCGACGCCAAATCGTATCAGAAGGGCACGAGTCCGTTTGCGGGCAAGTTAAGAGAACGGATGGTGGACCGCCGTCTGACGTTGGCCAATGCTCCCGGCCATGCCGATCTGCTCGGCGTGGGGTTTACCGCCGATGGATTACCGAGCGGGCCCTCGACATGGATCGACCATGGTGTGCTCACGCAACTGGCGTATGACCGATTCACGGCCCAGGCTCAGGGGGTGCAGGTCATTCCGACGTTGGAGGCCCCTGTCTTGTCAGTCCACGGCGCGGCCTGCGGCACTGTACAGGACCTCGTCAAACGGACCGACCGCGCCATTCTGGTCACGAATTTCTGGTACATCCGGTCCGTCAATCCCACCAATTTGACATTGACCGGGATGACCCGCGACGGAACATTTCTGGTGGAAAAGGGGGAGGTCGTTTGCGCGGTCAAGAATTTCCGGTTCCACGAGAGTCCTCTTCGGGCCTTCGAGCAGATTGACGCCTGGACGACGCCGATGGAGGCGGTCACGGCGGAGACGGGGAAGATGCTGGCGCCAGCCATGGTCCTGCCGGAGTTTCATTTTTCAAGTGTCACCAGATTCTAGAAGTTCATGGGAGGCCCGCCGGTGGCCTGCGAGGCTTCTCCGACGGCAATCTAGAGAAAGCCATTGACTCTTTCATTCGGCAGGAGTAGACAACAGACGAGCGCTGCAGAGCGTGGGAAAACGCTGTGTGCATGAGCGTTTCCAGGCAACGGGTGACAGCGGTTCACGCGGATAGGCGGTAGAGGACGACCAGGAGAGAGGTCATGGGACGCCGATTCAACGATGAACCGATCAATTTGATCCGCCGCATTCCCTCTCCCGAACAATTGGACGCGGCTCGTCCTGCCAAGCCAACCTGGGGTCAACTGCTCTCTCAGAAGGGAGCGGCGTTCGTCCGTTCCGCGATGGAAGCATTTTCCTCTCCGGCAAAAACGGAACGGCAACCGGATTCGCAGGATGACCACGTCACATTGCACGACCGGTTCAGTGAAGAGAGATCGTATCTTGCGCCGGAATCAGAGTGCCGTCAGGATGAGGAATCGGGGGGGGAATACGTAGCTCAGCCACAGGCGCAACCCCTGGCCGCACGTTCTCAATCCGCCGAGGCGGCGATGTCTCCCCCGCGGCCCGCGTCCGGTGTGTCCTACGAGGAAGAAATCGGCGAACTCAGGACTTTTCTCCTGCGACAACAACAGGACATCGTTCGTCTCGCCGCACAAATTCAAGAATTGAAAGCCATCGTCCATTCTCAGCAGCAGGTCCTTCTGTGCTTTGAGAAGGAATCGGAGATGACGTCCGCTCCTTTCAGGGAGGAGCGAGTCGCGTCCGCCGTGACAAAAGGGAATACATTGATTCGGATTCGCCAACAGCCGGTCGTGAAAGAGAAGGCGATGGCAGAGAAAGACAAGCCCACGCGGGCGTCGCTCAATCTTTGAGGCTCGACCGGAGTGCCGCCGGGTGTGCGATCGTTCCATCCCCGGCCCCGCCGCATCCGCCCATCTTGGAACCCATGACAGACCGTACAGCGCCGGCCAGCCGAATGCTCAGCGGATGTCTGTTGTCCGTCGCCGTGTGGCTCGGAGGATGGAATGGTGCGATGGTGCACGCGGTTTCTCCTTCTGAGGCACGTTCCCCCGTCCCGCTCTTCGACAATCTCGGCACCCTGCATCACCCCATCACGACGTCCTCCAGCCTCGCCCAACGCTATTTCGACCAAGGCCTTCGGTTGGTCTATGCCTTTAACCATGAGGAAGCCGTGTTGGCGTTCACTGAGGCAACCACCCTCGATCCTTCTGCTGCCATGGCTCATTGGGGTATTGCGCTGGCGCTGGGTCCCAATATCAATGCCGCCATGGACAAGCCGCGGGAACGCCGCGCGCTAGAGGCCCTCCACCACGCACAGGCGCGCAGTTCCCACGTCAGCGTCCCTGAGCGACGGTACATCGAAGCTTTGATGAAACGATACGATGCCAAGGGCCGCACGCGAGGCGCGCGTGACAAAGCGTATGCCGATGCCATGCGATCGTTGTGGCATGATTTCCCGGACGATCCGGATGCCGGGGCGTTATTCGCCGAGGCCTTGGTGGATCTGCGCCCCTGGGACTTGTGGACCTCCGAGGGGCAGCCTAGACCTGGAAC
>JABMDG010000251.1 GCA_015904045.1 Nitrospira sp.
TATCGAGGCTTTTCTGGACCCAGGCATGTCGCGTGGTATTGTCCGTATCCATCTTCGCGGTCAGCTGTTCCAGTTTCTTCGTGTGCTGCTCCAGCTGCGCCAGCCGGTGCTTGAGGTCCTCTTGTTTGGCCTGAATATCCTGCGTTTGATTCAAGGCGCGCTCCAGCTCTCCCCGCAGGTGAGGCAAATCCTGATCCCGTAGCGTAGAAATCTCCTGGCTCTGCCGGGCGCGCGTTTGCGACAACTGTTCGTCCTGCTGTTTGATCCGCTGTTGCAGAACTTTCTCGGTTTGGAGCAGGTCGGCTTGTTGGGCGACGCAACCGGTCAGAAAGGCGAACAAGACAACGATGATCATGGTCTCAGCGCTCCTCATATGCCGGCACAGCCTCTCGACTTGTCCCCTTCGGCCAGGGACCGGTCACCGGGCTGCCATCCGGAGACGGATGGACGTCCGTCTTCTGGTTCGCCATAAGCATAGCACGCGGGCGGCTGCTCCGCTGCCTGCCACTCTGCGGTCACTGAGAGTCCTTGCGTGGGCGACCAGGCATCTGCCGGTTACTTCCCTGTCCTGAGGAGCATATGCGCACGACGATTCTGGGCATAGCAGGACTCCGCGTGTTCCTTGCACACCGGTCGCTCTTTGCCATAGGAGACGATCGACAGATGGTTGGGCGTCACACCGAGTTCAACGAGATAATTTCGAGCAGCCTTGGCGCGTTTTTCGCCTAACACCAGATTGTAGGCCGACGTGCCCCGTTCATCACAGTGCCCCTCGATCTTCACCTGGGCCCCTGGATTCGCCTTGACCCATTCTGCATCGTGAGCCAATACCTGTCGTCCGTCTTCCGAGATGGCGAAACTGTCAAAGGCAAAAAAGACGTCCCTCAGTCCCGCCGCCGCTGCAGCCTGCTCCGCACGGATGTCTTCTATCTGGCGGCCGGCGCTGCCGGGATCAGCCTTGGCCATCAGCGAACCGCCGCTTCCGAGTCGTTCTTCGGACGGATTCTTATCCAATCCACGCAATCCCCCCGAACTGTCGCGTCCCGAAAATGACGTGTCCGGGAGGTCCTGACCGGCCCCGCTCTTGGTCTCAGGCCGCGAAGCCTGCGTCTCTCCTCCGGACTGTACTGATTTCGAGGCGCATCCGAACATGTTCACCATGAATGATCCCACGATCAATGACGCACAGATGATCGATTGTACCCGTCTCATGGATTCAACCCCCTTCTCGTGAATATAGACTGGCAATTGTAGAAATGTCTCCTCTTTCATACAGAGGAGCCCATCCTGGTGCAAGCCCCTTGTGTCGAATTTTTCATGACGCCGGCGACCAGGTCGGAGCGCTGTTATGGGTTCCGGTGAACGTAATTCGCTCGAGATCTTTCCCATCGGTATTGATCATATAGATCTGGCTCCTCCCGTCAGCCGTGGAACTGAACACCAGATGCCGGCCATCCGGTGACCACGACGGGGAATCATCAACCCCATGCCCCGTCGTCAGCTGCACACGCTTCTGACCGTCCGGACTGATCAAGCACAGCTTATAGTCTTTCTTCGGACTGCGGCACACATAGGCGATCCAATTGCCGCGAGGCGACCAGGCCGGCGCGGCATTATAGTCGCCCTCAAATGTCAGCCGGCGAACGTTCGACCCATCCGCGCTCATGAGAAAGATCTGCGGACCGCCGCTCCGGTCCGAGGTAAATGCAATTTCGCGGCCAGACGGGGACCAGGAGGGTGATAAATCGCCTGCGGCATTCACGGTCAACCGCTGCATGTCCTTCGTACGCGTGTCCATCCGGTAGAGTTCAGAATTTCCCTCGTGGCTGGACGAAAACGCCAAGAAATTTCCATCGGGGGATAAGGCGGGAGTAATGTTCAATCCGCTCAAGGACACCAGCGTCCATCGTTTCCCCGTCGCCAATTCGATCATGTCGATGTCTTGCGTATTCCGGTTGCGGTACGCCGTGAAGACCAAGAACCGTCGGTCCGGCGACCACCGGGGCATGAGATTCAAGAATCCGTCGGCCGTCACCTGGCGCGGGTCATGCCCGTCGTAATCCATCACGAACAGCTCACGGGCCGGCCCCACCTCGGACACATAGGCGATTTTTGTCCTGGCAATGCCCGGCTCTCCCGTATAACGAAACACCAGTTCGTCGGCGAACCGATGCGCCATGAGCCGCACGACGGAGGGAGATCCGGCATAGCGTTTTCCGCCGACCATCTCGTCGCTGCCTGCATCGTAGACGTACCCCTCCATATTCACATCGGCGTCCTTGTCCTCGTTTTTCATGCCTGCTTTGCCCCAGACAATGACGGAGACGCCTTGTTCCGCCGCCTGTTTGAATGACGGATCTGGTGTCTTGCCGAGGTGATGCACCTTCACACCGATGCCGGAGAGGTCGACGAGGGAAAACACGAGGGACCGTCGCACATCGGCCTTGAGCACTTCCTCGATTCGGCTCCCCAGTCTGATCCGCCCTTCTGGAGACTCCGCCCCACCGATATTCTCGATCCCGATTACGCCCAAGGGAATTTTCTGAAAATCCGGCCGGGTGGCTTCCAGAAATACGTCAGCCGCACCCGACTCAATGATCCAGACCAATCCTGCTGAGAGGCACAGACTGATAATGACACCGGCTCGAAAGGCCATGGTTTACCCCTGTGAATCGCCGACCGTAAAGGTGAAATGCGCATCGAAATAGGGCTCGGTCAACTCCGCTGGAAACGCGGGCAAGGGGGCTGCGCTGAGCACGGCCCGTTTCCCTGCCAAGTCATAGTACTCATTTCCCGAAGACTGTTCGATCATCACGCCGGTGACCGATCCATTGCGGTGCAGTCTGAATTGCACGATGACCACATAGGCTTGGGCTGCCACATCCACCGGCGGTGCGTTCCAAAAACTACTGATCCGCTGCCGCACGCGCCCCAAGTACGCATTTGACCCCGGCGCCATCCCGGGGACTTTGAGCGTCGTGTCCACCGCCTTGATACTCGGCGCCTTCGCTTCGACGCGAGGCACTGGCCTGGGCGATGGTTCAGTCGGAGCAACCTTCGGCAGTTCGACTTTCTTGATCTTCTTGAACTCCTCGTCCAACTCCTTGTTCAAGTCTTCCGTCAGGGAAGATCGCGGCTTCGACTCCGGCGCCTGCACGAGAGGCTCCTTCGTCTCAGACGCGACCGGAACGTCGGGGAGCTTGAATTGTGGCTTTTTTGGTTTCTCCGCCGGGCTAATGTCTCCGAACGCCGGAGCATCGGGTGGCAACACCACATCCTTCATGACGTCCTTCGCCGGTGCTTTCACAGGTTTCGGCGGCGCGGGCACGGGGACCGGTTTGACAGGTGGAGCAGGAACGGAAGGGGGAGGAGGGGGAGGGACCGCTTTTTCCGGTTGAGCCGGCTCGGCTGCAAGGGATATCTCGATGGAGGCCAAGGGCCGTTCACCGTGCTTGGGCAGCCGAACCCATGCGACCAGGGCCAGCACTGCCAGGTGCACC
>JABMDG010000252.1 GCA_015904045.1 Nitrospira sp.
GAGGGCCGGAACAATGTTCATTCGGCAATCAAAGATGCACTGGCACGGTCCTATTCATTGTAGTGTGCTGATCCGCCACTGACGTTGTTTCTGCCTCGCAACATACCGAGGGTAACGCAACCGGACCGTCGAAGGGGGCCAGATGCGTCTCTTCGCTCTTTCAGCCGGGATTGAGGCGCCGACCGCGCGCTTCAGCGGAATTGTGCACAGCGTTTTCGATCGAGCCTGCAATATCAGGCTTGAAACCGGCGCCCTGCTGACCCTGGTGTCTTCAGAAAAACCTAACCTACCCAATGGTCTCCGAATCAAAACCCCGGCCCGGTTCGCCTTTCCTGACTTCGTCCGCACAGGAGAACCGGCTGCTTGCCGGGGAGGCACCGTCCGATTCACCCAATCCGTTCTTTCTATCGATCTGTGGACCGCCGCGTGCTGGCATATCGAGCTCAGCGGGTTACGGATTAATCTCCACCGGCAGGACCAGGCAGCAGCATGGACGGCCGCATGGCAAACATTGCAACAACATCAGCGCGGAGATACGATTTCCTCGATTATCGAGGCCCTGGCTCGGGCTGAGGGAGCGTTTGGAACTGTTCCTGCCCTCCTTGAAGCAACCGGCGCTTTGCAAGCGGAAGAGGCCTGCGCCGCAATCAAGCCATTAATCGGGCTGGGGCCGGGTCTGACACCGGCAGGAGATGATTTTCTGGTGGGGTACCTGGCCGGACTGCGGAGCACGGCAGGCTCTGACACTGCACGGCTGCGGTTCCTGGCATCGGTCGGAGTTTGGCTGTCCGGGACTGCCTCTCAGACCAATCAGACCAATGTGATCAGTCAAGCCTACATCCAATCCGCCGTCCGGGGACATGCGTCGGAGCCGATCGCGCGGTTGGCACAACGGTTGGATCGAGCAGATACCGTCGACAGCGTCCGCGCGGAAACACAGGCCGCCCTACAGGTCGGTCACAGCTCAGGGACCGACGGCGTAGCAGGATTGTTGTTCGGCTGTGCTGTCTGGACAAAGCCCTCGTTGCCGGTCTCTCATTGCTTGAGGATTCCGAGCGCTTGACTTGGTATACAATTATGTGTTCAATTGGGCCACCGAACACACCCGACACGATGCCGCAAGGTTGGAAATTCCTTGATGATCCGTGCCGCCATCTCCGACAAGGCTTTACGTTGCGAGATGTGACGTTCGCCGCATAATCCACCGGCGGGACACCCCGCCCGACGTTGAGCGCCGGAATCCGTCCACGGCGCGGACCGTCGATGGGAGGCCGCACACATGGCCAGGGCGACCAAAGTCATCCGCAATTTCTATCGTGATTCCGTCTCGCTCATGCAGCTCTCCTCCACGTTCGCCAAGTTGCCCGGCGTGGAACAGGCCTCGGCCATCATGGCCTCTGCAAACAACATCAGCCTGCTCAAGGAAGCGGGCCTGCTGGCCGGAGCCGTCGAGGCCGGCGCCAATGATTTGTTGATCGCGCTGCAAGGAAACGCCGAGGCGCTCGATGCCGCGCTCGCCGCAGCCGAGTCTGCACTGAAACAACCTGCTCCTACGGCCGGACATGGAACGTCCCGCGCCATCGCCCCTCGTAGCCTTGAAATGGGCCTTGGAGATATGGTCGAAGCGAACCTCGCTTTGATTTCGACGCCGGGTGAATACGCCGCGGCCGAGGCATTCAAAGCGTTGCGCCTCGGCCTCAACGTGATGCTCTTCAGCGACAATGTCGCATTACAAGATGAAATCGCGTTGAAACGGTTCGCACGGGACCGCGATCTGATCGTCATGGGTCCCGATTGCGGGACCGCAATCATCAATGGAATTCCGCTTGCGTTCGCCAACGTCGTCACGCGCGGAGCGATCGGTGTTGTGGCTGCATCAGGCACCGGCCTCCAACAGGTCACCTGCTTGATCGATCGATGGGGCCACGGCATCTCCCAAGCGATCGGCACGGGAAGCCATGATCTCCACAGAGACGTAGGCGGGATCTCCATGCTGCAGAGCCTCAACGCCCTGGCTGCCGATCGATTCACCTCCGTCATCGTACTGATCTCCAAACCCCCGGCGCCCGAAGTGGCGGAGCATGTCCTGGAGGCGGCGAGCAAGGCCGGAAAGCCGGTGGTGGTGAACTTTCTGGGTGCGGACCCTGCGCGCATCAGACGAGCGAATGTGTTCCCAGCCGACACTCTGGAAGATGCCGCGGCGGCAGCGGTCGCGCTCGCCGAGGGCAGGCCGTCTGATACAAGAAGGCCCCCGGGCTCCTCGCGCTCGATGCCGTCCACGTTTGCCGCCGGACAGCGCTATATCCGCGGCCTCTATAGCGGGGGGACATTTTGTTATGAAGCTTCTCTCCTCTTGAAGAAAGACTTGGGGCGAATCTATTCCAACACTCCGGTAGAGCCGGCAAACCGACTGCACGACGTATGGACCAGCCGTGAACATACGGTCATCGATCTGGGAGACGATCTCTTTACCAGAGGGCGCCCGCATCCCATGATCGATCACCGGCTGCGCAATGAACGCATCTTGAAAGAAGCGGCGGATTCCCAAGTGGCGGTGATCCTCTTGGACATTGTGCTCGGCTATGGGTCGCATCCCGATCCGGCGGGCGAACTGGCGCCGGTGCTTCAACAAGCCACGGGCTTGGCCAACAAGGCCGGCAGGCAGTTGGCTGTGATCGGGTTCGTGTGCGGCACAGCATCGGACCCGCAAGATCTGTCCAAACAGGAAGACACGTTGCGGGGTGCAGGCATGATCCTGGCCGAAAGCAATGCGCAGGCGGTACGCATGGCAGCCGCCGCCGCCGTAGGGGCCGGCCAGGGTGGGGCGTCGTCATGATGCAGGCGTTGTTTCAGGAAAAACTGCACGTACTAAACGTCGGTCTGGCGTCCTTCGCTGAATCGATCGCCAGGGCAGGTGGGGCAGCGCTACAGATAGAATGGGCTCCACCGGCTCAGGGACAGCAAAACGTCGCTCGCGCATTGGCCAAGCTGGTTAATCTTCCTTCCGTCGAAGTAGCTAACCGAACAGCCTTCGACTTGT
>JABMDG010000253.1 GCA_015904045.1 Nitrospira sp.
GCCTTTCAGCAGTCGTGGCGCCGAGCGTTTCCAGAAATCGGTCGCTCTGATGCCGGGCCGTCAACTGTGGACTGAACGGGGACTGAATCCGGATTTCGTCTACACCGCAAATTTTCAGAGTAGTCGTGAGGACTCGATCTTCATCCTGCATCCATGCCACGGCAAGATCGCACGCGTTGAGCCGTTCCCTGAGCTCGACTGAATCAGGCATTGCGCCGGAACATAAGTCGGCACAGAGGCCTCCGTGTACGGACATCCAGGCGTCGATGAGCCGGCATTCCAGCAAGATCCGCCCAACGGGTTCATTCGAGATCAGCTGGATATGGTGATCTGGGAACTTCTTCTTGAGCCACCGCAGAGCCGGAACTGCCAGGAGGACGTCCCCCAGCGCTCCGGGGTGAATGACCATGATGGAACGAGCCATACATTACCCGGATGGATGGGATTCCGTCGGGTGATCGTGCAACAGCCGAACCGCTTCAAGATCAGCCGGCGTGTTGACGTTGAGGAACGATTGCCCATTCGGGTCGATCTCACGCAATTCGCCCTCCTCGACTATCCTCACCTTAAGCGATGGACGACCGACAATATCCTGCACCTTCAACCTGCCGGTCCGGACCATCTCCTCAAATACCGGCAGACATCGCCGGCTGTACACCGCGTGAGTCGGCTGCAGACTCTGTCGCACAAGGACAATCACAATATCGGCCGGGCCTTTCAGAGAAACCAGATAGCGGATCACTGCCGGATTGAGAAACGGCATGTCACAGGCAACGGTAAAGATATGTTCAGTCGGCGCTTCCTTCAGTCCGGTGTAGATTCCTCCCAATGTTCCGCAATTGGGCACAAGATCCCGGAGGACCGGCACATCCGATGACAACGGCGGGCTATCCTGTGCAATGACAATACGAACATCCTGAAACAGCGACCGGAGTACGGCGAGGCTTCGCTCATAGAGTTGTCGCCCTCCGACAAGCAAGAACCGCTTGTCCTTTCCCATCCTTCTACTTTTACCACCGGCAAGAAGGACTCCGGTCACATCAGTGATCATGGTTGCATTAGAAGAATACTGAGCCCAAAAAAAGAGGGGGTGGGTCATCCCCACCCCCTCCGTTGCTTCTTCTTCTCAGTCAGCTTGACGAACGTTAGAGGCTCTTACCCTTCTTCTTGTTCGCACGGCGCGTAAGGACCCATCCTTCCAACAAGACAACGCCGAAGGCGATGACCACCGGATAAATGTACGTCTCTTGGGGAACCGGTGGATTCATGAACGTGTAATAGAATGCGGACACGGCCATCTTCCGGCCTGCGTCTCCATTGTGTCCATCCCACGCAAAGAAGACGGTCGGAATATATTGCCCGACCTCAAAGAAGGTATCTTCGTCGTAGTCGTGATCCTTCTTGTTTCCCAGCGGGCGCTCGATCATGACATACCAACGGCCGTTCTTCCATTCGCCTTTCAGGACTTTGAGGGTCTCTTCATAATTGTCCCGTTCCTCAAAGTCCTTGTCCCAACCAGTGCCTTTGAAGGCGCGGATCGAACCATCGGCTTCCCACTTCACGATATCGACCGGGAATTGCTCATTGGTGCCGAACAAATACCGAGGCTTGATCGGCGCCGGCAGTTCTTTCCACTTCACCGGAGTTTCGATGGCAATCGCATCGTTATACACAGCGTAATTATTTTGATTCGCCGCAATCGATCCTGATTCACCGGTCTTGGGTTCTTGTTCCTTAATATCAATGTTGACCTGGGTCGGCCCCCAAGGCAGTTTGCCCTCGGCAACACTCTTAGTCCGGTCATCCCATTCCAACAGAAAGACGATGGACTTATCGTTATAGAGCGACCGAACCCAGATATCGTCGATACGATTGACAAAGTTTCTGGGCTTATGCGTAATCTGTCCGCCCATCGCCACGTACCGGCGTGGCGTTTTCTGCCAGGCTTCTGCGTCGATGTCGGTTGGAATTTCCCCTTCGACCATATCAGACGGAATCACGAAATTGATCTTCGGCTTGTCCGTCAATGGATCGATGGGAAGAGGTTCTCCCAGGGCATTACGTTCGCACAGCGAGTTTACAAAATTGGCAATGTCCCATCTTTCGTCAACGGACGTGCTATCCGCGAACGACGGCATCGGCGTACCATTGACCCCGGTGGAAAACGTACGAAAGATGTTGGCGACATTGTAGGGGTCTTGGCGACTGCCCCTGAAATTCCAGCACTTGTGCCAATTGGCTGGTTGAATCGAGAAGCCCCAGTCGTCTTTCAGGTTAAACGCGTTCCCATCGCCACGCCCTTCCATGCCATGGCATTCGACGCATTTCTTTTCGACGATCAACTCAGAGCCCCGCTTCTTGCTCTCATCAGTAGCTGGTTTCGGCTTTAGATCCGCAAGCTGAAGGATCGTCTGGGTTTCCGATTGCTTGTCTGTGAATTTCCGGTCCTTCACAAGCTCGGTCGTCACGAAGGATAAGACTTGAAGGCGTTGTTCCTCGCTCAGAATACCTTCCCAGGGAGGCATGGCCGAACCAGGTAATCCATGCGTGACAGTTTCAAACAGATCGTTTTGCCCTGGAGTCGGTTTCTTGGCGTCAAACAGAGGGAGCTCTCCACTGGCCGTGTGCCGGATCTTGAAGGTGCCCTGATTGAAGTTCCGAGGACGCGGCCATAGCCGATCCGCGCCCGGTCCATCGCCGGCCCCATCGACCCCATGGCACCAGACACACTTCGTAAAGTACACACGTTTGCCGGCCTCGATCATTTCGGCGGACGGCTCAGGCGCCAAATCCCCCTTTTTGAATCCTTCAGGAAGTCCACTTTGAGCAAACACCGCGGTACCAAAACCTCCGGAAGTCAAGAGGACCCCGAAGGCAGTGGCAGCAACCACACCGGCCTTCCGAGTTACGCTGTTCATCATATTCATCCTCATGTCAATCACGTCAAAGTTGCAGGAAATCCTGTCTAGCTTAATCCCACGTACGGGGATAGTAGCCCGTGTGCCAATACTCAAACAAAATCACCTTCCAGATTTCATCCACGGTCAGATGCTGCTCCCAGGGCGGCATCACAGACGCCCAGGGGAACCCTTCGTTCGGCAAGCCAATGCCACCCTTCGCCACACGCCAGAAAATGAACGTTTCCTGGAGCTGGGCAATCGTGCCCGGGTCGGTGAAGTTGGCGGGAATCGGATTGAATGCGAAGGCATGCAGCCCTCGTCCATTGAGATTGTCACCGTGGCAGAAGTGACAATTCTGGAAGAAAATCTCTCCGCCCTCTCTCACATACTTCAAGTAGCCTTGGTTTTTTTCGTCCCAAGGATTGGCATTGGGTTTCATCAACCGGCCCATACCCTGTTCCACGATATTGGCGTTGCTATACTCCTGGTCGTACTTCCCTTCCGGGTTGACACGATAGGGACTTTGCGAGGTCTGGAGCGTATAGGTTTTCCCATGCACCTTCGTGCTGGCTGGGGGAGCGGGATGGACGGTCCGGAGTTCGATCGGCTCTTCTGACTTGGGCATCATCGCATTGAAGGAGAACCCCCCGATCAGGACAGGGAGGAGCACGAGATACATATAACGCAGCAGCCTGTTCATCCCCGTCTGCGCGTCAAGGACGTTCATGATGGGTTGCTTAAATTTATTCCAGTCTTCCTCGTTCGCCGACACCCACATGAAGACCGTCACTAATGCGACCGTCCCGTACATCGCCCGCACACTGAACGGAATTGGAGGATACACACGGAATTTGAGGTACATCATGAGGAAGACCCAGAATCCGATCCCCTGCCAAAATCGAGGAATGCCCATTCCCATGGCATTGAGCATATAACTCAATCCCGCAAACCCGAGGACGTAGCACCCAACTTCGACCAGCATTTGCATCGGCATGTAGCCTTCGATTAACCGGACCTGGTTCGAAGGAACGACATCGAAGATCATGCCCCCTAGCAGAAGGATCCCCAGCGCTCCGACGAGGGCTCCGAGTGACATCAATGCTTTCATCGCAAACTCCTTACTCTCCGCAGAAGTTCGACGGCCATAAAGAAT
>JABMDG010000254.1 GCA_015904045.1 Nitrospira sp.
TCGCTTCTCGATTTCAGACGGCTGGCCGCCGTGGTAGCCGGCATGGAAGGCGGTGTATATCTCAACATCGGATCCGCGGTGATTCTGCCGGAAGTATTTTTGAAGGCCCTCTCGTTGGGAAGGAATCTCGGTCATCCGCTGGCAAACATCACCACCGTGAATATGGATTTCCTCTCCCACTACCGTCCGCAGACCAACGTGGTCCGTCGCCCCACACAGAAGGGCGGCAAAGGCTATGCGTTGACGGGCCACCATGAAATCATGCTGCCGCTGCTTGCCGCCTCGGTGATGGAGGAGTTGAAGTGACCCGGAATTCGGCCGCACCGGCCGTTTCCATTGCATTGTCTCAGGAAGGATTGCAGGCTCGATGGCGTGACTTGAATGCGCGATACTTCGCGGGCCAGTTGCCGCCGATCGCCATTGTCTGGAGCCGGCGTCTCACGTCATCGGTCGGCATGTTCGCCAGCCGAGGCGGGCCGCGCACTCCCCAACCGGCCTCCGCAGGCCATTGCCGTCGTGAAATTCGCCTTTCGCTCCCGCTTCTGGAACGCCTCGCCGAACGAACGGTCTATGCGGAGCAGGAACTCCTCAATACCCTGGCCCATGAAATGATTCACCAATGGCAGTTCGACGTGCTCAGGCGACGGCCGACTCACGGCCCGGACTTTCTGCGAAAAATGACGCAAATCAACCGCGCAGGCGAGATCGCCGTCACCACCTACCACTCGTTGCAGAAAGAAGTTCTGGCGTTGTCGCGCTTCGCATGGCGTTGTGTGGGCTGCGGACGGATCTATCGCCGGCAGCGGAAAACCATTGAACCACGCCGGCATCAATGCGGCAGCTGCAGAGGCGCCCTCCAGGAACTGCCTGGATGGAACGTCAACCGTCATTCGGCAATCGGCAGAACAGAGAACCAGCCACCCCGCGCCGCTACCGACAGACCGGCCAGACAACTGAAGCTGGAGTTTTCTTTCTCTGAAGCCTAGGATTTACTGGTTCTGACTCCGATTTTCTTCCCGCGCTTGACGTATGACGCTTAACGAATAACGGTACCTCCTATGCGCTGGCCCCGCCAAATTCTCTTCGGCGATGTCGATGCTATGTTTGCATCAGCTGCCGTGGTCAAAGATCCGAGCCTCGCCGGTAAACCGCTCGCGGTCGGCGGCCCGCCGCCGCGGGGGATCATCGCGGCCGCGAGCTATGCGGTCAGACCCTTCGGCGTGCGCTCGGCCATGCCGACGGCCAAGGCACTCCAACTATGCCCACAGCTCATCCTGCTTCCCCCGGACCGGCCGCTGTACCGGCAACTGCACGAGGCCATGCAAGCGGTGACCGACCGGCTCTTTCCCCTCACCGAGTGGAGCAGCATCGACGAGTTCTACGCGGACACGACGGATCTGCAATCATTGCACCCTGATCCATCGGCCCTGGGAAAGCTGGTGAAAGACGAGCTCTATGCCGCCACCGGCCTCTGTTGCACCATCGCCGTGGCCACGGGCAAGACCGTCGCTAAAATCGCCGCCGACAGCCACAAACCGGACGGATTAGCCGTGATCGAACCAGGCACGGAACAATCGTTTCTCACGCTCCGTCCCCCGCGCGCCTTGCCAGGCATCGGGCCGAAGACGGCCGCCAGGCTGGATGCGCTTGGGCTCAAGACGATCGGCGACTTGCTGGACGTTCGCTGGGAGCTGCCCCTTCAGCGCCTGTTCGGCCACAGCTTGGCTTGGATCAGAGAACAGGCGCAAGGCCTCGACCGAGAACCGGTGGTCGCCGATCGGGACTCCAAGAGCATCAGCCATGAAACGACGTTTGAGCGCGACACCCAGGACCGGGCGTTGCTCGAACGTACCCTGCGTGGATTTCTGCGTGAGCTGGCGCATGATCTGCGGCAAGAGGGCCTCGCGGCCTTCGGCTGTGCCGTCAAACTGAAGGACTCACACTTTACGATCACCACCAAACATGGCCGGTTTCCCCACCCGCTCAACTACGACCCGGACATGTGGCCGGTGGTGCAGCACGCCTTACGAGAGGTCATGACACCAGGCACGGCCTATCGCCTGGCCGGCTTGGCGCTGACCGCGCTGACCCCCGCCGTGCCGGGCCTGTTCGATCAACGGCGAACCAAGGCGATCGAGGCAATGGATGCGCTCGTGGCTCGCCATGGGCCCTCCGTCATCGGACTCGGTGGTGTCACCCCTGAAGAAACGTGACGCGTATCTCGTGAAGCATCCGATCCGAACTACTTGCCACTCGCCATTTGCTACTTGCCTCTCTCCCCACCCTTTCCATCTCCGAACGCGGCAGGTATGATGGGAGCCATGTCCGGCAAGATCATGACCCGTGCGCAATTGGTTCCAGTCCTCGAACAGGCGCGCGCGCAGCAACAACGGATCGTCTTCACCAACGGCTGCTTCGACCTGATGCACGTCGGCCATGTCCGCTACCTCCAAGCAGCAAAAGCCCTCGGCCACCTGCTCGTAGTCGGCGTGAACAGCGATGCCTCGGTGCGCGGCTTGGACAAGGGCACAGACCGTCCGATCGTGCCGGAAGCCCAGCGGGCCGAAGTGCTGGCCGCGTTGGGATGCGTGGATTATGTCGTGCTGTTTGCGGAACCGGACCCTGAGCAATTGATCGCCGCGTTGCAGCCGGACATCCTGGTTAAGGGCGGAGATTGGGCAATCGACAAGATCGTCGGCCGCGCGATTGTCGAGGCCCGCGGCGGCATCGTGACAACCATCCCGCTGGTTCCCGGTCTGTCCACCACTGCGCTTCTTCAACGTATCCGTGCGATCGCGACGTGATGTCCTCCGACGCCGGCGCCGACTCCACAGCTTGGCTCATTCCGCTCCGCTCGGCGTTGAGCCAAGACCGAGCCCGCGCCTGCCTGACAGGATTGCACGGCTCAACGCCGGCCTGCGCATTGACGCTGCTCGCCCGGACACAGAAGCACGCACAGGACCAATCTGGTCCGTGGGTCGTCATCACCCCCGACGACGCATCAGCTGAACGAATCTACAACGACCTGCAGTTTTTTCACGGCCTCATGGGCCTCCCGCTCGATACCCTCGCCTTGTTTCCGGAATGGGAGACGCTGCCCTACGAGGAAACAGCGCCACATGTGGGATTGATCGCGCGCCGCATGACGACGTTGCATCGGCTGCTCACCGGCTCATCCCTGCTACTGGTCACGTCGGTCGCTGCCGCCATGCATCGCTTGATTCCGCGCTCCACGTTCGAAGAAGCAGTGCTTCGATTCAAAACCGGCGGCGCCTGTGAACGCGAACCCTTCCTGGCCGGTCTCCTGCGTCTGGGCTACCGGCGTGTATCAGTTGTGGAGATCCCCGGCGAGTTCAGCGTTCGGGGCGGCATCGTCGACATTTTCTCAACCGCCTATGCCGATCCGCTCCGCCTCGAATTTCTCGGCGACCAAGTTGAATCGATCCGCCTGTTCGATCCCTCGACCCAAACCTCGATCGAGACGCTGCGCGATGGGGTGATCCTGCCGGCACGAGAGTTTCTTCGCCCCACGGACGCTCCGGATACGCTCGCGCCGATCGCGCCGGACGCCGAATGGCGCAGCCCCGATCTCTATGCGCAGATGGACACGCTGTTCGACTACCTGCCTGCCCCTCCCTGCCTCGCCCTTGATCAGCCTGAGGCGTTGAAGAAGGCCTGCAAGACCGCCTGGGAGAAGATCGACGACGGATATCTCCGCCATG
>JABMDG010000255.1 GCA_015904045.1 Nitrospira sp.
GGGGCCACCAAGGGACGGATGTCCAGTGAGGGCGGGGGATTCAACGGGTTGTCAGCAGCCCTTGAACTTGTTGGTTCGACATTGTTGCGAGAGCCGTTTGGCTTCCGTGACCTGCGCGGGCGTCATGCGGTTGGCGACATCTTCGAGATTCTCCTCCGCTTGCTTCTTTTCTTCACCCTGCATATGCGCAGCGGCAAGGCTCACCCACATATAAGCCCGGACATAGTCTTGTGGTCCCCCCAGTCCGGCGAAATAGAGTTCCGCGAGGTTGTTTTGCCCAATCGGGTGACCCTGTGCGGCGGCTTTCTCGTACCACGCTCGCGCCTGGGTGTGGTCCTGCGGTACTCCCCGTCCCTTGGCGTATAAGTCTCCGAGCCGAACCTGCGCCTCCGTGTCCCCTTGGCCTGCCTGTGCCTGGAGCGTCTGCAGGTCTTTTTGGTTCGGCGGTGAAAACGCGGATCCCGGCCCAGCGGGAAGGACAAGGATTGCCAGAAGGATGATGCGAAGGATTTGCATGAGCGGCTGAGTATGGCGTGTGTCCGAAGCGATCGTCAAGCCAAAGATAACGGGACTTCGTTCCCCCGGCGCTAAACCAGCGCCTGCAGTGGAAGGGGAGAAAAGACTCCCGATAATCATCTCGAAGGCTCCTCTCGTGGAGTGTAGAGTCGTCGCTGACGCGGCGCACTCATCCACTTTAACCGAGGAGGTTGCGATGATGATGTGTTATGCGGGAATCGATCTCCATGCGACGAACAGTGTCCTTGTCGTGATCGATGACGCGGACCGGGTGCTGTATCAGAAGCGCCTGCGTAATGATTTGCCGCTGATCCTGGCTGCGCTGGAGCCGTATCGAACTACAGCGCAAGGTGTGGTCGTTGAATCCACCTATAATTGGTACTGGCTGGTCGATGGGTTGATGAACGCGGGCTACCCCGTTCATTTGGCCCACGCGCCCGCGCTACCCCAGTACAGTGGCCTCAAGCATGCGGACGATCAGCACGATGCGCAGTGGCTCGCGCATCTCCTCCGTCTCGGCTTGCTTCCCACCGGGTACATCTATCCCAAAGCCGAACGAGCCGTTCGTGATCTTCTGCGGAAACGGAGTCAGTTGGTCCGCCACAAAACGATGGTCGTCCTCAGTCTGCAAAGTCTCCTCACGCGCGTGACCGGGACACGACTCTCCCTCCCCCGCCTCCGGCAACTCACGCCCGAGGGCGTGCAGGCGCTCGTCCCATTTCCCGAACAGGTCCAAGCGGTCATGAGTTCGTTGGCCGTGCTGGCGTGTCTGGAGCAAGAAGTCCACACGATTGAGGATCGAGTCCGAGAGGCGGGACGGACACTGTCCGGGTATGCGCTGCTGCAGACGGTCCCCGGCATTGGGCCCATCTTGGCGGGCACGATTCTCTTGGAGGCTGGCGACATGCGGCGCTTTGCGACCGTCGGGCACTTCGCCTCCTATTGCCGCTGTGTCGGCAGCGAACATCTGAGCAACGGCACACGCAAGGGGGCTGGGAACACGAAGAATGGCAACAAGTATCTCAGCTGGGCGTTTATCGAAGCCGCCCATTTTGCCATTCGCTATGAGACTGTGATTCGGACCTACTATCAGCGCAAGCAGGCGCGGACCCATCCATTGGTGGCACTGAAGGCGGTGGCCCATAAACTGGCCCGGGCCTGTTATCACATGTTGCGCGAGCAGGTGCCGTTCAATCTGCACCGCGCCTTCGGGTAGGCGCAGAAAATTAGGGGTGAGGCTGGGAGCTCGCAAAGGGGTTGGGGCATGACCCCGCACTCCCGATTAGCCGCAGTCTTCACCCCGTTCTCTCCCGCGCCACGAGCGTGGGGACTGAGACGCCTCGGCGGTGAGCCATGATGGGGTTGGCGCCAGCCTGCTGGTAGCCAGACGTCCTGTGCCTCTCGACAGTGGACACGGCCGAGAACCGACGGTTGTCTGGGGCACGTCGTGCCAGGGGCTGGAGTCGATCCTCCAGGAGGATCGCTCCGATGCCTTGATCCTGATGGGTGACTGGTGCGGCTCAGATCAGAGCTGACACCGCTGACGAGGACAACCGGGATGCGCCGAGGTCACACCACCGGCACGGCGCGGGCAGATAGTATCGGAACACGGGCCCCGTTTGGAGACGACGGAGGGCGCGATGGACTGTGCCCACTTGACCGGAGCCTTCGAGATGGGCGACACCTTTTCTTGTCCTCTCGCGCCCGGATCAAATAACCAAAGAAATCAGGCTAGTTCTGATCGGTCATGGGTGGACCCGATGCAGGTCGATCCTCCGCCTGCGGCAGCGGGGACGTACTTGGAGGCGGAGGAGATGCCGAAGGAATGCCGGATGTCAGTTACAAAATGAACGAGGGGCCTCCCATTACTGGGAAACCCCCTCGTTTTCTGTACACACAACTGAGGCGAAGCTCTTTACCTTAGACTGATGGGACGTACCCTCTCCGGTAGAGGATTGCGCCCACGACGAATCCGAACCCCAGCAATAAAAGAGTTGAGGGTTCAGCAACGCTATACTTCAACCCTTTGACCGAGTAGTCCGAATAGTTGTCCGAATTTGCCTTAAAGGTGATGGAGTTGACGCCTGACAGGTTAAGAGCAAGGGTCCTCTCGCCGTTGGTGATGCCATTAACCTGACCAATTGCAGCAGTAAAGGGGGTAAAGGTGTTACCGCCATTGATGCTATACAAGCCGATTTCATGCATCCCCAACCCACCATCATTCCGGAAGAGATCCGTGAGATAGACCGACTCCAGTGTGACGTGACCGTCGAATGTGATGGTCAATTGCTCAATGCTGCTCTGAGTAATTTCATCATCGCCAATTCCCAAGCCGTCCATGCCGGAATTGTCGCCGCTTGGTCCGTTGATATAATTGACGCTGATCGTTCCGGGGGCAGCGGCGGCCAGATCAACCCCGCTCGCATGGGTGGTAAAAGACGTTTGTCCATGGGCCCCATTCCACGATCCATCGGTGAAATTGATCGACAGGGCCATGGCCGGTGACGTCCCAAGGATCGGAATGATCCCCGCCATCATCAGACCCAACAGAGCC
>JABMDG010000256.1 GCA_015904045.1 Nitrospira sp.
GTGCTCCGCGACGATCCCTGAGACCAGGATGATGCTCAGCATCATCGACAGCAACAGATAGAAGAGGTTGTTGCCGGTATTGATCGCGGCGATGCCCACGGCCAGGGTGAACAACAAGAATTGAAGACCTTCGGATGTCAGCCGGGTTGAGCGGTGATACGTAAACCGCTGAACGATTGCGCGGAGTCGGGTCAGCATGTGTCACCAGCTCGTAGTTCTGCCTGCCGAAACTAGTTGTTCCGCAACCTGTGAGAGGAGGAGCGGCTATACGGGAACAGGAACCGATTCCACGAGATCTTGAATAATCCGCTCGGCCTGCTCGAAGCTTCGCTGACGGAGGCCTTGTGTGCGGGCCACCATGATGCGGTGAGAGAGAACCGTCGGGGCAAGCTCCTTGATGTCGTCCGGAAGACAGTAGTTTCGGCCACGCACCAGCGCCAGGGCCTTGACCGCCCGACTCAAGGCCAATGCCCCGCGGGTGCTCACCCCCAACGAGAGCAGTTCGGACTGTCTCGTGGCCTGCACGATCGACAAGAGATACTCCGTCAGGCTTTCTTCCAAGAAGACTTTATCGACTTGAGTTTGAAGATCCAGCACATCTTGCGCGGCGAGCACTGGCTGAAGGTCCTCGGCCGGATGCAGCGACTGGGGTCGATCGAGCACCTTCTTTTCCTCGTCAGGCGACGGATAGCCGATGCGCAGCCGCATCAGAAACCGATCCAGCTGGGATTCGGGAAGCGGAAAGGTGCCGTGGTATTCCGCGGGGTTCTGGGTGGCAATGACCATGAACGGTTGGTTCAGCGGATACGTTTGATTATCCACGGAAATCTGCGCTTCGCTCATGGCCTCCAAGAGGCTACTCTGGGTCTTCGGGGTCGTTCGATTGATCTCGTCGGCCAGCACGATATTGGCGAAGATGGGGCCGGGCATGAACTCGAATGCTTGCTTCTGACGATTGAAGATCGACACGCCGACGATGTCGGATGGCAACAGATCGCTCGTAAACTGGATGCGCTTGAACGAACAGTCCAACGATCGCGCAAGACTATGAGCCAGCGTGGTTTTTCCTACCCCCGGCACATCTTCAAGTAGAAGATGGCCGCGGGCC
This sequence comes from Nitrospira sp., assembly GCA_015904045.1. The sequence continues at coordinate 1,109 of JABMDG010000256.1, forward strand.
AGCAACGCCACGAGGGTCAGTTCGATTACCTGCGGCTTCCCCTTGATCACCCGTGAAATATTCTCGTGAATCGCTCGAATCGGTTGTGTGGAATTCATCATGGAAGTCTTATCTGGCCAGGGGATTGGATTCGCCGGTAGGACACCGTCGAAGTCTAACAAAGGGTCCTGGGGTGGTCAATTTTTATGGCTTTTTATGCCTTGAGGGAGCTGTTACGCGGGGATCAGGGTCAGGAACCACGGCGCGACCTCTTCCACCATGGCGGAGAATTGTCTCGCTGTGTTGCTCGCAGGAATGCCCGGGAAGGTTGCTCCTCGGCTAATCCGAACATACCGAAATGTGCCGAGTGTACGGTTCGACGAGGAGGAAGATGTGTCCGTAGGAAGTGGCTGTCGGAGAGTCCCCAGTTCCGAAAGATCCACGGAGTCGCCGATCGGGAGGCGAGCAAGTGCGACATAGAGGTCGCCGAAGATCTTCGGAATAGTGGCAGCGGTAAAGGGCCGATCTCGTGGGCGGTAGCGTGGGTCCTCGAGCAATTGGGCCAAGAGTTCCCAAAACACTTGGTTATCGACCGCACCGAGGACACACAGCAGGCCTCGAGTCGCGAGGAGATTGAGAAGCGCTCGAGGGCCGACGATCTCAAACTTCCAGGGTGGAAAGAGGAGGGCACGATCCCCGTGCAGCACTTCGAGCGCCCGCTCACCTTGGTAGCGGATCTGTCTGGACGCACCCATGGTCCGGCGCAGCTCCTCTTCAATGATTGGCCGGGCAAGCCTCCCCGGATCGTACGCAAACGTCGGTGTTGCCGGCGCCCAGCAGGTGGCAATCGCGTATCGCTTCGCGAGCAAGCCACGTTCATCCAATGAACGGAGATCAAACATATCTTGATTCCCATAGAAGGCAAAGGAGACACAGTCGGTCTGCTGGAGTGTTCGCAGCCTTTCCTGACTGGGGTGGAGAGGAGCGCCCAGCTGTGAACCGGGATCGAGCCGGTCTATGCAATGAAGGAGCAGCTGCCTGCGCTGCCGACGGAGTTCTGGACCATAGTACTCAACCAATTCGCCGGCGAAAGAAAGATCGCCAGCGCCGAGGTCCAACAGGGACGCCGGTTCGACGTCGTGCAGAAGATCAAACGGATTGGCCCGACGGCGGATCAGGAGTTCAACTTCTTCACTGGCGATTGCAGGGATTGCCCACTGCGAGCCGGGTGTGGCAACGAGATCAAAGAATATACAGAGGGCGCGCAGGGCTTTGGCCGGCGGAAACCCCGTCAGCGCCTTGAGTCCTTCGCCGTCCAAATCCTGAACCCGATGGGCCTCGGGATGATCGACTATCTTGAGCAGCGGTTCCTTGATGGCAGCCGGAAGGTCTCGTTCCTGAAGTCGGTGGTGGAGTCGGGCGATAGTTGCGGGAAACCCCTGCCGTTCGATCAATTGTCTTGAGGCGTCCCATTGTGTAGAGGAGTGTCTCGCACGCTGGCTGATGAGACGGCGGAACTCGGCGAGGGAGGAGGGCTCGGCGCTCATCGGACCATCCGGCGGTTGGTGGCAAGTCGAAACAACGTTCAAATTCTTTGGAGAATAGTGGCCTGTGAACGTCGTCGTCAAGGCAGCTTGTCCGCCTCTCGGCAGTGTGATAGGTGTGATAGGAGTTGACCATGACCATGGAAAATCTACTCCGGATGATCGCTCGGCGACACCACTCAACCGTCCGGCTTGCTATTCAGTTGGGAATCCTCGCATGGCTGTTCACGCTGAGTTTCGGCTGTGCCTCGGGACATCGGCCATTTCTTGACTCCACCGGAGAGAGCGAATGGCAGCCATGGCAGGTGGTGGACACGCAAACCGGCCGGGTGCTCTCATCGTCTGAATGGCTGAACGAGCTGGCGGCGTATGAAATTGTCTACTTGGGGGAAGAGCACCACAATCGCTATCATGTCGAAGCCGCCCTGAAAGTCCTGGACAGGCTGTTGGCCCACGGTCTTCAGCCTACAATCGGAATAGAGATGTTCGGATGGGACGGCCAGCCGGCCCTAAACGACTATGTCTTGAAAGATCGGCTGGGGCGAAGCCAATTCCTCGAACAGGTCAAATGGACACAGAACTGGGGTGGCGCGTTTGAAGACTATGAGCCGCTGGTGGCATTTGCCCGTGACCGGCGCCTGTCCGTCCTCTCCATGAATCCCCCGAGGCCTCTGATCCGGCGGGTCGTGAAAAACGGCCTGGAGCAGGTCCGGCAAGAGCAGGAATGGACGCAATGGGGGCTGGATCATGAGGAAATCGTCGATGATCCTGCCTATCGTGCGCGCATCATCGATCAGCTTCAGCAATGCCATGGAGGAGGTACCGAGGAACATTTCCGGACGATGTACGAGGCTTCAATGGTCCGCGACGAAGGCATGGCCAAGACGCTGACTGCCGGGTTGGAAGCCTTGCGCCGAGACACGAGCGGGTCCCGCGGTATCATCGTGAGCTATACGGGCGGGGGGCATATCCAATACGGTCTCCCGGTGCCGATGCGGGTTGCCAGACGGCTGTCAGGCCATGTGAAGCAGACCACGGTCTATATGACCTCGTTCGATAAGAGCCGGATCGAGGACGTCCGTGAATTGGTACGGGAGAAGATCGCGGACTATGTCTGGCTGACTCCGATGAGTCAGAAGGGCCCACCAAAACGCTGCCGATAAATCCGTTCGTCACGTAGTCATTGTGGGTGGTTCTCCCCCCTGTCTGTATAAGGGGTATGATGCAGATCCGGACTTGACTGTCGCGAAGCGGAGGGGCACACTTGAAGAACCGCTTATCAAGCTGGAGCCCATGATGATGAAAAACAAAATTGCCTGCAGCGCTGAACGGTTGGGGTTGTTAGATCCACAGATGATTCAATCGGTGGTCGAAACCAACGCCTTCAGGATCGGCCGCCAGTATGTGGCGGAAAACCGTGTTCGCATCGTGGAAGCGGATGATTCACAAATCACGTCGGCCGTCATCGGCAATTCCGGCCTCTATGAACAGACTGTCCGTTTAAAAGACGGTCATCTCATTTCGAAGTGTTCGTGCACGCTATCGGAAGATCCGATGTGCCGCCATTCTATTGCGGTCTTGCTGGAGTATCACCGATGGGTCCAGCCTCAGCAGGCGAAAAAGGCCCAGGCTGCCAAGGCGGCCCAGGCATCGTCGGCAGACTCCTCGGCTAATGGAAAGCCAGCGGCATCCCCGTCATCTCCTCCTGATGTGAAGCTCGGCGAGGTGATGCTATTCGTGGAATGGTTGGGGCCGGCGATGAAGGCCATCGAAAAGGGAACCGAGATCCCCGAGTCTCCCTCCTTGGGTCCCGGGGACGTGTCAACATGGATTCACGCGATCAAAGGCATGGAGAATCGGCTCCGTCAAAGCGAAGAAGCCCACGCCACTCTGGAGTCGGAGATGAGGGATCGCGAAGCGTATACGGCGCGTCTGACCCAACAGCTCCAGTCCTCTATCCAAGAGACCAAGGCCGCCCAGGAGGCGGCGCAAGAGCAGCAGCGTGAAATCACCGCCTATGCGGGGCTGTTGAACAATGCCGCCGGGCTCGCCGGTGAAGTCATCAAGTTCGACGGGCAGCTCCGGGCAGTGGCGAGCGAGATCCTCAAGAAAGGCACCCATCTCGACAAGCTTGCAGGGTCCTTTAAGGAAGTAACCGACGCGCTTAATACCCTCACCAAGAAGTTCCCGTCCAAGTAATCGACAGGTCCTCTAAGCAACAGCTGCCTCTTGCGCCCAGCCTACCAATTTCAGTAGAATGCGACCCTCGTTTTCTGGAATTG
>JABMDG010000257.1 GCA_015904045.1 Nitrospira sp.
TTGACCTCCCCCAACATAAACTCCCGCTCCTCCCGTCGATGCTCGTCGTAGAGCGCAACGGTGAAACGGAAATCGTCCGGACGGCCCGCCCAGATGTGCTCCTTGACGTCTTTGAGCCAGGCGCCGACCCGTAGCCCGGCCTCATGCAGTTTCTGCTTGTTGAGGTTGATGTGGAACTGCTCTTCCAACGAGTAGGCGAATGAGGGAATGCGATGGTTCAACGCGACGGCACGCACGGTAAACATGGAGTCTTCGAGAACCGTGAAACCATCCGTCCGGTGAGCGGACCTCAGCGGCTGAACAGGCTGTTCAGACAGGCGGAAGGCATCGGAGGCATGAAAGCAGGCATGCCGGACTGCTTCTGTGTGGAATTCTTGCACTTCGATGGTCAGCGGGTAGCCATCCACAAGATTCCATGTATAGCCCCGGAGTTTGCCCTGCACGTTGTCGATCAGTCCGGGAGGGCCGAACAGCCTGAGCGTTTTGCCTCGCCCCAATGCGATACGAAGGACGGTATCGAACCCGATGAAGTGGTCCATGTGCGTGTGAGATACGAAAATCTCACCGGCCCGCAGCAATCGGGTCGGCCCCAGTCCGTCGATGTGTCCGACGTCAAAGAGCAGCGCCCGTCTGGACCAGCGAATGTCCACATAGACGCCGGGGTCGCCGAACACGTCGTTGACCAGGTAGCTGGAGAAGGAAGGATTCATCGGAAGGGAACCATGTGCTCAGTGATTCATTGAACCCGTGCCACGACTCGATCGGTCATCTGGCACATGGGTTGATAGTTACGCGAGTGCCCATTTTACCGCACTATACATGATGAGGACTTCGACCGCATGCGCGACAATGATGGTGTAGAGATTTCCTGTCCGCAGCCGGATCGCACCCCAGATCAGCCCATCCCATACGGCGATCCAGTGGAGGTGCTGAAACGTATTCACCATGAAGGGATCGAATGCAAAGAGCAGCGACGTGGTAAGCAGGGCCAGAGGTGTAAAACGGCAGCCTGTGCCGGACCTCCATAGACGGGACTCCAGCGTAGCAAGCCTGCCTAAGATGAAACCCCGGAAGTTGAGTTCCACGAAGAGCGCGATGATGCCAATCATCCAAGGGATCATGACGAACAGGGGAAGCAGGCCATGTGGGGTTTGCCGTAAGAAGGTGATGTCGTAACCGAGAAAGGGAAAGACTGCGAGAATCACGCAGGTGTTCAGGCCGCCGAGCGCGAGGCCGGTTATCAGTCCCTGGCGCAGGCCGGTTCGTACGTTTGCCCGGTCGAGCCCAAGTCGAAACCGGACAGCTGAATTGAGGGAGGCCCAGAGGAACAGCGCGGCATAGGCGAGCAGTTGCGGAACGAACTGAACAGCGCTCTGCGCCTGGAGTGATGCGGGAAGGACGTAGTACGCGAGTGTTGCGGCAATGGGCAATAGTGCGAGTTCAGGTCCCCATTCTGCCGCTGGAGCGTGCACGAGCCGATCCGGCTCGGGTGTCATCGTCCGTGGCTACTCCAATTGAAGATTGTAACGGTCCAGT
>JABMDG010000258.1 GCA_015904045.1 Nitrospira sp.
CACGAAATGGGGCACTCGCTGGGGATGAGCTCCGCCAATTCACTGACCGTCGCGGAAACTGGCGACGGCGATTACGAACGATCCGGCCCGAAGGCTGTACGAGAAATTAGGCTGGAAGCGAGACGATGAGTTTTATGTGTATGGTTTTCCGCTCGTGGGCGAGAGGGTCTGACGCGTTCATGAGTAATGAGGGTAAAGGGAGTTTATGATGAGGATCGTGTCGTTGTTGCCGAGTGCGACGGAGATTGTGTGGGCGCTTGGCCTTGCCGATCAACTCGTCGGCATCTCGCACGAGTGCGATTATCCGCCGGCGGTGCACAGGCTTCCCAAAATCACGCGCACGCTCATTCCGACTCATGCCACCAGCGGCGAGATCGACCGGTTGGTGAGCGAACAGCTCAAAACTACGAAGGCTCTGTATCAGCTCGATCTGCCGCTCCTGAAAGAATTACGTCCTGATGTGATCGTCACGCAGTCGCTGTGCGATGTCTGTGCGGTCTCGCCGAACGAAGTTCAGACGGCTCTGGCGCAGTTGCCTGGCACTCCGCGCGTCGTTAATCTTGAACCGCAGTCATTGGACGACCTGTTCAAGGCGATCCGACAAGTGGCTTCTGCCGTTGGCGTTTCCGCCGATGACACAATTCGTCAGTTGCGGGGACGAGTCGATGCGGTGGCGGCACGGTCGGCGACAGTGACAGCTCGTCCGCGCGTAGCCTTGCTGGAATGGCTCGATCCGGCGTTTTCAAGCGGCCATTGGAATCCAGAACTGGTTCGGATTGCCGGTGGTATCGAGGGACTTGGGGTAGAAGGTCGCCAGTCTCGCAGGCTTCGTTGGGACGATGTGTTGGCGTGGCAGCCGGAGGTTATCGTCATTGCCTGTTGCGGGTTGACCGCGGAACGGACGCGGCAAGATTTGGCAGGGCTTCAGTCGGTAGCCGGGTGGGATATCCTGCCAGCTGTTCGAGCCAATCGGGTGTATGTGGCGGATGGGTCGCAGTATTTCAATCGGCCAGGTCCCCGGCTTGTCGAGAGCCTCGAACTCTTAGCCCATGCCCTCTTCCCGGCGCTACATCCCTTACCAAACGGCTTGTCCGCGCTCCATCGCCTGTCGGGGTTGAACTGGGGTTGATGGGCCTACGGAGTTGACTTGGAGGCGGCCGGCACGTCGCCGAGGCGGAGGGTTTTCTGCCATTCTGCGGCGATGGTGTCGCGCTCTGTCATCGTCATCGCAGCGTATTTGTGAAACATCTGCGGGCCCCGGCGGCGGCGCCAGGTCAGAAAGTTGAGGAAGTGATCTTTGCAGAGCGACCGGGTGCCGGCCGGGGCATAGGGTTTGGCTTTGCAGTCTGGGACGCAACAGTTGGAATCGTGCATCGCGCTATCCTCGTAGAATGGTGTTCAGTATGCCGGTCGGCTTTCGGGATTTTCAAGGCCTCTCCGACTGCAAATTCCTCAAGCCGGCATCGCGCTTGACCTCTCGCGCTCAATGCGATAGGACGTGTTCCCATGCATCGCGTGTGGTTTCTGCTGCCCGTCTGTCTGCTGGCGGTTGGTCACTTCAGTTGCGTCTCGCCGTCGCGTGAAGGGCTTCCTCCAAACAGCCCCTTTGGAACCGCGGTTGTCCTAGCCACGGACCTATTGCCTCAAGGCATTGCGGTGGGTGATGTCAGTGCAACCAGTGCCTTGCTCTGGGTACGGACCGACGGGCCGGCGACCGTGCAGGTGGAGTGGGCAACGCCCGCGATGTGGGACATGGCATCAAAGCTGGCGACCGCGATGGCGCCGGTGCCGAGAACGGCGGAACTGACATCGACGGCGGACACGGACTATACCCTGTCCATACCCCTTGCCAGATTGGCCCCTGCAACCCGTTACCGTTACCACGTCGTGATCTCCCGAGGCGGGGAGTCTCCACATTCGGGTACATTCAGACTCGCGGCCAGAGGTGAATTGACGACATTGCCGGATGTCGGTACCTCGGCACCTGTCACGTTTGCCTGGAGCGCCGACCTTGGAGGCCAAGGCCGATGCCGGCAAGGGCCTGAAGGGTATCCGATTTTCGATGTGATGCAGCGGCAGAATCTCGACTTCTTCTTGTTTCTTGGCGATACGATCTACAGCGACGAAGTCTGCCCTTCGCCGCCGAACGAACCGGGCGCGGACTTCGTGGCAACGACGCTCGATGAATATCGAGCGCGGCATCGCTATCAACGGGGAGCCGCCGCGCTTCGGCGATTGCTGGACTCGGTTCCCGTGTACGTCACATGGGACGACCACGAGGTGCGGAACGATTTCTCCGGGCCGTTCGATGAACGGATGCCGGCCGGCCGCCGAGCCTTGCGGGAGTATTGGCCGATTGCGTCTCCCGCCGAAGAGCCGAACCGGTTGTATCGAACGATCCGATATGGGGCTGATGTGGAGCTGTTCATTCTGGACACCCGGCAATATCGAAGCCGTGATACCGACCTGGACGGACCGGTCAAGACCATGCTGGGGGCCGCACAATTGAAGTGGCTGCTCGATGGACTCGGTCATTCGACGGCGACCTGGAAAGTGATCGCGAGTTCGGTTCCGCTATCGGTTCCGAAAGGGGGGGCGGGCTATAGCGATGGGTGGGCTACCGGACCCAATGCCCCGGGATTTGAACGGGAGCGGCAGGTGCTGGTTGACGAGATCGTCCAGCGGCGCATGAAGAACGTGGTGTTCTTCGGCGGCGATGTGCATTACGTGCAGGCCAACGCGTACGACCCGAACCGGGACGGAATCATCGACTTCCATGAGTTTGTGGCGGGGCCGCTCTCTGCGAGACCCGGTCGGCAAACCCCTGCCAGTGATACCTTGCATCCCACGCGGTTGGTTAACGAGGGTGGGTATCAGAACTTCGGCCTGGTCCGAATCACAAAGACCTCATTGGAGGTGACAGTCGTGGACGAGACCGGCGCGACACGATTTACCCACCGCATGACAGCGCGATAACTCGCAGGTCCTCCCGTTAACCCCTTGCAATCCTTGCCGGGGCCCGGTTACGGTACGGCAGGTTGCGCCATATTCATGGAGGGAGAAAGAGGGTATGCCAGGATTGATGTCAGTTGATGACGTGTTCTCGAGAGTCGAAGCCGCGGCGGTGGCCGCCACGGGGCCTGATGAAAAGGCGTTGCAGATAGATTACTCAGCGTTGAAGGCCAACATCCGCGCGGCGCTGGGCGATCGAAAAGTCGCGCTCTGCCACGTGAATAAATTTTTGCCGGAAGGCTATGAGGATCAAGGGCGGTTCAATCTGGTGCTGTTGACGGCGGGCC
>JABMDG010000259.1 GCA_015904045.1 Nitrospira sp.
TGGCTCATCGCGTCGACCTCCCGGTGGCCAAAGGGGCGCCACCCCGGAGACGCTGGACCGTGTCAGCGCCGATGCTATAAGTCCTCAAATCACCGAACTGAGAAGTCCTCTGAATACCGAGTCACAATGTCCCTTCACCGCTCATCACGATGGAGGAGGGACGGATGCTGCGAAGGGAGGACTTCATGATGATTCAGGTATTGGCTCAACGTGGGCTGTATCTCTGTGACATTGCGACACAGGTGGGGGTGCACCCCCGGACCGTGCGGCGAGCGTTGGCGCGGGGCGGAGCGCCGGCCCTGCGTCCGAACCGGCGGGGCAGTCGGCTCGATCCCTACCGGGCCGACATCGACCGGCTGTTAGCTGAGGGCGTGTGGAACGCGGTCGTGATCTTTCGGGAGTTACAGGCCAAGGGCTATACGGGGCGGCTATCGATTTTGCGCGACTATATCCGGCCGAAGCGGGCGCTGCGGGTTCGGCGGGCGACCGTGCGATTTGAAACCGCGCCTGGGCAGCAGCTGCAGAGTGATTGGGGCGAGCAGCGCACTCGCATGGCAGGCAGGGAGACGACCGTCCATTTCATCGTCAACACGCTGGGGTTCTCGCGACGGTTTCATTTCTGGTGCACAGACCGCCAGGATGCCGAGCACACCTATGAGGGACTCATCCGCAGCTGCGAGTGGTTTGGGGGCGTCCCCGCCGAAGTCTTGGTGGACAATCAAAAGGCGGCGGTGCTCGCGCATCCGCGTGGCGGCCCCGTCCGGTTCCATCCACGGTTTGTGGATCTGGCCGACCACTATGGCTTTGTCCCGCGTGCGTGCCGACCCGCCCGGGCGCAAACCAAGGGCAAGGATGAGCGCATGGTCGGCTACATCAAACACCACTTCTTTGTCCGCTACCGTGCCTTTGAGAGTTGGGCGCATCTCAATCAGCTGGCCGAGCAGTGGCTCCGAGAGGAGGCGGATCCGCGGTGCCATGGGACCGTCCAGGAGATTGTCGCGGAACGCTTTGCCCGCGAAGCGCCAACACTCCAGCCGCTGCCAGCCACACGGTATGATACCGCGTATCGTGAGGGGCGGCAGGTCAGTTGGGATGCGTACATCGACGTCCGCGGGCAGCGCTACAGCGTGCCGACTCAGGTCGCGGGCCGGCCGGTGCAGATCCGGTTGTCACTGGACGGGGACCTGACGGTCTACGACGGGGAGCAGCTGGTGGCGAGTCATCGGGTCGTGCCAGATGGGTCGGGCTGGGTGACCGTCCCCGAGCATCATGCGCGCTTGTGGGCCCAGACCCTGGCGGTGGAGCAGCGGCCCTTAGCCGTGTACGAGGAGGTGGGATCATGATGGACCTCAGCGTCCTCCTCGAACGGCTGAAGCTGGACCACCTGCTCACCCAACTCGATGGCATCTGTGAGCAGGCCGCCAAAGGCGATCTCGATTACCAAGGGTTTCTGGCCCGAGCCCTCGAAGCGGAGTGGCGCGGGCGGCAGCAACGGGGGATCGACCTCCGGCTACGGATGGCTCGATTCCCGTGGCTGAAGACATTGGAGCAGTTCGACTTCGAGTGCCAGCCCTCGCTCGACCGCAAGGTGATACGGGAGTTGGCGGGACTGAGCTTTGTGGAACGTGCCGAGAATGTGGTCCTGCTGGGCCCACCGGGAGTCGGCAAAACGCATCTGGCGATTGCCCTGGGCATCAAAGCCGTTGACGCAGGCTCCTCGGTCTTATTTCTGACCTTGGAGACGCTGATGAGTCGGCTGATCCGAGCCCGGCAGGAGAATCGGCTGGAGCGCATGCTGCAGCAACTGACGTATCCTCGCCTCCTCATTCTCGATGAATTAGGGTATCTGCCGCTCGTGCGAGAGGAGGCCAGCCTGTTCTTCCGCCTGCTGGTCCGCCGCTACGAGCGTGGGAGCTTGATCGTGACCAGCAACAAAAGCTTCGCGGATTGGGGCGAGGTCTTCAATGATCAGGTCTTGGCGACGGCGATCCTGGATCGGCTCCTGCATCATGCCACGACGTTGAACATCAAGGGCGAGAGCTACCGGCTCCGGGAGAAGAAGAAGGCCGGACTCCTCGGGCGGCGGTCAGTCACAGCCGCTGAGGAAGTGATAACCGATGCCGCACTCTGAACACGACCACTGGACAATCTCATTGGTACAAAGTGGACATCTCAGATCGGCGTTTTGTGGACAACCAACCTCGGCCTTGACACAGCTCGCTGATACTGGCCAAAGGCCTCGGTGAAACGGCCCGCATACATTTCCATTCTCGCGCGGGCCAGAGAGATCCGTGCTTGCTTCTCCGTCTCCCGCTGCTTCACGGCCTCAGCG
>JABMDG010000026.1 GCA_015904045.1 Nitrospira sp.
GCGGTTCGCCGGTTGGCCGGTGCCGATCGTCTGATCGGAATCTCAACCCATTCTCTTGCGGACGTCCGACGGGCCAACCGGGACGGAGCAGACTATGTGGTATTCGGCCCGATCTTCGACACGCCTTCGAAGCGGCAGTTCGGATCTCCGGTTGGATTGGAGCAGCTGGCCGAGGTCTGCCGTCTATCGGCTGTCCCGGTGTTTGCCATCGGCGGTGTCACAGGCGCGTCCGTGCCCGATGTGCTTCGGGCAGGGAGCTATGGCATCGCGGTGATCGGATCGATACTTGATCAAGAGGATGCCGCGGCTGCAACCAGAGCAATGATGGCGGCGCTGATGCCGTAACATCCGGTGCGAATTTCGATCGTGTCGCGAGCCTGAATAGTTTCGTTCAGTTGACCACCCCCAGATCGAGTGTTAGAATCCCGCGCATGTATCTGTGTTTGCGTTCAACCGGCGGTAGTCCTGTCTGTTGAGCCCTGAAATGGGAGACAGTAAAGACCGGTCAAGCCGGCTCCAGTCCGCCCGAGATACCGTGAAGAAGATCACGCAGCGGTTGTCTGAAGGTAAGACGGACATGATACACAAGAACGACGAACACGCCCGCGAGATCGACAAGCTTCGCGCTAAAATAGAGTCGCTGGAGGAAGAACTTCGGCGGCTGTATCAGTCACGTCATCAATTCGACCAAGCCAACAAGCAGAACGAAAAGCTCGTCGCCACGCTGCAGGATGCGAAGGCGCAGATCGAGGCGTTGCGCGCCGAGGTGGACAAATTGACGGCGCCGCCCTCGACCTACGCGATTTTTTCCGGCATGAACGAAGACGGCACAGGCAACGTCTATGTGTCGGGGCGAAAGATGAAAGTCAACGTCCAGTTCTGAACGAAGCGCTCAACGTCATTGAGATCAAAGGGTTCGACAGCCAGGGCGAGGTGGTGCGCTTGAAAGACGTGCTCGAAGGGGCGCGCGCGCTGGTCACGCTCCATTTCGATGAGGAGAAGGTCGCGGATCTGGGCGATCCGTTGCTCGCCGAGCGGCTGAGCGTCGGCGATCATCTGTTGTACGACCCCCGATCCGGGTATGTGATCGAGAAATTGCCCAAGTCGGAAGCGGAAGAGCTTGTTCTGGAGGAAGTGCCCGATGTCGATTATGAACATATCGGCGGACTCCAAAAGGAATTGGAGCACGTGCGCGATGCGGTTGAATTGCCCTTCCTCCATCCACAGATCTTTGCCGAGTACAAACTAAGCGCGCCGAAGGGCGTGTTGCTCTATGGTCCGCCCGGCTGCGGAAAGACGCTCATTGCCAAAGCCGTCGCCAACTCGATTGCGAAAAAGTTGGGCGATCGCGCAGGCAAAGAGATTCGGAGCTACTTTCTCCATGTGAAGGGGCCGGAGCTACTCAATAAGTACGTGGGTGAATCGGAGCGGCAGGTGCGCGAAGTCTTCAAGAAAGCGAAGGAGCGCGCGGAAGACGGCCATCCGGTCATCGTCTTTTTCGATGAAATGGATGCGCTGTTTCGAACCAGAGGAACCGGGATCTCGTCCGATATCGAATCGACCATCGTGCCGCAGTTTCTTTCGGAAATCGACGGAGTCGAACGCCTGCGCAACGTGATCGTCATCGGGGCCAGCAACCGGCAGGACCTGATCGATCCCGCCGTGCTTCGCGCCGGACGGCTGGATGTCAAAGTCAAAGTGGGGCGTCCCGATGCCGCCGCCGCACGGGACATCTTCTCAAAGTATGTATCGACAGATCTTCCCTTCGCCCAGGAGGAGTTGGAGCGGCATGGGGGCGACCGGCGGGCGCTTGTGGAGTGGTTGACGTCCCTGACGGTGGATACGATGTACGCGGCCAGTGAGGAAAATAAGTTCATCGAAGTCACCTACGCCAACGGCGAAAAGGAAGTGCTGTACTTCAAGGATTTCGCCAGCGGCGCGCTGATTGAAGGCATCGTCTCGCGCGCGAAAAAGTTTGCGGTCAAGCGGGTGATTTCCGGTGAAGGGACCGGCCTCCGGTCGGATGATTTGAACCGCATTATACACAAGCCGTGACCAGGACTCTACTCAAACAATCAGTGCGTCACACGTATTCGACATGTACGCAGGCCAGGAAAGTTTCCAGCTGTTTGATGTGTTGCTCGGACGCGGCATGGTCCTGCCGCTGGGCTGCCAGTTCCATGACGCCGCCGATTTCTGAAATCCGATCGAATCCGTATCCGCCGCCATCGCCTTTCATACGATGACCCAGCAGTTGGATGGTTCGAAAGTCTTTCTCGGCCAGTGCGCGGTGAAGCGTGTGGAGGTCCTTTTTCCGATTGGCTAGAAAGCCGGGCACGATGCTTTCAAAATCGCGCTCGATCCGCACGATGACTCGATCAGATGATTCTGGGTGTGGAGTCTGCATGATTCAGGCGGCGCGCTTCTCGTGCGCCCGAAGAATTTCCAGCAGGGTGGTTTTCTTCACGGGCTTGGTGATGTGGGTGGTGCAGCCGGCTTGAAAAATCTTGTCGGTCTCTTCCTTGAGCGCGTAGGCTGTGAGTGCGATGATTGGAACAGGCGGCAAGCCTTGATTCTGCTCCCACTCGCGGATCGCCTTTGTCGCGCCATACCCATCCAGTACAGGCATCTGAATATCCATCAGCACGACGTCGTACTGCTGGTTCTTGAATTTCTCCACGCCGATCGCGCCGTTATCCGCGATGTCGAGAGCGTGGCTGGTTTGTTTGAGGTAGGAACTCACCAGCACTTGATTGTCAGGCGAATCTTCAATTAGAAGCAACCGCAGTGGGTGGACTGCCGCAGACTTCGCGGGCTCTTTGGATTCGGGTGAGGCGCCAGCCTGGGGCCCTTTGGCGCGGTTCATTGCGATGCCGATCGCTTGAAGCAGGTCAGCGCGGCGAATGGGTTTGACCAGATACCCTCCTAACCCGAGATCGTAGGTGCGGGCGATATCGTCGGCCCAATGGTCCGACGTGAGCATGACCGTCACCAGCCCGTTCTCTATGGACAACATTTTGAGCTGCTCGACCATGTGAAAGCCGGTCATGTCCGGCAGACTGGCATCGAGGAGCAGAAGTTCATACGGAGCGTCTTGCTCCCTGGCGCGACGGATTTCATGGATTGCGGCAGCGCCGTTGTCGGCTTCGGTGATCAAAGCGCCTTGGCCGGCGAGTGTCTCGCGAAGGATCAAACGATTGGTGGGGTGGTCGTCCACGACGAGCGTTCTGGTTCCCGATAGGCTGATCGGAATAGATGTTTTCGAGACGTCGTGGACTGGTTGTACGCCGAGCCTCACCGAGCCATGAAAGATACTGCCTTTGCCGACCACGCTTTCCGCCCAGATCCGTCCGTTCATCAGCTCTACCAGCTGTTTGGTGATTGCGAGGCCAAGCCCTGTTCCTCCATATTGCTTCGCCGATGAATGATGGACTTGAGTGAAACGGGCGAAGATGGCGGCGAGTTTATCGGTGGGAATGCCGATTCCAGTGTCGCGTACAGAGAATTGAATCGCGCCGGGAGCGCACGCCTCCTTGTCATTGGTCACCTGAACCACGACGGAACCCTCGTCGGTAAATTTGAGGGCATTGCCGATCAGGTTGACGAATATTTGTATCAGCCGTGTCGGGTCGCCGACCAGGGAAGAGGGCACGTCTGGGGCGATGCGGCACACGAGTTCCAAGCTTTTTTCATTGGCCCGCATGGCCGACATTTCCAAGGCTCGGTCGATGACTTCGTTCAGCTCGAAATCGACAGAGTCCAGTTCGAGGTGCCCTGATTCGATTTTTGAGAGGTCGAGGATGTCGTTGATGAGGGTCAACAGCGTACTGCCTGCCCGCCGAAAGATCCGCAAGTACTTGCGCTGTTCGGAAGTCAGTGCGGTGTCCCACAGCAGATCGGCCATGCCGATGATGGCATTCATCGGTGTCCGGATTTCATGGCTCATGTTGGCCAGAAATTCGCTCTTCGCCCGATTGGCTACTTCGGCCGCCTCTTTCGCATCCCGCAGCGCCTGTTCACCCTCACGCCGTTCCGCTGCGTCTATGGCCAACGTTGCCATGGTCGCCAGTGAACTTGCGACCTGTTCTTCCTGGATATTCCACCGCCGTGTCGTGCCGACCTGTTCTGCGCATAGGACCCCCACAAGGATTCCCTTCTGCCTGATCGGGGCATCCAGCATCGCTCCGATATTGAAAGGCGTCAGGTAGGCTTGTGCGAACTCCTTGGTTCGATGGTCTTGAGCCGCGTCGTGAACCACGATGGCTCGTTCTTCATCGATGAGGGACCGGAAGTAGGCCGGATAGTGCGACGACAGGAGAGTCGTGCCGGCACTGTGACGATGGAGTCTGGATTCAAAGAGGTCGATCAGTGAGATGGCGTCGCGATGATCAGTGAATAACCAGACGCTGGCTCGCTCCACTCGCAAGAGACTGCAACAGGCTTCCGTAATGGCTTGGAAGGAGCGGGAGAGATTGCCGCCGGTCAGAGCCTCATCCTGAGCCAGTTTCCTCAGAGTCTCCTGAGATTCATCCAGGAGCGATGCGGCGCTCGGCTTGTCTGAAGCAGTCGAGCGTGTAGTGCGTGCTCGTACGCCTGTAGTGGATACTCGTTTGGGAGATGACGCGGGATTCCGAGAAGGCGTGGCAGCTGTCTTGATCCGTTTTCGAACGGCTATACGGCGATGACGCGGCATAATCGTGAGCAGACTATGGTACCGGACAGTTTCCTCAGGTGGTCTTTACTCTAGTTGTCGTGAGAATCTGGGACCAATGATAAGAGCCCGGCCGGCTTGATTCGATTCCGTCCTTCTTGTTTTGCCTGGTACAGGGCCTGGTCGGCCGCCTTGATCAAATCAGTCGGGGAGATATGTCTGTTGGGAACGATACAGGCATAGCCGACGCTGATTGTGATGATTTCTCCGTCTGAGTGTGTGATGCCCAATGATTCGACTCGGCGGCGGAGGCTTTCTGCGACTTGTGCCGCTCCGTCGATGGCGGTGCCGGGAAGCACTGTGACGAATTCATCTCCGCCATAGCGGGCGACCAAGTCGCCGGGGCGATTGACGGCGCTGGAGATGGCCGCAGAGACCTGCCGCAGACATTCATCGCCGGCCGTATGACCCTTGGAGTCGTTGTAGGTCTTGAAACGGTCGATGTCGAACATGATGAGCGAGAGCGGTGTCGAGTCGCGCACGGCGCGTCGCCACTCCTGGTCGAGGAAGTCGTCGAACTGACGCCGATTGGTGATGCCGGTCAATCCGTCCAGGCAGGAGAGCCGCAGCAGCATTTGATTGGCTTCTTGCAATTGGCGCATGACTTCGAGCAACTCTTGTTCGCGCGCCCGCCGCCGGTCGATTTCATGGACGAGGCGTAATACCGAGCGCACTCTGGTCAACAATTTCGGTCAGGCGGTCGCGCAATGACATGGGGGCCTCGGTGTATGGAGTGGAGAGCGGATTCTCATCGCGGAGCATACTCTGCCGGTCCGGACGAGTCAACGACATGGGCACAATGGCATTCAAAAGAAGCCGGGAGTATGATCATCGACAAGCGGGCTCACGTCTGTATACTTGCAGCGCTTGTTTTCATGGAGGAGATTGCGCATGGGAAGAAAAACGCCACGGTACGATGGAATGGCGCGCAGTTTGGTGGCCGGTTTGGCGGGCCTGTCGTTGTTGGGGCTTAGCGCTTGCGCGGGTCATCAGCCGGCGCCGCCTGCGCCGACGGTGACACCGGATCAGGTTCGCACTCATGCGGACAAGGCCTTCGATAAATTAAAACAAGAGGAGCAGCAACGGGCGGTTGACCCGACGATGCCGTAGATGTTGCGCATTCAGTGGACTAACGGCGGCGGAATGCGAGTTGGCGCAGTGGTTTGAGCAGCGGAAGTTCCCACAGCAATCGATGGTGGGCGCGATGCTCCACCGCGCGGGGTTCGTGAAACGTGTGGAGCAATGATGCTGAGACGAGCAGGCGAAGCACGCCGGAGAGAAAGAACAGAAACGGCAGATTCGATGCAGGATGCAGGTCTAGGCTTCCTAGCTGCAAGGATGCCGGGACAGAACTGATGAGCCAGCTGCCGATCAGTGTGCCCAGTGCCCATCCGATGGCATTCACAGTGGCAGAGACCGCTACCGCTTTTGCCCGATCTGCCGGCTGCACCGCATCGAACACGTAGTTGTTGAGGCCCAGGCCGAGTCCTGCCCAGACCACTCCTCCGAAGAAATTCACCACCACAAGAAAGCTCCAGGCTGTACTCAATAGGTAAAGCATCGGCAGGACGGGGACCAGCAGGCCGGTAAAGGTGAGGAGCGCTTTGTTTCCGAAGCGATCACCGAATTGGCCCCAGGCAGGGAGCGTGACGAATTGGCCAAGGATACCCGCTGCGAGCCACACGCCATATTCCCAATAGGCGAACCGGAGGTCTTGCAGCATATAAATGACGAAGAAGGGAGCCGTCATCAGCACCGCCAGGTGCATGAGGCTGGAAAAGAGTAGAAATTGACGAAAATCCCTTGAAATACCGGTTCGAACAAACACCCGGAAGCCCGTTGGTTTGTCGGTTGATGCATGACGCGTGAGGTCAGGCACTTTCACGAGAGAGAGGAGCGAGGCGCTACGGCTCAGGCCGGCGGTGAGAAACATGACGGCAAAGCCGACCCAGAGCAGGTGCCAATGCTCGAAGACGCTCAATAACACACCGCCCAGACCGAGCGCCAAGAAGCTCGTGAGGGCCATCACCCGTGACCGTTGGG
Source organism: Nitrospira sp. (assembly GCA_015904045.1). Next base: position 6,755 of record JABMDG010000026.1, read on the forward strand.
CGAAGTACATGCCTCGTTCGTTGGCGTGAAGCTGATCGGTGATGAGACTGTTCCATGCCGGGGACGTAAAATGGGTGAAGGTAAAGTACAGCGCGACGCCGGCGATCAGCAGCCAAGGGCCCAGCTCGGGCCACAACAAGGGCAGGGCTAGAATCGGAATCCAGGCAGCGGATTGTCCGATGATGCCCCAGAAGATCTGTGATCTGCGGCTCGAGAACCAATGCGACACTTTCACGGAGACGAGTTGCGCCCAGACGCCTAACAGCTGCGGCATGGCGGACAGGATGCTTAAATGC
>JABMDG010000260.1 GCA_015904045.1 Nitrospira sp.
CCACCGTGGCCCGGATCAATCACGATCGTGGTGTAGTTCTTGGCCGGCGGTGCGGTCGGTTGAACGGAAGGGGGACTGGGAATCGGGAACGGAGCTGGTGCAGGGGAAGGCGCCGACAGAGGCTCAGTCAGTGGCGTAATATCAACGACGAGGCGCGGAGGATCGGCAAGCGTGAATTGTTTGTACGAGCGGAATGCAGCCGTCGGCAGGGACACGGTGATTGCAGGGGAATTTGTTTGGGTAATGCTGAAGGGGGCAGGAAGGGCGCCGCTCTGAGCCTTGGCTTGCGCGGATCGGCTCATGGAAGCGTTGCGGAGGGAAAGGATAACTCGGTTCGGATGTGTCGCCCGGCGCTCGATTGCCTTGGCTTGCCGATCCAATTCCAGAACCAGCCTGGTCTTTCCGGGAGTTTCCAGAATGCGAATGTCATGGACGGTAATGGGAGCGAAAGCAGCGGGCGATGCCGGCACTCGCGAGGTCTTTGACTGTGCCAATGGCCTGGAAGGATGAGAGCGATCAGAGGACGGCGCAGCCAACAGGGTTGGTTCGCACGTAACAGTCGCGGTTGCGATGAGAAAGAGAGACCAGAGAAGGGTGTTGAACCATCTTCGGAGATCTCGTTGTCGAGTTGGTCTAGCCCGCATGATTCATGACCGCTTCTTCTGCAACCGCCGATACGCCGCTACGACAAGCCTGTCCGCGAGCTTCGCACGGCCAAGCGGGCAGGCTCGCCCCTCGCGATCTCGACGTACTGTTTTAAGTACGCCTCGATCTCTCGGCACTCCGCGTGCCCGTCTCGCATGGCGTCTTGGCGGTTTCGCTACGAACCGTCATGAATAATGCGGGCCAGGCATGGGAGCTTCGATCTGCAAGCACGTCAATCTATTCTCAGAAGTCCTGCGTCTTGTCAAGGACTTGCGCTGGTTTAGATTAGGGGAAGGGGGGCCGCTGTGCGTTGACAGGTGATTTCTCCCCACGATAGCGTGAAGTGCCATGCCCACTCATCTGATCATCGACGGATATAATGTGCTTGGTCTCACAGGGAGGCTTTCAGGCCGGCTCGAGTCGGCACGTGAGGATCTCCTGCACGCCCTAGCGTCTTATCGGCATCGGACGCGCCATTCCGTCACGGTTGTCTTCGATGGATGGCAGCAGGGGCAACCGATGGAACAGCGCGAACACCGGGCTGGCGTGGAGGTGATCTATTCGAAGCGGGGCGAGAAGGCCGACCAGGTCATTCAACGATTGGTGCGTGAGTATGGATCGGAATGTGCCGTCGTCAGCTCGGACCATGAGATCATCAACGTGGCCAGATCGCACGGCGGCTTTGTGATGGGGGCCCGGGAGTTTGCGGGCAGACTGGGCAAGCGGGCCTCGCCAGCCGGGGGCGTGCCGTATAAAGAATTGGACATGGGCGATGACGTCCGACCGGATCGGGGTTCTGAGAAGAAGGGAAATCCCAGGAAACTTCCTAAGTCACAGCGCCGACGGCAGAATCAGCTCAAGCGATTTTGAATAACCGCCTGGCGTTTTCGGCGGTTGTCCGTCCGATGTCTTCATCGGAGAGGCCGGGATGAAGTGCGGCAAGTTGCTTGGCAACCTGTGAGACGTAGGCCGGCTCGTTCCGTTTTCCTCGGTGGGGCATGGGCGTGAGATAGGGGCAATCGGTTTCAATGAGCAGCCGATCCAGGGGGACGGTGGTTGCAATCTCACGCAGCATCGTCGCGTTCTGAAATGTGAGAATCCCCGAGAACGAGAGATAGAATCCCAGCTCCAAGGCATCCTTCGCCAGCCAGGCATCCCCAGAAAAGCAGTGAAACACCCCGCCGATCTTTGACGCCTGCTCCTCTTTTAAGATCGCAATCGTGTCTTCCTGGGCTTCCCGCGTATGGATGATGACGGGCAGCGCCAGTTCGCGCGCGAGCTGAATCTGCTCGCGGAACCGTTCGCGCTGTTCCTTCGGCGAGGAGTGGTTATAGTGGTAATCCAGCCCGATTTCGCCATAAGCCACGACCTTCTTGTTGTGGGCCAGCCTCCGGAACTCGTCGTACCACCCGTCGCCGATGTGCTTGACCTCGTGCGGATGGACGCCGATCGAGGCATAGACGAATGAATGCTGGTCGGCGAGTCGCACGGCCGCATGACTGGTCGCCAGATCGCAGCCGATCGTGACGAAGGCTTCGACGCCGGCCGCGCGCGCGCGCGCAATGACGGCTTCCCGGTCATCGTTGTAGCGGGCGTCGTCCAAATGGGTATGGGTATCGATCAACATGGGCGGCATCGTAGCATGGTGCGAGGCGTAGAGGAATGTGATCTGTTTGCGAGATTAGGCAGGACGAGTCGCAAGGGCCTCGGCCAATTTGTTAAGCAGCGCGGCGGTCTCGTCCCATCCCAAGCAGGCATCGGTTATCGAGACGCCATGAAGAAGCGCAACGCCTTCTTTCCAGGCTTGCTTGCCGGGGTGCAGGTTACTTTCCAGCATGAAGCCCATGATGGACTGGCGGCCTTCTCGGAACTGTCGCAGCACCTCATGAGCGACAAGGCCTTGGCGGGTATGATCTTTGTTGGAGTTGTCGTGCGAACAGTCGATCATGATGGGGCGGGCAATGCCTTCGTTCGCGACGGCTGCTTCGGCTTTGGCAACGTG
>JABMDG010000261.1 GCA_015904045.1 Nitrospira sp.
CGCGCTCTTTGCGATGTCAAAGAGAGAATTGATGCCGCCGCTCATAGTTACCCTTGCTGATGAATGAGAAGGTTTGCGGTCGCAGTCCGTGAGTGCTGCCCCTCTCCGTTATAGGCATCGAACCCCGGCGCAATTGCGGCGCCGGCCGACAGCGCCTGGTCGAGAAATCCCCGGATTCCCTCAATAAGCACCACGTTGTGTTTGATCTCTGCACGAACCATCTTCACAATTGAAACGAACGAGTTATACCGCTCCCGCAAGCCGATCGATTCAGATGCCGCAATCCGATCGATCAAACCCTGGATCGTGGTGGCCGGGTCAAATGCTTGCTGCACAGCAATCTGCCGCACCAGCGCCTCCCGTTCCTGGGCAAGCGCCTGGAGAGATTCCAGGACAACCAACCGTTTGCAATTGATGGGATGGAACTTGGTCACGGCAAGGTTACGAATGGCGTCGCGCTCTTCTAAAACCGTCTCCAACAGCGTGTGACAAGCCGCCCCTTCACGGTCGAGGAGCCGGCAGAGTGCGGGGATCGTGGGCGCGTGTGTGCTTACGGACATACTGGCTCCTTGCGACATTGCATGGGACTCTGCCTGCGGCCCTGCCAGGCATCGCGCATGGAGCGCGAAGGGGGGGCCCTATTTTACAGAACGGCGTCCGTCAGCACCTGCGTGATGAGCGCGTCCCCTACCTTCCGCCCGCTGACATCATAGGTTCCGCTCTCGATCGCCTGCCGGATCCGATCGAGGCGTTCGCTTCGAGCCTGATCGGGCTCGTGGGCCAACGCTTGGATCCGCTGTAACTCCTTGGCCTGTTCGGAAATGTGGACTTGATCCTTGCCGGCCTCTTTCCGGGAGGGTGAAGACTTGGCGCCGACGACATCGGCGTCCTGTACCCCCAGCAACAGCTTAGCCAAATGATCCGCTTTCCCGTGACCTGAAATCTGCATATCCCTACTCCTTCCGCTCGTCTCTCATCTCCCGCAACATCCTCGTCAGTGGCCTATCGCAGTTGTACCTCGTCGAGGTCTGTATCGGTTCTCAGCGGTCTGAACTTGAGGGTTCAACCTGCGATACCACAAAATATTTCTCCGCATGCTCCTGGACCATCCTGGTAATGCCGATCCCTCCGGACTCCGCCGCACGCTGCCCGATTTCCTGGTCGTAAAACGAATGAAAGTAGGCGCCTTGGGTATTCAGGATCGCGCCTTGCGGCACGGTTTCTCTCATGACTTTCAATAGATAGGAGATAAAATAGGCCTCGAACTGCCGGCCTGCTTCAATCAGCTGTTTCCGTGCAACGGCCGGATCCTGAGGGGTCGCTGGACGGGCCACCGCTCCCTTGCCAAGATCCGACGCCAACGGGACTCCAAGCTCATAGCCGACCGGGCTGTCTCCAGCCCTATATAATGGTAACGAATTGATCGAATTGTGCCGGTCCTGGACTGGATACACCATGGGCAGCGGTTCCTTTCTACATGACTTCAAGCTTCGCCTGCAGCGCTCCGGATGACTGAAGCGCTGAAAGAATCGCGACCAGATCGCGCGGTGTCAC
>JABMDG010000262.1 GCA_015904045.1 Nitrospira sp.
CTGCTCTTGTGCCTTCCCCAGGGGCTGAGGTAAGATCATCCCTCATCGCCGGCGCTTCCACCCGGCACTGTGATTTTCCGCCAATGTGGGCGTAATCCCCCCAAGCATTGTGATGTGGAGAGGTGGCCGAGTGGCCGAAGGCAACGGTTTGCTAAAACGTCGTAGGGACAAAATCTCTACCGAGGGTTCAAATCCCTCCCTCTCCGCCACACAAGCTGACGAATCTGCCATTTATGCCGGCTCACCCGTGCTCCCTCTCTTCGCATGACAATCCATCTCGACATCGCATTTCAAAGAACATGGAGAATATTTCGAGTTCCGGGTTTCGTGTGTTTGGATCGTCTTTCCTGACCATGCGAAACATGAAACCCTAAACTCGCAACTCAATTCTCCAGCGCGGCGGGCGGTCGCAGTAGAATGGCGCATGCATCACGAGGGCCGCGCAGTGCACACAAGATTTTTGTTGTGGGATTCATGTGCGTATCGTATTGTAGATGAAACGATTTTCCCGTTATTCGCCTCTTACATGAAAGGATCATTGATGCGCACTTTCACCCTCAGCCTGGGCTTCTCGCTCTTTCTGGTTGCCACGCCGGTCCTGGCGGCCTCGCAAGAACCGGGAACCGATGAACAAAAGACGTTATACGCACTGGGGCTTGCCATCAGCCAATCTCTCGGAACCTTTTCTCTGAGCGAAGCTGAGCTTGACTTGGTAAAAGTCGGCATGACCGATGGTGTGTTGAAGCACACTCCAAAGGTTGATCTCCAGACGTACGGCCCAAAAATTCAAGCGCTTCAGCAAGCCAGGACCGCCATCGTAGCTGAAAATGAGAAAAAAGCAGGGACCGCCTATCTCACGAAGGCTGCTGCTGAGAAAGGGGCAACCAAAACCGAGTCGGGTGTTATCATCACCACGATGAAAGCCGGCTCAGGGGCAACCCCCAAGGCCACCGATACGGTAAAGGTCCATTATCACGGCACCTTGACCGATGGCACCGTGTTCGACAGTTCCGTCAAGCGGGGAGAACCTGCCACGTTTCCGCTCAACCAGGTGATCAAATGTTGGACTGAAGGAGTTCAGCAAATCAAGGTCGGCGGGAAGAGCCGGATGGTCTGCCCGGCCAACTTGGCCTACGGCGATCGAGGATCGCCACCGGTAATCAAGCCGGGCTCCACACTGATTTTCGAAGTAGAACTGCTGGAAATCGTCGCCAACACGACCAAGTAGATATCCTCCCGGCCGCCTCTTCAATGAAGAGGCGGCCAGCGATCTGTAATAATAATCCGGTCAATCATATAGAGGGCACCCCGGCGCCATGCTTCTCTTGATGAAACCATTGTGAGTGAGAGCACTTCCTCGACTCATCTGAACTCTTCAGCCCCTCCCCGCACGCGCTGGTTGATCCTTGGACTCCTCTTTGCCATCAGCGTCGTCACCTACATCGACCGCGTCAATATCTCCGTGACCGCGCGCCAGATGATGCCGGCGCTCGGCCTCACTGATCAGCAGATGGGGTTCATCTTTTCTGCCTTTGTGATCGGCTATGCGTTATTCCAGGTTCCGGGAGGATGGCTTGCCGACCGATGGGGCATTCGCATTGTCCTCACGGTCGCACTTCTCTGGTGGTCCTGCTTCACCGCATTGACGGCAATGGCCGCCGCTTCTGATCTGGCCGGACTATTGGGAATTGTGGGAGTACTCGCCCTCACTCGATTTCTGCTCGGCGTCGGAGAAGCCACAGCCTTGCCCGCGTTCAATCGAGCCGTCACCGACTGGCTGCCTGCCCACGAGCGGGGCCTCGGCATCGGCATTGCCATCGGCGGAATCGGCATTGGCTCAGCCATCACTCCACCTGTGACGGCCTGGATCATGGTGAACTTTGGGTGGCAGACCGCGTTCTTCGTCTCGGCTGCCCTTGGAATTGGGCTCGCAGCGATCTGGTGGCTCTTGGCACGAGACCGACCGTCTGATCATCCCTGGGTTGCCAAGCATGCGCCCGTTGCAACTGCGGCGCAC
>JABMDG010000263.1 GCA_015904045.1 Nitrospira sp.
GTGGGCATCGCCGCGATCAATACCGGCAACAACCTCTTCTATCTGTTGCTGTCGATGATGCTGAGCATCATCCTGGTCTCAGGGATCGTCGCGGAGCACTGCCTGCGGCGTTTGGAATTCCACCGTCACCTGCCGGACCTGCTTTTCACCAATGAACTGGCGACGGCGACCCTCGTGGTCAAGAACCGGAAATCCCGGTTCCCCAGCTTCTCACTGACTCTGTTCGATGTCTGCGACGGGCAGGATATCGATCGAGGCCTGGTGATCCGCGAGCTGCCTCCCGGCGCCAGCAAGCTGCTGTCTTATCCCCTGGTCGCTGCCCGCCGAGGCCGGCTGCGGCTGGATGGAGTCCGAGTGATCACGTCATTTCCGTTCGGCCTCTTTCTCAAGAAAGCCTATTATCCCGTCGCCGGAGAGGCGATCATCTGCCCCGAAATCAAGCCGCTCGCGGATGAAGCGCTACAAGACTTGCTGGCCGCCGGACAGGAACACACGGCTCATCGAAAAGGCTCCGGGAGCGACCTGTACAATCTGCGCCTCTACCAGGCCGGAGACGACTCGAGAGCAATCCATTGGGTGACAACGGCCAGAACGTCAAAACTGACCGTCCGAGAAACTGAAGCAGAGAGTCAACGCCGGGCCTCGATTTATCTGTCGCTGCTGGCTCCTGACAACCTCGATACGGAGTTCGAGGAGGCCGTCGCATATACGGCTTCTCTGGTCCATCACTTGGCAGCCCGTGGCTATCATCTGCAATTGACGACTGGATCGTCTCGTTCCTGCTTCGGACAAGGTGAAGCCCATCTTCTCGACCTTCTGCGCATGCTGGCCCTCTGCGAACGGCGCGCTCCGCATGCCGAGATGAGGTCCGACACCGATCGGTTCATGGAGCCGCCTGACATAGTAGACAGTGGCGCACTGATTGTCGTGCGGCCGTGGCGGGGGGCGGAGGTTCCAAGCACGCCTGTTCCCGCGCTGCTGGTCGACGCCGAGACATTCCTTGGAGCGTCACATGCCATGTGACCAGGCCCTTCGGCTCACCTCGATCGTGCTGGCATCAGCATCGTTCGTCGGATTAGTCCTTGGTGCAAGTCTGCCTGGCTGGCTGATTTTTCTGACCGCATCGGCTCTGCTCGTTGCACTGTCGCGAACCGGAAATGTGACCGCCATCACCTCTGTGGTCCGGCTTGTTACCTTATCGCCAACAACCTGGAATGTCCTCGTCTTGAGTGGTTTTCTCGGATTCTGGATCGACAGCCTGTGGATTTCTGGCGATCTCCTTACATCCGGGATTCATTTTCTCTTGGTCCTGATGATCATTAAATTGTTCAATCTGCAGCACCGGCGGGACTATGTGCATCTCTTTGCCATAAGCCTGGTCGCGATTTTAGCGGCTGCCTCGTTAACGTCGGAGCTCTGGTATTTCCCCATCTTTCTCGCCTATATGTTGGCCGGGGTCTGGACCCTGCTGCTCTTCCAGCTGACCAAAGACGCCGCCGTTCCGTCGGCTGCCATGCGACGGGAACCTGAACTGTTGGAATCGAATCGCGATGTCACTCCCAAATTGTTCTGGATGGCCAATGGGCTCGCCGCCGCGACCTTTGGATTGACCCTCGTCATCTTCTTCGTGATCCCCCGTGTGAGCGCCGGGTTTTATCAGAAGGGGTATGGCGAGAACATCCGCACCTCAGGGTTCTCAAATACGGTGAACTTGGGATCCATCGGACCAATCAAACGTGATCGCAGTGTGGTGATGCGGGTCGAGCTGCCGGACCGCCAGGCGCATGAAGTGGGACGATTCTATTTGCGGGGCCTGGCGTTCGATCGTTACGACGGGAGATCGTGGGCGAATCAATTGAGCCACCGCCGGAGCCTGAGCGAAGATTCACCGGAGACGTTTACTCTGCGCGGGAGTCAGTCGCACAAGCCGTCTCCCCACGGACCTGCGCTCCGCCAGCATATTCAGTTGGAGCCCCTGGATACTCCTGTGCTCTTCGCGGCACCCTTTGCGGAATCCATCAACGGCAGGTTCCCGGCTATCCAAGCAGATGTCACCGGCGCCCTGTATTTACCGTTTCCGAGTTCGACGCGTATTGAATACTCCGCCGTCTCTCGATCGAACACAGTAGCGCCGGCCGATTTGCAGCCCCAGCCAGCCGCGTATCCCGAGTTGTTTATCAGGCATTTCCTGCAAATGCCTGTGCAATCGGAACGCATCGCTGCGCTGGCGCGCGACGTGGCCGAATCCAAACAGACCATATATGAAAAGGCCGTCGCGATTCAGGACCATCTCTCGAGCCATTACCGGTACAGCCTCGATGCCCCACTTGCCGCACAAGCGCATCCGCTCGAGGAGTTTCTCTTCGACAGGAAAACCGGCTACTGCGAACACTATGCGACGGCCATGGTGATGATGTTGCGGGCGATCGGCATTCCCGCTCGCCTCGTCACAGGGTTCTTGGCGACCGAATGGAACGAGTATGGGAATTACTATGTCGTGAGGCAGCAGGATGCCCATGCCTGGGTGGAGGTGCATCTGCCGCATTCCGGTTGGGTCATGATGGACCCAACGCCGGCCGATGGCGACAGCCCCGGTGGGACCCTTCCGGCATGGCACACGGTGCAGAGCATGCTGGACAGCGTCCGGCTTCGCTGGAACCGTTTCTTCGTGCAATACAGTGCGACCGACCAGCTTGCCGTCATGCGTGACCTACAGACCGGCAGCGCTTCGGTCCGTCTTCGGACACTGGATTCCCTGGCTGCGTTCTTGAGACCTCTGACGGACGCGTTTGAGACAGGCATCGACTCCATGACCAACGGGAGCCTACCTCATGTCGTGAAGGTCGTCGCAATCCTGTTGGCTGGATGCGGCGGCGTTGCCTGGCTTGTCTGGGCACGACCGTGGAATTGGCCACGCCGGTCAACGGGTGCAGCCGGTGACGAACAGGCGATCGTCCAGCTCTACCGTCGGATGCTTCGACAACTCGAGCGGAGGGGGATACGCAAGCCCGCCGCCATGCCTCCGCTCCAATTCATTCGTATCATCCAAGCACAGTGGAGTACCGCGGGCACAGCCGTGGCGTCCATTACGGAACTCTATTGCCGCGCACGTTTCGGTCGCGTGCCTCTCACAAGAGAAGAACTTCACCGTGCGCAAGAGACCTTCCACCAGTTGACGTCGTTGAGCCGTTCATAGGCCCAGCTGCCTCGGATTTCCTCGCCCATTCTCCACCTGTCCGGGACCAGTCCTCGTGACGTGCGTGGCGCAATCCGCCTGTTTTCAACGCTCACGACACACGGCTGGCTTGACCTCCTCCTCGAATCTGCGTACAAGCAGGTGGCTATGAAGCTGGTCCAGAAACGATCGAAGAAGACGGGCCTGTCGCCGGGCACGCTGGTTCATATCGGCGAGAACCGGACCGAGACGGTTGAGATCACGCTGTTCAACTACGCCGGCGCGTTGTGCGACGAGCGCACGGTCACGAATCCAAACGATCTGCAGCCGCCCGCGGACGAAACGGTGACGTGGATCAACGTCGGAGGCGTCCACAAGCTCGACGTACTGGAGGCCTTCGGAAAGCAGTTCGGCCTCCATCCTTTGCTCCTGGAGGATATCGCCAATACGGACCAGCGGCCCAAGCTCGACGATTACGAGACCTATTTGTTTCTGGTAGTGAAGATGCTGGCGGTGACCGACCGGGGAGGCATTCTTGTCGAACAGGTGAGTTTCGTGCTCGGACGCAATTACGTGCTGTCGTTTCAAGAAAACGGGACCGATGTCTTTAGTCCGGTACGCGATCGCCTGCGCGCCGGCAAAGGCCGCCTCCGCCACAACGGCTCGGACTATCTGCTCTATGCGCTGGTGGACGCCGTCGTCGATCAGTATTTTGCCGTGCTGGAGTCACTCGGCGAAAAGATTGAAACACTGCAAGAACGGGTGATGGCCGACCCGAAACCCGATACCCTCAGGGACGTCCACGCGCTGAAACGGCAGCTGCTGTTCGTTCGGCGGGCCGTCTGGCCGTTGCGGGAGGTGACCAACAGTTTATCCCGCTCGGAGTGCCCATATTTGCATGAACCCACGAAGGTCTTCTTCCGCGACGTCTACGATCACGTGGTCCAGATCGTCGATACCATCGAGACGTTTCGCGAAATGCTGTCGGCGAGCCTGGACATCTACCTGTCGAGCGTCAGCTATCGCCTGAACGCCGTGATGCGAGTGCTCACGGTCATCACCACGATCTTCATGCCGCTGAGTTTTATTGCGAGCATCTATGGCATGAACTT
>JABMDG010000264.1 GCA_015904045.1 Nitrospira sp.
GATCGCTGCCCAGTTGGCCGCCAGCACCAGTCACGACAATGCGCATCGCGCGTCCTTATCGTGTTGAACGTGGATCGGTATCATGTGGGTTCCCCGGCTGAACCTGCATACCCCTTACTGTAATCGCACCCCATCAATCGGCAACCGTTGAAGCCGCCCAACCCGCTGATGATCTCCTTGGATAGCAGCTCAAATCGACGGTTCAGAATGAAGACCACGCCTGAGGCCGAAGATCGCTGTCCCCGCTCCGCAGTTGTGCCGCCAACGATAATGATGTGCTCGTCATCCATCGAGAAATCTTTGCAAAAAAACTCGTTCGGATCGTATGCAAACACAAGCTGCTCCTCCATCATCAGTCCGGCCTGGTGCGGATGAGCGGTCTGTGCCCGAGATCTCCAAGACAAGCAGGAGAGATGAAACAGGTGGTTCTCGATGACGGAGAAGGCATGAGATTCCCAGCCGAGGGCACGCCGCTCCATCTCATTCCATTCCAAATCAAACTTTGCGTATCCGCCATGCCCTGGCCGCCCAGCATAGCGATTCAAGCAGACGTAATAATGCTTCCCGTCGCAGAACACATTGTTCAGGTGAAAATAATCCAAGAGGTGCGGTTGCAGTGGAATCCGTCGTCGAACGTTCAGGTCCAGGTCCGCCACCCAGACTTCGTTCCATGTCGTCGCGGCGATGTACAACGACGAGCCATAGAGGTTCATCTGGTGGAGGCCGGGCTTATCGTATGGAATCACCCGTGAGTGGGCGCCGAGTGCTGTCCAGAACCATCTCATCAGTTGTCTGGCTTGACCCCGGAGAGGTGACGGGAAGGGGGTACGAATCCGGACATCCTGCAATCGATTTTCACGGGGCCGGCCGCTGGCCAGAAACGTCGCCCCCGACAAAAAGATCTGATCCTCGTTGTACGTGACACCGAACACCGACTCGCGATCAGGATGTTGAAAGAGGACCTCGAATTGGCGAGACGCCAAATCAAGCTGAATCAGCTTGCCGCTTTCCGTGGTGACAAGCAGCGCCTTACGCCCTTGTTGCATCGGGTCCTCCAACATCATTTCTCGTCCACTTGACAGACCGCTTGGGGCTGAGAATCATAGCGACCCCTGTAGCAACGACTTCTTGTGCACCAGGCCTCCTCCTGCTCGGCACCATGACATTTAGGACACGCGATGTGACAGCACGGGTTGGAAGCTCGGGACAAGCCGTTTGAGGTCTTGGAGCAATTCGTCGTCATCACTGCCGGACAATTTGTCGGATAATTCCTCCATCCACCGATCAAGGTCTCCGGTTGACAGCGGGGTTCCGATCGCCCGATTGATCTTGGGATGGGAGGTGGACGCCACTTCCTCGCCCGCCTCGAACAACTCCTCGTACAATTTCTCTCCGAGTCGCAAGCCGGTGTAGGTAATCGCGATGTCTTTCTCCGGCACAAGGCCGGACAGTACAATCATGTTTCTCGCAAGGTCCGCAATCCGGATCTGTTCCCCCATATCGAGCACGAAGACCTCTCCGCCCTGCCCCATCACGCTCGCTTGGAGCACCAGCTGTACGGCCTCGGGGATGGTCATAAAGAACCGCTTGATCTCCGGATCAGTGACGGTCACGGGACCGCCTTTCCGGATCTGTTCGGCGAACAAGGGCACCACGCTGCCGTTGCTCCCCAACACGTTTCCGAACCGGACCACCGTGAATTTGGTCATACCCTTGTGGCTGAATCCCTGCACCACATGCTCCGCAATCCGCTTGGTCACTCCCATCACGCTCGATGGATTGACCGCCTTGTCCGTCGAGATCTGCACGAATCGATCGACGCCGGTCCTCAGCGCCGCCTCAGCCACCACACGGGTTCCCAGGATGTTATTGCGCACCGCCTCTTTGGGGTTCAGTTCCATGAGCGGCACATGCTTGTGCGCCGCCGCATGAAAGACCAGGTCCGGACCCGTCTGCCGGAACACCTCCGACACCCGATCGGACATGGTGACGTCCCCCACGACCGGGAGCACGCCGACATGCGGAAACGCCGCGCGCAATTCAAGCAACAGGGCGTGCAGGGAATTCTCGTATTGTTCGAACAGGATCAGCGACTCCGGTCGATATTGCGCAATTTGCCGGCACAATTCGGACCCGATGGAACCTCCGGCTCCGGTCACCAGCACGGTTTTCCCCTCGATCAGCGGATGCAGCTCTTGGCGATCCGTTTGAATCGGCTCGCGCTGCAACAAGTCCTCGAGGCTCATCGGCCGGACCTGTTGGAGCGAGACTGGGTCGCCGAGCAACCGTTTGACGCTGGGCAGGATCTTGATCGGCGCGGTGCACCCTTCGGACCCGGCCAGAATTTTTTGTTTCAGCTGAGTCGGCGCCGAAGGGATCGCCACGATGATTTCCTGGGCGCCCACACGATCCGCCACGGCCTTGATGTCGGCCGTCGTGCCCAACACGGAAATGCCGTGAATTTTCATCTTCCGCTTCACGGGATCATCGTCCACAAAAGCCACCGGCCGGCTGTTATAGTCCGGATCCGACAGCATGTCCCGGACCAGTTGCTCACCCGCGTTGCCCGCTCCGACGATCAGCACCCGCCGGGCGGTGGGCCCGATGATCTGCAGCCACTCCCGGAACCAGCGGACGGCCAAACGAATACCCGCCAAATACAATCCGCTCAATACGCCTGTCAGAATAATGACCGAACGAGGGTAGCCCGTGTTTCCGAGCAACAGGTGCGTCACTCCGTAAAGGACCGCCGCTCCGGCGAG
>JABMDG010000265.1 GCA_015904045.1 Nitrospira sp.
GTGCGCCTGACAGGATTTGAACCTGTGGCCCTCAGCTCCGGAGGCTGATGCTCTATCCAGCTGAGCTACAGGCGCTCCCGCAAGCAAGGTGTCACCTTAACACGGTCTGAAACTCGCTGTCTAGGCCAATGCTCCTGCCGGGTCCTCTGTCGCATCCGGCGAGAAAGCATAGGGCATGAACAATTCTTCACCCGCGGCTCCGCTCTGACGCCGCAGACGCATCAGTTGGTTGGATTCTTCTCCTGCCAGACGATCCTCCTCCTGGCGTAGAGATCGGGAGAGGCGGATAAGAGGAACCGATGTTTGAACCGCGCACGCACCCTGAACGGCTCCCTCCGTCTCAGAAGGAATGCCCATGGAGCGACAGGCCAGGGGACGAAAGGCATAGAGGCTGCAGCTTCCATCCGAGTCTAGGGCGGGACAGGGCAATCCACGGTAACGCTCGACAAGGGAGTCAATGTCAGGATCAGGCCAGAGGTCAATGAATCGATTCCGAGTAAGTTTCGGCGCTGACTCCTCGATCATTCTGACCTGCAGGGCAGCAGTATCTTCGATCGCGTGGCGCAGTTCCTTAGGAAGCGACCGGAGGCCGCGCTGGAGTTCCTGCTGATCGAGAAGCGTAATAGGGAACAGCCCTATGCAGCAGTGGGAACAGCCCCGATGGCATGGCAAATCATTGAGCAGTGCTGCGTGAGCCCGATCAAACCAGCGGGCGGTCTTGTCAAACAGCGTAGAAGGCAGTGAAGGTGTGACGTTACGCACATCAGTCTTCGACCGAAACCGACATATCGATGATCAACTCACCTTTTGGTGAATAGAAACCGTGATTGTCGATTTGAACAATCCCGTTGCATTGCTCTTGGTAGAATTCAAGGATCCATCCGTTGAAATCAAATCCCTCATCAGTCATGTCCTTTTCAACCATACGGGTAGTCAGGATAAACCGAGAGAGGGAGAGATACCCTCGCACCAGCTCCGACTCAACCCCTTCGTAAGCAGAAAGTAACTCAAGAAACAGAGTCTTTTCTTGTTCATAGACGTCTTTATAGCTACCGCGGTCCCGGACGCAAAACAGCTGGATCGGTTGGCGATCCCGGTGATACCCCAAGGCTATTCGAACCCACGCCCACTCGTCCAACACCGATTCATCGATGCCAGGGGGAATAATTGGAGCGTGGCCGCGCGCTTTCAAGAAATCGATCAATAACCGGAGCGGTGGGGAATTCTCTCGTTGGCAAAAGACACGAGAATAGAGTGATTTTTCAGGCTGTTGGGATGCAGTCTCCGGGATGGAAGAAGAGAGGATCGGCAGTTCCTTGGCCATATGGTCCCTATCCGGTAAATCAAGATAAACAAGCAGCTCCGGTCAGCCGGACCGCCAGACTCCATACTGTACCGATTTTTACGTCCGTGCCGCAAGAGCAAGAAAAGTGTGTCGTTACACGCCAGACGAACGTTTTTCTCATTGACAGGCAAGGAGCGCTTGGCTACACTCTCGCGGGTTTTCGCCGCTTGAAGAGAAACGAACGTTCTACGACCTCATATTCACGAGTCCGGGCGTTTTCAGAACAAGCAAGTTGGCGGATGGATCGAGCCACCACTATTTTCATTCTCAAGGAGGTTCACGAATGGCAAAATCAATGACCAAGTCGCAGATTGCGGATTACCTGGCCGGGAAAGCCGGGATCACCAAGAAGACCGCGGTTCAGCTTCTTGATGACCTCGCGGCGCTTGCCTATCGCGAGGCAAAGAACGTATTCACCGTGCCGGGCGTCGGCAAGCTCAAGTTGGCCAACCGGAAGGCTCGTATCGGCCGCAATCCTCAAACCGGCGAAGAGATAAAGATTCCGGCCAAGCGGGTGGTCAAGTTCCGTGTCGCGAAGGCGGCCAAGGACGCAATTCTCGGCAAGAAGTAACTCGAAGGCTTGTCCGTACAGAATCGCAGTGCGTGCGCTGTGAGACAAGGTGCACCTGCTGCACTTGTAGAGCGAGAACCGAAAGGGTTGTAGGCCTTACAACCCACAGCCCTTTCGCTTTCTCCGCATGTTAGAAGTGCGACGGCCCCAATCCGCTTCCTCCCATCCCATCGTGCCCGACGAGCCGAACGGCGTCTCCATCCTGAACGAGAGAATCCTCGCTGGCGATTCTTTTATTGATGGTGACGAGCACTTTCTTTTCGCGCAGCAGCTGCAGCAGATGACGGAGTTGTACTCCTTGTCTCTGAATCAACTGCCGAACTGATAGCGGCCGATCAATATCGCAAGCGAGATCCCGCTCTCCATCGGCCGTTTGTAACTGGCCTGTCAAAACAATCGTCACCATGACCGCGGTACTCCGTAGGCTATCGAGAATAACGGAAGAGATAGCACTCCCCGGTGATTGACTCGGCTCTGCTCTCTGTCGATAATGAGGTCCCTATGCAGTCCCTCGATGTCCAGAATCCTGGCATGCCGGATTTACAATTTGTGCTCTTCGTGACGGCTCTCTGCACAGCTGATCTGAACACGATCAATGTTTCAGAAGACCTCCGGCGCACGATTTTCGACCGGTGTTGGGCGCTTATCCATACCGAATCTCCTCCAACGAATCCCCAAGAACGGGTCTTGGATCTTCGAGGAGGAACAGATCTGACGCTGGATGCGTGTGTATCAACCATACGTTCACTGCTTGCCGATGCCGGGATTTCTCTACTTGTTTGGGACCATCCGGTCAGCGAACCGACAAGGCCAAGCTCTCCCGAAGCGCTTCCGCTCATCGATCGATTAGGTGAATTGTATCCCGATCCCAAGACAGGCATTGATCCTTCAAACTCTCCGTCCCAAGGATAGCTCTGGTCTCGGTCAAGAGCTCTAGACCGCTCTGCACGACATCTCAAGCCATTCCCAGATGGGTTATTGCCAAATGAGGGGATCCCACAACAGGATGACAGTACGTTGCGGAATATGATAAGACTGCATCCGCCAGTTTGATTAAAGAGACAAGTCCCCATCGTCTAGCCTGGCCTAGGACATTGCCCTTTCAAGGCAGTAACACGGGTTCAAATCCCGTTGGGGACACCAGACCTCTTGTGGCCTCATGCCAGGCTGCTCCATTCGAAAATAAGCCATAAAAACAAAGGAGGCTGCGTCGTGTCCGACGCAGCCCCCTCTCCTGCTCTTCCTACCCGTTGTCGCTCTACGCTCAGTATCCGGACTTCGCGTTGGGAT
>JABMDG010000266.1 GCA_015904045.1 Nitrospira sp.
TTGGAGGTGGATCTCCTCTGTCCCGCGCCGCTTGCGCCGGTCGGCCGGATGCTTCCGGGCATCGCCACGGTATTGGAATGGGACGGCGCGGTGTGGAGCCATTGTGCCAAGGCGACCGGCTCAGGACTGCAATCGGAGCATCTGCAAGATGCGGAGCGCCGCATCAGGATGCTCGCGCCGCGACAGTACGACTGTGCGTATGTCCTGAATCAGCACCCGCGCGCGTTGCTGGCCGGAGCGTTGCTCGCACGTGAAATGATAGGCCCGCGGCGTGAGGGGCCGCTCGGCGGACAGTTAACGCCGTGGGCGGCCTATATCAGGGAAGTGGCGGTCACTGGGAGAGGCCGACAGGTGCATCTGGCCGATGCGTTGTGCGGCATCTGCGGCGTTCAACCATCCGGGCAGCTGGCGGCCCTACGTCGGACGTCTTGTGCGTTGCCGGGCGAGTTGGATGAGATCGGGCAGTCCGAAGGACGGTGGGTCGGGCTGATCGTCGGAGCGGGTGACGTGGAGCGCATGGTCCCGCTCAATACGTGGAGACAGTGGATTATCCGATTCCTCGAGCAGGATCCGCGCGGACGCGTCGTCTTGATCGGTCAGGAAAGGGAACGGGGAGGCCAGCTCATCGATTCGCTCCCGCCGTCGGTGCTTGGGCGTCTCTGGGACGTCACCGGGCGGACCTCGTTGACTGAACTGGCTGAAGTCATGGTCCGTTGCCATCGGGTGATTGGCTCGGATACGGGCCCACTCCATCTTGCGGCGGCACTGGGTGTCGCTGTGATTGGGATATATTTCGCACGGGCACGTGTGCATCAGACGGGGCCGTACGGATCGGGACATCTGATTTGGCAAGCGGGGGAGACGGGAGAGACCATGCCGATGGGCGCCGGATCTATCCGGCCTATCCGATGGCCGATCGAAGAAACCGTCGCGGCTCTGGTGGAGGGGCGCATAGGTCGCAGCGAAGGATGGACGGTATGGGACAGTCATTGTGACCGATGGGGTGCCTACTATAGCGAAGCGAACCACAGCCCGACTCCACCCTACGAGCGGGAAGCACTCTGGCGCAACATGTGTTCTGTCGTCCGATGAGGAGAGCGGCGTGACCTATGTAAGAGAAAATCTTGAGGGCCTGCGCAAGACGGTCCCCGCGTTGGTGGAAGCCGTAATGTCGTCCGCAGGCAATCGATTGTCGATGAGCTCGTCCCGCGAGGGGAGTGTCACGGCAACGTGCGACGGCCAATGGGTGCACAGCGCCTACGACCCTCGCAAAGAAGCCCGGACATGGGCAGAGGCGCAGCGGTGTGAATGGAAAGAAGGGGAATTGGCCGTCGTGCTGGGGGTCGGATTGCTGTACCACGTAGAAGCGCTGGCCGCCGTCAAACCGTCCGGGAGCCGACTGGCCGTCGTGATTCCAGACCCATCGATTATGAAGGACGCGGCCTCCGCGCGCCCGATGGGCGCCTGGTTCACTGACGTGGAATGGCTGTGGGGGCCGGCGCAAGCGATCGCGGAACAGTTGGGCGCCTATTCGACTCCGCTCCGTGTGCTGACCTATGGGCCGGCGGCCCGTCTTCATGCGGAATTCCATGAGGAACTGGAAGACGCATTGCGCCGAGCGGTATCTGAACGGCAAAGCGGGCGGCTGCATGTCGCAGTGGTCGGGCCGATTTACGGGGGGTCACTGCCCATTGCACGGTATGCGGTGACGGCGCTGGAGGCCTTGGGCCATCGCGTCAGTTGGATTGATCACAGCGTTCACCGGTCCAGTTATGACGCGTTGGGAACATATCGGGAGGCACGCCATAGTCAGATCATGCAGGGGCGGCTGGCCGAGATCCTCAGCCTGAGCACGATTACCCGCCTGGCGGAAGACCCGCCCGATTTGGTCTTGGCGATCGCGCAGGCGCCGCTCACGCTGGCCGTCCTCGAACATTTACGGAAGAAGAAATTTCTCACGGCCATGTGGTTCGTGGAAAACTACCGGCACTTGACCTACTGGCAGCAGCTGGCCTCCGGCTATGACCATTGGTTTGTCATTCAGCAAGGAGCATGCCTCGAGGCATTCACCCGCGCCGGGGCGCGCTCCGTCGGCTATTTACCGATGGCAGCTGATCCGGCGATCCACAAGCCGCTGGTGCTGACCGAGGCCGAACGGACGGAATACGGCGCTGATGTGTCGTTTGTCGGGGCCGGCTATCAGAACCGGCGGGCGTTGCTGCCGCGCTGGTTGTCGGACGAGTGGACGTTCCGGCTCTGGGGTAACGAGTGGGAAGGGGCGGATGACCTTGCATCGGTGTTGCAGCGTGGCGGAGCTCGCATCGATACCGAGACATGCATGAAGGTGTTCAACGCGAGCGCGGTCAACCTCAATCTGCATTCGTGCGGAAGCGACCGGTTGGACCCTGACGCCGATTTTGTGAACCCCAGAACGTTCGAGCTGGCGGCCTGTGGGGCGTTCCAGCTAAGCGATGAAAGGTCGCTGTTTCCGGATCTGTTTACGGATCAGGAGGTGGTCCGGTTTCGGTCTGTGGAAGATGTGCCCACGTTGATTCGCTGCTGGCTCAAGGATCCGGACCGGCGCCGGGCTGTCGCGGAAGCGGCGCGCCGCCGCGTGTTGCGCGACCATACGTATGAGCATCGGATGAAAAATCTGTTGACCGCCATCGGTGTCCGGCAACCGGATCGCATCGGGTCGCTTCTGCGGGGAGACCGGGATGCCGGTATCTTGGCGGCTCGTGCCGGCTCCGTACCGGAACTGTCCAAACTGTTGCGGCAATTTCCGCCAGGACAACGAGTGGAATTGAAAGACGTGGCCGCCGGTATCCGCGCAACCGGGGCTGGACGGGAGTTGAAGCGGGAAGAACTGCTCGTGTTGCTGCTCGACAGCTATCGGGCGGAAACGCGAGACCTGGTATGAC
>JABMDG010000267.1 GCA_015904045.1 Nitrospira sp.
TGGCGGATGCGCCAGGTGACGCGGACAGTCAGAAACGGCATTTTGCCAGCGTCTGTGCGGTGGCGGATCTAAAAAACAAGGAGGGCCCTATGTTGCTGATGGAGGAGACTCGAAAGGTTGAGTTTTGGGAAGACAGCCTGTTGGTCAAGTCGTTGTCGGAGAAAGATGAACTGCGCGAGTCCTTCCGTCTCCGCCATCAAGTATTCGCTGATCGGCTTCGATGGGTTCCGAGGAGCCAGGACGAATTGGAGGTGGACTCCTATGATGCCTATGCCACGTCGGTAGGGCTCTTCGATGGCAATCATCATCTCCGGGGCGTGTTTCGTATGGTGAATGCGTCGTTTCCGTTCATGATGGAAAGCGAGTTTCGTGCGTGCCTACTTCCCCAATGCGAAATCAGAAAAGCGCCCGACACCGCGGAGATTACCAGGCTGGCCATCGATCCGACACTCACAGAGAAAGGCCTCTCGAACCGCCTGATGCAGGTGCTGTTCAAAGGGGTTTATCAGTGGTCGATGCTGAATGAGGTCCGGTATCTCTACATGGTTGTTGAAAAGCGATTTCTGCGAGTGCTTCGGGGAATGGGGTTCACGTGCGAAGCCGTGAGCCCGGCTGTTGCGCTCCCCCCGGCGGAAGTGCTCTCAATCGCGGCGGTCCTTGATTGGGAACAGTTCCATCACACCTGCCCGGTGAAGCAACCGGCCTTTTATCACTGGATCAATTCGGTGGACGGCTCCGCCTCCTTTGAAAGAAGCGCGTTTATGGCGAAAGATTCAAAAGAGGAAAACAACGGGATCAGGATCTATCAAGCTGGTCGAGGAGGGCAGACAACGACCACGGACTTGGAGCAAGGGCTTATTGCGGCGTAGGCAGGGGAGAAAGACAGGAGCAGGACGCTGTTCTGCTACTCGGCGGGGAACAGGCCTTGCTCGATTGCGAGAGCGACTGCTTGAGTGCGGGATCCAACGTCCAGCTTCATGAAGATGCTTTCGACATGGAAGCGGACGGTGCGCTCGCTGACGCCGATGATTCGCGATATTTCCCAGTTTGTTTTACCCTGTTTCATCCACTCGAGTACCATCAGCTCGCGCCGTGAAAGCCCTTTCACGCGGTTGGTCTGAGGGGTATTCACGTTGGCAATAACAATTCGATGAAGGGTGGGCAGCAGATATTCGAGCAAGCCTTTATATCGGATGGTGTTGTCGACGTCCCCCCCGGCGAAGGAGAAGAACGACGCGAAACGGCGTTGCTGCTCAAGCATGCCCGTCGTAATGCCATGTGTCAGGCCATAGGACCGGGCCTCTTCTACGAACTCAAGCTGCTTCGTGGATGTGGCAGACTCGTAGGCTTGCTCCCAGACCTGGGTTTCAAAGGTACTCAGGGCCCCTTGCAAGACGGGGTCAACAGTCGCGTACCCATTCTGACCGTACTTATAGAGCCAGTCATTTGAATAGCTGACATTGAGCACACTGTTGAACTCTTGGAAAGATCCTTTTGGAGTCAGCTGTATGACACCGCCGATCACGCGAGGGCAGGCGACCATCTGCTGGATCATCTGCAGCATGTGATAGACATCATCTCCGGTTGTGGCTTGCAGGGCGCAGTGCAAGATTTCGCACACCTTCTGTATTTCCTGCTTCGTGAGATCTGCGAATAGCTCGGCTGGAAACGGCCTGTGCGGAATAGCTGTCGAAGAGACAGGTAGGGAATGCCTCCCAAGTGGGGCATGGGATTTGTGTTGTGCTGGTGCGTTCTTCCACCCCCCATGCTGAATGAAGGGAAAGGCATTCCGGAGGGTATCTCCAGAAATTCGTGCATGCTGATCGAGAGGTCCACTCATGCGCGTATCTCCTCTCAACGTGGGTTCGCTTCTGTAAGGCCAGCAGGACGTTACCATAGTTTGCAGAAGAAATACGAGATAGGTCCATATGGGTCCATCCACTAGGTCCTATTAGCCCTAGTCTCATTTTCTATTGATGTGACCTTTGGGTTCGGGTTGTACTGGCCCGGCTGAGAGGGGGCGGGCTTGCAACGAAGATGGTTCGAAATGGTGCGGGGTTGTCGCAGGGTTGCGGTAGCCCTCTTAGCAGGGTGCACACTTCTTCTTCCTTCCATGGTCGGAGCGCAAGCGCTTCGATTTCAGCCTCAAGGCGTCGCTGCAGCAGGCCAGGGGAATGCCTTTTCAGCACAAGCCGACGATCCATCGGCAATTCACTATAACCCCGCCGCCCTCACCCAGCTCAAGGGTGTGCAGGCGTTGTTCGGAACCGCTCTACTGGGTGGTTCGATTCAGACAAATAGTGCGTCAGGGATCGAAACTCACGGCGATTTCGGAGGAGTTATTGCCTTTCCCCCTCCAGGGCATAGCTATGTCAGCGCCAACCTTGCGGCACTTGGCCTGCCACGCTTATCTGCTGTGACGGTCGGACTCGGCGTGAACTCGCCGTTTGGCCTCCTCACACGGTATCCGGCGGATGGTCCGTTCAATACCGCCGCGACCTCCGCCGCCCTGCCGCTGCTCGCGATCAAACCAACGATCGCCTATCAACTGACCGACTATTTGGCCGTGGGAGTGAGCGCGGATATTTACACCTTCGCGCCGTTTCTCGGGCAAGGGCACGCGGAACAGAAATCCGTCGGGGCGGGAGCCCTCGGTATTCCAGCAGGCGCGTCTGTTGAACTCAACGGAAAAGGAACGGGAGCCGGCTCGACCGTCAGCATCCTTGTGACACCACTGAGAAATGAAGATGGTAAGCCTCGGCTCGCCATCGGGGTGATCTACCGGACTCAGGTCGTTCTGCCTTTGAACGGCGTCTTGTTGGTTGGGGGAGCCAAAGTGGCCGATGCTTCCACGAATCTGGTGCTTCCCCAACTCGTGACCGGGGCTGTCGCGGTGTGGCCGGTTCGGACTTCTGATCGCGAGTGGAAAATCGAGGTCAATGCCGAGTTTGTGGGGTGGGGCTCA
>JABMDG010000268.1 GCA_015904045.1 Nitrospira sp.
GTTCAAGGGATGAGGATCGCAGATCGACCATGCGGCTGCAGCATGCGCGTCACGGACTTCCGGAATTGCAGGGTCTCTGTTCGAATGGTCGGGCGATGATCGTGCGACAGGGTTTCATGGTGGAGAATGGGAAGTGCAACGATGTACACTGCTTGTTCGCTCTCTTGAGGTGAACGGCGAACATATATGATGAAACAATCCCTCTATCTCATGGTTCCACTCGCAGGCATCTCCCTGGCCCTGGCCGTCGGCTGCAAACAGGAGGCCGGATCGATGCCGGCGCAGCAGGTGCCGCAGGTCGAAGTGATTACCATTGCCACGCAACGGGTGCCGGATGAGCCGGAGTTTATCGGTCAGGCGGAAGCGTCGCGGCCGGTCGAAATCCGCCCGCAGGTGACCGGGATTCTCAAAGCGGTGCTGTATCGGGAAGGCCGCGACGTCAAGCAGGGCGATCGGCTCTACCAGATCGATCCGGTTCCGTTTCAGGCGGCGGTGGCAGGCGCGCAAGCCAAGATTGCACAAGCGGACGCGAGGCTGGTTCAGGCCAGGCAGGATTTGGCCCGGGTGAAACCGCTGCTCGCGGAACAGGCGGTGAGCCAGAAAGACGTCGATGACGCGGTCGCCCAGGATCTAGCCGCTCGAGCGCTGCTTCAGGTGGCACAGGCCGAATTGGTCAAGGCGCAGTTCGATCTCGACAATACCCTGATTACGGCACCGATCAATGGGTTGATCGAGCGGAGCCGCTATTACGAGGGCCGGCTGGTTTCGGCGCAAACGGATCTCTTGACCGTGATCCATCAAGTTGATCCGATGTACGTTGTCGTCAGCGTGCCGGAGATGTTCATGCTCAAACGCCGCCGAGACATCGAATCCAAACGTATTCAGCATCCCGGCGTCTATAAATTGCGCGGCGCCCTGACGTTGATGGATGGCACGGCGTATCCCGGCGAAGGGGTGCTGGATGTGTTAGAGCCTGGATTGCGGACGGAAACGGGTGCACGCCAGGTTCGGATGACGTTCCCCAATGCCAAACGGATCCTGCTGCCGGGGCAGTTCGTCAAAGTCCGTTTCAAAGGGGACGTGAAGACCGAGGCGGTGTTGGTGCCGCAGCGGGCGGTATTGCAAGGCCCCACCGGTTCGTTTGTCTTCGTCGTCAACGACGAAGACAAGGCCGAAATGCGGGATGTGGTCGCCTCGGATTGGAAGGGCTCACAGTGGCTCATCGACGCCGGACTGAAGACCGGCGATCGCGTCGTTGTAAACGGATTGATGAAGATCGGTCCCGGAGCTCCGGTCAAGGCAGTCCCCTGGGTCCCAGCCAGTGCATCACGTTCGGAATCTGTTTCCCCCGCTGCTCAATAAGGATCATTTGTGATCTCGCATGTCTTTATCGACCGGCCGATTTTTGCGTCGGTCGTGTCTATTGTGGTGGTGGTGATGGGACTGCTCGCCATGCAGTTCCTGCCGATTGCACAGTTTCCAGAAATCACCCCACCGGTGGTCCAGATCGACGCGGACTATCCCGGTGCCAGCGCCGAAGTGGCGGCTGAAGCTGTGGCCCGCCCGATTGAGGTTACCCTTCCAGGTGTCGACAATCTGCTGTATTACGAATCAACCAGCAGTAATGACGGGCACGTTTCGATCAAGCTGACCTTTGAAATCGGGACGAACCCGGATATCGCCCAAGTCCAAACGCAAAACCGTGAAAAGCTCGCCGAGCCGCAACTTCCTCCGGAAGTGATCCGTCAGGGCATCTCCGTCAAGAAGATGTCGCCTGATCTGGTATTGGTCATCGCGCTCAAATCGACTGATCCTCGGCATGACGCGGTCTTTCTCTCAAACTATGCCACGCTTCGGATCGTCGACGATTTGAAACGAGTGAAAGGGGTAGGGGATGCGTTGGTGTTCGGGCAACAAAATTACAGTATGCGGATCATCCTCAACCCGCTGCAGATGGCCAAGCTGGGCCTCACGCCAAGTGATATCACGGCCATCATCCGTGAGCAGAATCGGGACTACCCGGCGGGGACGATTGGGCGAGAGCCGGCTCCAAAAGGGACGGAGCTCACGATTCCGATCATCACGAAGGGGCGTCTGACGGAGGTGAAGGATTTCGAAGAACTCATCGTACGTGCTCTTCCTGACGGTTCGACGGTTCGACTGAAGGACGTCGCCCGTATCGAACTGGGGGCTCAAGCCTATGGTTTGGAAGGTCGATGGAACAGCAAACCGACGACCTTTGTCCTCGCGTTTTTGTCTCCCGGTGCCAATGCGCTTGATACCGTGCGTCGCACCAGGGCGCAGATGGATGAACTCGCCAAGAATTTCCCCCCGAGCGTTTCGTACGACACCCCATACGACACCACGCGGTTTATCGAGATCTCGATCAAGGAAGTGGTCAAGACCCTCATGGAAGCGATGGCGCTGGTGGTGTTCGTCGTCTATCTGTTTCTCCAGACCTGGCGGGCCACCATCATTCCCACCGTGGCGGTACCCGTGTCCTTGATCGGGACCTTTATTGGGCTCTATGCCCTCGGGTTCTGCATCAATACGATTACGTTGTTTGGGATGGTCTTGGCGATCGGGATCGTGGTGGACGACGCGATTGTGGTGGTGGAGAACGTGGAGCGCCACATGCGCGAGGGGCGGCTCTCTCCAAAGGAAGCGGCCAAGCGGGCAATGGGCGAGGTGACTGAGCCGATCATCGCGATCGTGTTAGTCTTAGTTGCTGTCTTTGCCCCTGTCGGGTTTATCGGCGGGATTACCGGGGCCCTTTATAAGCAATTTGC
The DNA here is from genome assembly GCA_015904045.1 of Nitrospira sp. Next base: position 2,790 of record JABMDG010000268.1, read on the forward strand.
CGCCACGATTGCAATTTCGGTGACGGTGTCAGGATTTGTCGCGTTGACACTGAGTCCGGCGCTCTGCGGCGTCGTCCTCACGCCACAGCATGGAAGGCGGAGTGGGTTCTGGGAACTTTTCGATCGCCTGTTCAGTCGAACCCAGCAGGGCTACACGCGTATGACCGCAGCCATCCTTGTCAGGCCGTTGCGTGTCATGGCGGTCTTTGCCCTGCTGCTTGTCGTATGTGTCGGACTCTACCAGAGGCTACCGAAGAGTTTTTTGCCGGAGGAAGATCAAGGCTATTTCATTGTCATCGCACAATTGCCAGATGGCGCGTCGAAGCAGCGGACGGTGGCAGTGCTTGAACAAGTCGAGCGGTTTTTTCAGAACATTCCAGCGGTGCATTCCACCGATGCGTTGACCGGGCAGAATTTCGTGTTCGGGACCAGAGGACCGAACTCGGCGACGATGTTTGTCCCGTTGGTGTTGTGGGACGAACGGCCAGAACCTCAGTATCACGCGAAGGCGCTGGTCGGCGCGGCCTATGGGGAGTTCGCCAAAATTCCGGAGGCCTTGCTTCTTGCGTTCAATGCGCCGGCAATTCGAGGCGTCGGCGCTGTCGGCGGGTTCTCCGCGCAGATCCAGGATCCGAGCAGCGGCGATTTCAAGAAATTCGCCATGGTGGCGCAGGAATTCGTCGAACGCGCACAGAAAGAGCCAGCGATCGGACGGGTCGGAACCAATTTCCGCGTCTCCTCACCGAGGCTGTATGCCAATGTGAATCGGGAACGGGCGAAGGCATTGGGCATTCCGATTTCGGATGTCTTCGATACGCTGCAGGCCTACTTCGGCAATTTTTATATCAACGACTTCGTGAAATTCGGTCGGGTGTATCACGTGCAGACCGAGGCCGACGCCGAATATCGGTCGACGCCGCAAGACCTCTCAAAAATTTATGTCAGAGCACAGAGTGCCAGGGGCGTGAATATGATTCCCCTCGATACGATTGTGACGGCGGAGTATCAAAGCGGACCGGATCCCGTGAATCACTTTAATGGGTATAATACGGCCCTATTGCTGGGTGCGGCTGCACCGGGCTTTAGCTCAGGGCAAGCGCTTGAAGCGTTGGAGCGAGTGGCGAAAGAAGTGCTGGTTCCGCAGGGCTATGCGATCGATTGGAGCAATATTTCATTCCAGGAGCGACGGGTCGGCGGACAATCGGGTCAGGTCTTCGCGATTGGGTTGCTGATGGTGTTCTTGGTGTTGGCGGCACAGTTTGAGAGTTGGGTCGTGCCGTTTGCCGTGATTCTCGCCGTGCCCTTCGCGGTATTTGGAGCGCTCACGGCGGTCTGGCTTCGAGGGTTCGAGAATGATATCTATTTCCAGATCGGTCTCGTGACGTTGATCGGCTTGTCGGCGAAAAACGCCATTCTGATCGTCGAGTTTGCTAATACCCGGTATGAAGCGGGGCGCCCCTTGATCGAGGCGGCGGTCGAAGCGGCGCGGTTGCGATTCCGGCCCATCATCATGACGTCGATGGCGTTTATCTTCGGGATGTTTCCGCTGGTGATCGCGTCGGGCGCCGGCGCAGCCAGCCGACAATCGATCGGGACCGGCGTGCTGGGCGGCATGTTCGCCGCCACGTTCCTGGCGATTTTCTTCGTTCCGTTGTTTTTTGTGTTGCTGAGAAAACTCAGCCGGCGCAAGATTCAACCGGCGGCGACAGGGGACCCATGAGCTGCGCCCCGCACGTTGATGGAGGACGGACACTAGCCGTGCGAACCGTACTGGTCATTGGATTCTCGTTCCTGTTGCTGTCCTGCGCGATGGGGCCGGATTATGAACGGCCAACGACCGAGATGGAGGACCGTTTCCGCATGGCTGGCGCCTCGGAGGATCTGCCCTCGCTGGCCAACTTGTCCTGGTGGGAGCTGTTGCGCGATGAGCAGTTGCAGCAACTCATTCGAACGGCG
>JABMDG010000269.1 GCA_015904045.1 Nitrospira sp.
GATCGCCGCGCAGCGGGGATTTCAGGCGAACTCGCGCGTGATTACGACATCGGACGAAATACTTCAGGAATTAGTCAATCTGAAGCGATAGTCCGCAGGCTCGTTGGGCCGGGAGCTGAAGCTCTCGGCCCAATTCTCTCTCAACCCACCGCAGCGCGGTACCACATTGATTCGGGCCATTGGTCCGTCAGTTTTCTGACGGCGTCAATCGCTTGGTTGACGTCGGCGTCGAAACAGAGGCCTGGTCGGAACCGGCCGCACACGAGTCCTCACGAACATCGCATGAATGCTGACATTACTGGTCGAGCGTGGCCGTTGCTCAAGTGGCATATGCATTGCAATCTTGCCCGGCAGTCACGTTATGAGTTGAGAAGTCGAGGAGGATTCCATGGCGGAAGCAGCTGCAGCAGCAGATGAAAAAGCTCCGGTGAAGGCAGCAAGCCCCGTATTCCCGGTCAAGTTGCTGATTATCGTCGGTCTGTTGGCCCTTGTGGTTGGTACGGGCAGTGCGCTCCTGGCGGTGAAACTGCTCGGCGGGGGAAGCAAGGGAGGTGAGACCGCGGAGGAGCACGGACGGGACGCACCGGCGAAAGCCGAAAGCGAGCCGCAATCCGGTGCAAAACCCGCGCAAGTCAGCAAGCCAGGCGTGATGTTCGATTTGGATCCGTTTATCGTCAATTTGGCGGATCAGCCGGAAATCCGCTATCTCAAGATCGTCGTCAAGTTGGAGGTCGAAAACGAGTTGGTTGCAGCCGACCTGTCGGCTCGTGTCCCCCAAGTGCGAGACACTGTGTTGGTATTGCTCAGCAGCAAGGATGTCAACAGCGTGAGAACGCCGCAAGGCAAGTTTCAGCTGCGTGACGAAATCACGCAGCGCGTGAACGGACTCTTGCCGAAACCCGGTATCCGTGCCGCCTACTTTACGGATTTTGTCGTGCAGTAAGACGGGCTGACGCCATGGAGAAGGTTCTCTCTCAAGAAGAAATCGATGCGCTGCTGAAGGGCGTCGTGTCCGGAGAGGTTGACACCGCTCCGAAAGACGCGGCCCGTGCGGCTGATGGGACGGCGCAATATGATCTGCTCAACCAGGAGCGGATTATCCGGGGACGAATGCCGACCCTGGAGCTCATCAACGACCGCTTCATCCGGCGCCAATCCGTATCGTGGACCAGCATGCTCCGCGAAGCCGTGGACTTCATTGTTGTCGGCACCCAGGTGATCAAATTCGGAGAACTGCTGAAAAAAATTCCCATGCCGTCGTCGCTCAATGTGTTTCATATGCAGCCCTTGCGGGGCAACGGACTGTTCATCATGGACGCCTTCCTCGTCTACCTCGTGGTGGATTACTTCTTCGGCGGAAAGGCCCAAACGCACGTCAAGCCCGAAGGACGGGACTTTACGCCGGTCCAACTGCGGATCGTCAAGAAGCTCTTGAGTCACGCGCTGGCCGATCTGGAAAAAGCGTGGCAGGCCGTGTTGCCGGCGAAGGTGGAATACGTGCGCTCGGAAAGCAATCCCCAATTTGCCATGGTGGTGACGGCATCGGAGATTGTGGTGGTGGTGACGCTCCAAGTGATTATGGGGGACACGACCAGGGAGCTGTTCATTGTGTACCCGTACGCGATGCTGGAACCCATCAAGGAGAAGTTGTACTCGGGGCTGGTCTCGGATCAGATCGAGCAGGACAGCGGTTGGAACGGGAAATTTCGTGAGAAATTGCAAGAGTGCTCTGTGCCCCTCACAGTCCGACTGGGCACGACGACCGTCACATTGCGGGATGTCCTCAATTTCGCGCCCGGGGATGTCATTGTGCTGGACCAGCGGCCGGGCGATCTCCTCGATTGCTACGTCGAGGGCTATCACAAGTTTCAGGGCACTCCCGGAGTGTTCAAGGGCAATCATGCGTGCCGCGTGAGCAAGTTCATCAACTGATCGGGAAGCATGAGGAGAAGACGGTATGGCTGATGCAAGTGTTGCGGCGCAATCAGATGCGAGTGGGACCACCGGAGCGTCCTCACCTCAACCGGCGGCGTTCCCTCCCGTGCAACAAACCGAAACAGGCGTGGCGTCCAAAAACATCGAGTTTCTTCTCGACATACCCATGAGTGTGGCGGTGTATGTCGGCTCCACCAAGATGGCCATCCGAGACCTGCTGCAATTGGCACAAGGGTCCGTCATTGAGCTGGACAAGCTCGCAGGGGAGCCGATGGATGTGATGGTGAACAACAAACTTGTGGCGCGGGGAGAAGTGGTCGTGGTCAACGAGAAATTCGGCATTCGCCTGACGGACGTGGTCAGCGCAGCCGAGCGGGTGCAGCAACTCGGCTAACGCACAGGGAGGAGTGCCGGTGATCGATCTTTGGGACAGTCTGTTCCGCACATTGTCCGCCCTGGCGGTCGTGCTGGGTTTGATGGGGCTGGCGGCGCTGGCGGCCAAGCGGCTGCTGGGTCGCCGCGTCGGGCCGCCCGGATCCCGCCCCCTCATTCAGGTGTTGGCCAGCGGCTATGTCGCGCCTCGTAAGTCGGTCGCGCTGGTATCGGTGGCAGGGGAGTATCTCATCATCGGGGCGACAGCAACCGATCTGGTGCCGTTGGGACGTATCAGCGACGCCGCCAAGATGCAGGAGCTGCTGGCGTCAGCCGGCACCGAGCCCTCGCTCTTGGCCCCGTCGATCGCGCCATCGGTCATCGCATCGTGGTTTCAGGGTTATTCAAGCGACTCCGTACCCTCGCACCATGGGAGCCGTCATGAACCATAACCGGCTCTGGTTGGCCATGGTCTGTCTCATGACCGTTCTGGCGGGAGCGGCCCCGGGGTCGATAGAGCTCGCATGGGCAGGCGGACCCTCGGTCAGCATCGATCTGGGAACGGATGCTCCCAAACAGACCGCTGTCGTCGTGCAGATCCTGATTCTCCTGACGGTGCTGTCGTTGGCGCCGGCGCTGTTTATCATGGTGACGTCGTTTACGCGAATTGTGATCGTGCTGTCCTTCCTTCGTCAGGCGCTTGGCACGCAGTCGGTGCCTCCGAATCAAGTGTTGCTGGCACTCGCCTTGTTTTTGACGATCTTCGTCATGGCCCCGGTGGGGCAGAAAGTCTACAACGACGCGCTCCAACCGCTCATGGCTGAACAGATGTCGTATGAAGAGGCATGGCAAAAGGGGAGCGAGCCGATCCGGGGCTTCATGCTGCGGCAAATTCGTGAGAAGGATCTGGCTTTGTTCATCGATCTCGCCCGGCTGCCGAAGCCGGAGAAGATGGAAGAGGTCCCGACCCATGTCATTATCCCGGCCTTCATTCTGAGTGAGTTGCGAGTGGCGTTCCAAATTGGATTTCTGATCTACATCCCCTTTCTTATCGTCGATATGGTGGTCGCCAGCGTGCTGATGTCCATGGGCATGATGCTGCTTCCGCCGGTGGTGATTTCGCTGCCCTTCAAATTGGTGCTGTTCGTCCTGGCCGACGGTTGGTATCTGGTCGTGGGTTCGATGGTGAGAAGTTTCCAATGACGCCTGAAATGGTGACAGAGCTGGGCCGGCACGCGTTGGAGACCACCCTGCTGGTGGCGACTCCCGTCCTCGCCCTCAGTCTGGTGATCGGGCTGGTCGTGAGCGCCTTCCAAGCCATGACACAACTGAACGAAGCGACGCTGGCATTCGTCCCGAAAGTGCTGGCGTTGTTCGGCGCGCTCCTGGTGTTTCTGCCGTGGATGCTGAATGTGCTGACGACGTTCACGGTGAATCTACTCGCAAACATTCCGAATTACGCCCATTGACCAATCGCCATGACGTCAACGCACACCATCCAGATCATGCTCCCGCAGTTTCAGGCTTTTTTGGCGTTGATCTCGCGAATCGGCGGATTGCTCGCGGCGTTGCCGGTGCTGAGCGGGCGCACCGTGCCGCTCAAAGTGAAGATCGCTTTGATGCTCGTCTTGGGAATTGCCTTGGCGCCCGTCATTCATGTTCCGGCCGTTCCCGTCGAGCCCTTCACGCTGGTTGCCGGGCTGATGAGGGAAATGGCGATCGGGCTCATGATCGGTTTGGCTGTGCGCATGTTTTTCGGTGGGCTCGAGTTGGCCGGGGAACTGGTCGGCGTGCAGATGGGATTCGGCGTCGTGCAGTTGTTTGATCCGGCCACGTTGCGGCAAACGTCGCTGATCGCCCAGTTCTTCACACTGCTGGCCTCGCTGGTGTTTTTGTCATTGAACGCGCACCTCCTCGTGGTTGCCACGATCGTTTCCAGCTATCAAGCGATTCCGGCGTTCGGCGCCTCCCTTCCCTCAGGGTTGGGTGATGAGGTGCTGAATCTCATGCAACATATGTTCGTTATCGGGCTCACCCTGGCTGCGCCGGTCCTGGTGACGATTCTGTTGATCAATATTCTGCTCGCCGTCCTGGGGCGAGCGGTCAGTCAAATCAACGTCTTCGCGCTCAGCTTCCCCGTGACCATCGCGGGAGGCTTGGCCGTCTTGGGGCTGGCAATGCCCTTTACGGTAAGTTTGCTGGCGCGTGAGATCGAGCGGCTCGAATTCGTGATCGATGGCCTGTTGAAAGCACTGGGTCATGGCTGAGAACAAGGACAATAAAACAGAGAAAGCGACACCGAAGCGAAAAGACGAGGCCCGCAAAAAAGGCCAAGTGGCCATGAGCCGTGATGTGGTGACGGCGGCGATCTTGCTGGGCGGCGTTGGACTGCTGGGGGCCGTGATGCCGCTGGGTCTTGAGCGGATGACGGATGTGGTCAGGCA
>JABMDG010000027.1 GCA_015904045.1 Nitrospira sp.
AGTAGCCGACGATGCCGTCGGCCTACATGGCTTTCTTCCGGATGATCTGCTTCTGCAAGCTGCGAGACGCCTTCCTCTGTTCTCTCTTCTGCTCCAGTACATACACGCCGTCTCTCCATCGGGCCTGTACCGAGATCTGGTGAGCTTTGCAGATACTGTGCGTCTCACGGAAATCTTCCAGCGGCGCCTTTTCCCCGATAAGTCCGATGTCCCCTTCTCGGCGGCACCAGGAACAGATGATTCTCATGGCTGACTCGTATCTCCTTTGGAGCTTATCTGAAAAAGCAAAAATCGCGCCCAAGTGAAAATCGCGTGGCGACAGAGAACGCCTTTGGAAACTGCGGGTTCTGAGACACCGTCCAGACAGTGAGTACAGAGAGACATCTCATGACAGTTTTTTGGCATCAGGTTGAGCAGATGTGAGCAGCATCTGTTCAGAACGGGATTTCTTGACCGGTTCTCGTCCTGCATGATAGGGTGCGCCCCCTGTTATGAAAACAACTCGGTCCGCCAAACTCTTCAGCGAAGCCCAACAGCTCATTCCCGGCGGGGTGAACAGCCCGGTGCGCGCCTTCCGATCGGTCGGAGGTCAACCGCGGTTCATTCAACGGGCCAAAGGGTCTCGCCTCTACGACGTGGACCGAAACGTCTATATCGACTACGTGCTGTCCTGGGGCCCCATGATCCTCGGGCATGCCGCGCCTTCGGTCGTCAGCGCCATCAAGAAGGCGGCGGGCAACGGCACCAGCTACGGCGCCCCGACGGAATTGGAAGTTGCGTTGGCGAAAGAGATTCACGCGGCCTACCCCTCCATGGAAAAGATCCGCCTGGTCAGCTCCGGAACCGAAGCGGTCATGAGCGCGATTCGCGTGGCGCGAGGCTTCACTAAGCGCGACGGCATTCTCAAATTCGAGGGCTGCTACCATGGCCACAGCGACTATCTGCTGGCCAAGGCCGGGTCGGGCTTGGCCACGCTGGGGATTCCGGATTCACCCGGCGTCCCGGCTGATTTTGTGAAACATACCCTGACCGCCCCGTATAACGACATTCGCACGGTTCAACAGCTGATCAAAGAACACCGGAACCAGCTCGCCTGCGTCATCCTTGAACCAATCGCCGGCAACATGGGCGTGGTGCCTCCGGCGCCGGACTTCCTTGCCGCACTCCGCCGGCTGACGGCCGAGAATGATATCCTGTTGATTTTCGACGAAGTCATCTCAGGATTTCGCGTGAGCTACGGCGGTGCGCAAGCGCTCTATGACATCAATCCGGACCTCACCGTGCTGGGCAAAATCATCGGAGGGGGATTACCCGTCGGCGCCTACGGCGGACGGCAAGAGATCATGGATCTCATCGCACCGGTCGGACCGGTCTATCAAGCCGGCACATTATCGGGGAATCCGCTGGCTGTGACTGCGGGACTGGCGACCCTCAAGCAGTTGCGGGCAAGAGGACTCTACAAGAAGCTGGAAACCTCTTCAGCAGCTTTGGCAAAAGGTATCGGCGAAGCGGCCAAGAAAGCGGGAGTCCCGCTCACGCAAACCAGAGTGGGGTCGATGCTGACGTCGTTCTTCACGCCGGGGCCTGTAGTGGATTGGAATACAGCCAAGCAATCCGACACGAAGCGGTACGGTCAGTTCTTTCATCACATGCTGGAACAAGGCGTCTATCTCGCCCCGTCCCAGTTTGAAGCAGCCTTCCTCTCCACCGCCCACAGCGCGCAGGACATCGAGAAAACGATCCGCCACATGCTGGAACAAGGCGTCTATCTCGCCCCGTCCCAGTTTGAAGCAGCCTTCCTCTCCACCGCCCACAGCGCGCAGGACATCGAGAAAACGATCCGCGCCGCGCACACCGCATTCAAGAGCTTATAGCGTATAGCAAATGGCTTATGGCCGGAGGCCTGAGAGCCTATGGCGAATAGCGCATGGCACAAGGTTTCCCTCTGTCTGATTTCGTGCTATCAGCAATACGCCATACGCTCTTCTCGTCTGTATCCAGGTAGATACGAATAGAATCAAGATCGATACAGCGCCACCAGCCATAATGACCCGCATGTGTCTGGTAGTCCGCTCAAAACGAGTTCATTGCTAGGCCGCAACGAGCGAAAACCCGAAGCGTACGTCGTATCAGTACGTTGAGGGTTTGAGTGAAGTGAGAACAACGCAAGGGACCGTTTTCAGCGGACTGCGTTATTCGTCGTCCTCGTCATCCGCATCCATCGCCTCCTGCCGCTTCTGTTCTTCCATCGCGTTATGGAGCAGCATGCGGATAAACATCGAATAGAGCGATCCTTTTTCCAAGGTTCCACCGGGGGGAATGGCGATTCTCCCCTCTTTAATCATGCGATCCATCCAGGCCTTCTGATCAGGGGCGATCAACACAGGAATCTCGACCAACCCCACCCGTCCCATCATATCCATGTCGTCATCCTCCGTGAAGCATCGTCCGCGAGATACGCGGGAAATGCGCGTCAGGCGCGACGCAAGAAAATGAAATTTCTGACTCTTCCCGCTTTTCTCGCCGATCTCGCGAGTCCCGCACACAATCGAGATACGAGCTCCATTGCAGCACGCCATTTTCCTGATTGTCAACCAAACTGATTGTGGCACGGCCTATGCTGACACAGGTGACCATGAACACCTCACGAATAACCATCATCCCTCTGGCGCTCGTCATTTTCCTTGGGTCTGGTCCATGGGAACCATGGGCGAACGCCGAGCGCCTGTCGAAATCCGATCTTGACTCGACCCTGCAACCCCAATGTGATCTCTGCTGGTACCCGACCCCGGATGAATCCGGTTCAAATCGCCTGCCGACCTACAAACAGCAGCGCCCCAGGCGTCCGCCGGACAGCCGCCCCCAACGGTTCCCGAAAGGCCGGTACAAGCTGGGACCCAAGCAGAAACAATCCCGAGTTTCGACGCTTCGTGCACGGTCCCTCCGAAACTTCAGACTGTTGAGCACGTTGCAAATATCCGCCGTCGATGGAGACACCATTCGTGCCGGGCCAGACCGCATCAGGCTCCGCGGCATCGACACACCGGAGCTGAGCGAGCCTGAAGGCGAGGCAGCCAAGCAACGGCTGGCCGAACTGCTCCGCAACGGCATTGTGCGCATCGTCCCGCAAGGCCGCGATGTCTACGACCGCCTCATCGCCGATGTGTTTGTGGACGGGCAGAACGTGGCGGAGATTTTGAAGAGGGAAGGCTTCGCAAAAGCAGGATAGTTCCATATCACTGCTGTTCATCGCGAGGCTCGGATGTAGTACGGCCAAGCCTCTTAACCAGGAGTACCAGGATGGAATCCATTACTCG
>JABMDG010000270.1 GCA_015904045.1 Nitrospira sp.
CCCGTCCGTTCTGCCACGGACAGCCGGGCTGAATACGCTGCTGTCCAATGCCGAGCAGCCAGAGGCCGAATCGAAACCAGCGGGAGACCAGCACGGCCTCATTGTCGGTCCGCACGAATTGTGGTGGTCCGTATCGTTTCACCGCCTGCACTAGTCCAGTTCTTGGAGTAGGCGAAGCGACGACTTATCTGCCAACCGCTGCAGTCGGAGACAGGCCCGGCTGCCATGACCCAGAACCGCCAGGGCGAGATGTGTGCGGCCATCGGAATCCGTCTTCGCGAGCAGATCACAACCCCATACCCGATTCTTCCGCATCGGTCGCGGAACGCGATGTTTGAGCTTCCGCCGCGCCTCATAGATCAAGTAGTGGTGCTTCCGGTAGAGGTCTGCGACATAGGTCTTGCTCACCGTCATCTGTCGTCTGGCTTTCCATCGCCGATTGAACGTATGGGCGATCATCCGGCAGCCCGCCTGCGGCATGAGGGCCTTGAGCCGAATGATTTCGTGTTGGACCCACTTTGGTTTGGGCTGGACAAAGGCTTTTCGTGGGGCCGCTGCCGTAGCACGCTGCGTCCACCGTCGTGCGTCTGTCCGGCGCTGGAGCCACAACAGGAGCCCTCGCCAGAGTTGCAGTCCTATTGCGCACAGCTGCCCCAGCCATCGTGTCATGGGTGCCCTTCTTTCCGGTGTAAGGGGATTGGGGGGGCGGAGTTAGCGACGTCGAAGCAGGCGGGCAAACTCGGCAGCAGAGATGACCGGGACGCCGCTGTAGTGGGCGGCCTCAAAATCATTGTCCCCCGTCACGAAGTATTGCGGTGGGGGGATCGTGGCGAGCAGATCGAGGAAGGGGCGATCCTGCTCGTCGCGAATCACGGTTGTGGTGGGAAGGGGAATCATCAGATCGGCGTGCAGCCGCACCTCCGCCAGAAATGCGTCGGGCGTGATCGCGGAGTGGCTAAAGTACCGGCGGACGGCGGGGCGTTGGAGCACCTGCGCCAATTCTGCCAAGGTGGCCTCGCTCATCACGGTCACAATCTGGCCCGCTCGGAGAGCGTTGAGGATCTGGGCGGGGGGGCTGCTCACGGACATCAGCCCTGAGACAAGGATATTGGTATCAAGAACGACGCGCACGCTCGGCTCGCACCACGGCCACCTCGGCGGCAATTTGTTCCGGAGACAGTGGACCGAGTTCTTGGGCGGCGCGGCGGACCTTCCGGATCATTGTGGCAAGTCGCTTGCGGCTCGCGGCGCGAGCCGGAGATTCTAAGATCACGACCTCGGCACTCCGATAGGCGACGACGGGTTTGCCCCAGCCCTTGACCCAGGCCGAGGGAATGACCACGCCGTCTTTGGTACATTTCACCGCTTTCATTGCCAGGGTAGCCTCTTTCCTTCGTTGGCGCCGAGTATAGCATACCTGCGTCATGCTCGCCTACCAACCATCCCACTTCTTCACGACTATTGATCCCTTGAACCGCACTACGCTGATCGAACGGGATCCGCAGGGGAATCCCACGAAGATCACCCGGCCCAACGGCGCCGTCTCCACCATCGAGACTAGAAAAGAGGTCAGGTTGAGGTGGCCCCGCCCTGTAGCGATTACGTCTGACGGATGATATTGTGTGGGCGGGATGTTGGCAGAGCCTCCATCCGACTCATACCCATGGAGAACAATTGCCCGTGGCAGCGTTGACAAGTCAGGACATACAAGACGCGTGGTCAGCTCTGACGCAGGATGTCCGCACAGCCGTGTTGCTGACAA
>JABMDG010000271.1 GCA_015904045.1 Nitrospira sp.
CGGTCTATACGAGCCTCGATATGACGGGGCCGATGGCCCTCGTGTTCGGGGGAGAAGGCGAGGGGATCAGACCAGGCGTGCTGAAGGCGTGCGATGGGCGCATCAGCATTCCGATGAAAGGGCGTGTTGAGTCCTTGAATGTATCGGCGGCCGTGGCGGTCGTTGTGTTCGAAGCGGTCCGGCAGCGAGGCGAGCCGAAACCTACCGGATCTTGAGTGCCCCGCTTTGGATGGCGGTCTTGAGCAGCTGGGCGGTGTTCGAGACCCGCAACTTCTTCATCATATTCGCCCGGTGGGCCTCGACCGTCTTCACGCTGATTTTCAGCCGCTGGCCGATTTCCTTGTTCTTGAAGCCAGCCCAGATCAATTCCAGAATTTCCTGCTCACGTGAAGTCAGTGACTCCGGCCGCTTGGCGCGTGGAGGCGGCTCAAGGTCCGCCAGAGACTTCCTGGCCTTGGGCTTTCCGGCTGCTTTCGCCATGATGCTCGCTTCTCCTTTGCTTGGCAGGTAATTCAGGTATACTGGCAGTCTGCTGTTCGCGACCATCGATGATGGGAAACGAGGATCACATTATAGGGATATTCGCGAAGAAATGTAAATGGAGGGCGTCGGCCTGCATCAGGGCCGGAGTCATGAACCAAACGGTTCAGGAAACTCTAGACCAGTGAGAATGGCAAACAGGTTTCTCCGCGTGGGTATGATCGCATGCTTGCTATCTATCTGATCGTCGGCTTGTTCGGTGCGCTGATCGGTAGCTTCCTCAATGTCTGCATTTACCGGCTGCCCCGGCACGAATCGATTGCGTGGCCCGGCTCCCATTGCCCGAGCTGTTCTCATTCAATCGCCTGGTACGACAATATCCCGATCGTCAGCTACCTCGTGCTGGCCGGCCGGTGTCGGCACTGTCAGACCCGCATCTCTTGGCGCTATCCCACTGTGGAGCTACTCAACGCACTCGGCTATGTGGGACTGCTCTGGTTCTTCGGACCTGACTGGTCCACGGCAGTGTACGGATTGCTCTATTCGGCCCTGCTTGTCGTCGCCGGGACAGATCTTTCCCACAAGATCATCCCCAATGTCGTGACCTTTCCTGGCATCGTGGTCGGTCTTGTCAGCGCCGCGACGGTTCTTCCGCTGGGTCTGCTGAACGGACTCATCGGGCTTCTTGTCGGGGGAGGCATCTTATGGCTGCTGGCGTGGGCCAGTCCCTATCTGTTCGGCAAAGAGGGGATGGGTGGCGGCGATATCAAGCTGTTGGCGATGATCGGCGCCTTTCTCGGCTGGAAACCTGCGTTGATGACGATCATGGTGGGATCATTCCTCGGTTCCGTCGTCGGGATCACCTTGATCGCCGCTCATGTGATCAAACGGGAAGACTACATTCCCTTCGGGCCGTTCCTCGTGTGTGGAGCACTTGTCTCGCTGTTTTTCGGGCAGCCCCTTCTTGATTGGTATCAAGGCCTGCTGGCCGGTTGATCGTTTCGTCCCCCCTACGTTCTTGGTTTGTGAGTCCCTCTGTATCTCTTCCTCACAGCGCTGTATCTCCTGTTATGTCAGTCATCGCACTAGTAGTGATTCCCCGGAGCGTATTCCACCGGTGAATCGTCGCGATCGCCCGTCGAATTTGTTTCGCTGAATCCATCACTTCCAATCGTGGACCGAACTGCTCGGATGCGACCCCTTCCTGCCAGAGAAGCGATTCCCGCGCGGCACAACTTTTGAGATGCGATGGAGTCGTCCGGTTTGAAGCAGGGGCGACACATCTGGGGGAGCGCACATGAGACAGGTAGGTCACACACTCCTGGAACTGACGGTGACGCTGGCGGTCATCGGTAGCGTTTCGGCATTGGCCATTCCCAGCTTTGCGTCGCTGCACTCCCGCATGCAGATCCGTTGCGCGACCGAGGAGATCGCATCGGAGTTGCGGCTCGCCAGGCAATTGGCCATGACCCATCGAGATCGGGTCCGGCTCTCCTTCGATTTTGAACAGCAAACACTGGTCGCGCAGTTTGTCGATGGCGGCAGGACGCATCATGTCTATCGGTATGGAGACAAAGGCATCGTCGTCGAGGAGCCGAGCGCGGGACCGGAGATCCTGTTTCATCCGAGCGGGCGGTCCGCGACGGGGACGACGATCCGTCTGCAGGGCAGGGATGGGCGCAGTGCCACATTGACCGTAGGGCTGACAGGGAGGGTGTCGGTGTTATGAGCCGAGATCCGCGCCAAGAGGGCATGACACTGATTGAAGTGATCGTGGCGATGATGATTGCCGGTATCGCCCTGCTGGGGGCAATCGGGGCGGTGCAGGTCTCATCAGGCTCTATCCGGGACAGCGGGCTTGCCACGAAGGCGCTGGAGCTGGCCCAGTCTCGGCTGGAATCCAAGCGATCAGTTCGCTGGCAGTATCTCCTCGAAGATGATGTCGATGGCGACGGCATTCCTGAAGCCCTCATGAAGGATGACGGACGGGACGGCGATGTTGCGGCGGGCGACGGCATTTACACGGCCATGCTGGAGCGCGACGGAGTCACGGTGGTGTGGACTATCGAGGCGGATAACCGAAAGCCGCTGAGTGCAGTCGGCATCGTGGCGATTGGGGCGGTGTCCTCCTATATCGGGCGAGACGGCAGAAAAGAAGTGCAGGTCGCAACTCTTCGCGCGAATCCGGTCTTTGTGGGGCGCCAATGAGTCAACTAGATCCGGTTTTGCAGGACGCGAAGAGTCTGCAAAGAGTCTCTCGCCTCCCTTTGATGAGCGGTGTCTGCCTCACCGAAGTGATGATCGGACTTGCCGCAGGGACGATCGTGCTGGCCGCCACGCTGGGAACCTTCAACATCATTCACCACCACATCATCGATCGGCAACGGGTCGTGGCCTATCAGCAAGACCTTCGCCTCGGGCTGGAAGTCTTCGAACAGGAAGCCCGTCTGGCCGAGGCGGAGACCATTACCGCCGCCACGCCTGACGAGTTTCAGTTTTCGGCAAACCTGAACGCCCAGCGGACCTCGACGACCGTCGCTGTCGTCCCTGGACAAACCGTGTTGACGGTCGAAGACGGGAGCGATTGGGGATCAGGAAAGACAGTGCTCCTATGCGGCCCGCACGTATGCGAAACGCACCACCTCGCTCGTGCGGGGCAGCGCCATCAGCTCGTGCTGGCGGAGCCGGTCGGGTCGATGTTTTCAATCGGCGCCTCGCTCGAGGTCAACAACCGTGTGCGTTATTACGCCCGGCGCGATGAATCAGGAACGGTCCGGCTCATGCGGATGGTGGACGGGGGCGCGTCCACTCTGATCAGAGGGAACGGGGCGATCTGCTTTTCCTATCGGGACAGCAGCGGCCGTGCCACGTCTGTACCGGCGCAGGTCAAGCGCGTAGTCGTCGACATCGAGTCGGATCGCCCGGCTCGTCGGGCGGTTCGTGAAGTCAGTCTGCGCTCCTAGAGCGGAAGGGCTGTCGATGACGACTCATGAACAAGGCGTTGTACTTCTGGGCACCCTGGTCTTGATTCTGATCTTGTCGCTGCTCGGTGCGAGCATGCTGGATCTTGCCGGACAGGAGGTTGTCAGCGCCACGGTGGGACAAGAGGCTGCGGTGGCGCAACAATTGGCCGATGGGGCTGGGGAACTGGTGGTGTCCTGGTTTCATCATCCGCAGAGCGCCTCGGTCCCGTCGTCGATGTATTCCGCCGTGTCGAAACAGTATCGTACCGCCGATGGGCTTCCGTCTTTCTTTGACGCAGCGGGACGTTCACAATTTGTCGGGAGCGTGAGCCAACCGGATCTGCGCTTGGATGCGGACAACCCTTCAGATAACTCATTGCTGAATGATCCGCAAACCGGCTTGTTTCGCGCCCTCCATCACCTGGGGCAGGTCAAAAACCTCAAGGTCTATGCGCCTTCGACACCGGGGCTGTTGTGTACGGTCGATACGACGGTGGCGACGCGGACGGGCAAGCCGTTCAGACAATCGATTCTGATGCAACTGGGGACTGTCGATCTTCCACCGTTGCGTACCGCTGTGCGCGTGAACCGGAATCTCGGACTGTTGCAGCCGGGCGGTCAAGCGGCCGTCGGTGTTCACTGGGGCGATCTCCGAATCGGGGGCGATTGGATTGTCGGTCGAGTTGAAGAAGTCCCGATCAAGTCTTCGCTCGCTCCGGTGACAGGGGCCGGATACGACGAAATGATTCAACGGGAAGACCGATGGGTGGTCGCTTGGATCGGCGGACTGGTGCGCACGTTGCAGCCGTCTTCTGGAGAACAGGCAGGTCTTCCCCCCAACGTCCATCAACAACAGAGCCCAGTTCCAGGTCTGCGTGTCGATCAGTGGGATTATGAGACGGTCAAAAGGGCGGCAAAGCGCCATGGCAGCTATTTCGCGATCGATCGGGAGGGGGTGTTGTATCCCGAAGGAATCATACAGCCAGGGAAAGGCATCCCGCCGGATGTGGCGTTGCGGTCGACAGAAGTGGGGGATCAGCGCGGCCTGATCTTCATCGATACGTTGGATCAAACCGCACCGCGTGCCGACAACCTTGGCGTCCTCACACTTCGCACGGCCTACGTAGAGGGTGTTGTGGTGATGCAGGGCCATGTCGTGCTCGCTCCATCGGGAACAGGACAATCGATCTCCACACTCAGCCCTCCAGGCGTCGCGACGGGCAGTGAGGCTTCACGGGTTCCGGTCCAGCTTGCGCAGGTAAATCTCAACGGGGTTCTCTGGGCCGCAGGCGATGTCACTATTACAGGGAATGCCAGAGTGTATGGAGCGGTGGCCGTAGGCGGCGCGATGAGCTCGATCTCAGGCGGCTCGCTCGAGGTCTGGTATGACTCCGATATCGGCGAGGGCCTGTACCGTGGTGTGCCAGTGGTCTACAAGGCACCCGGTGCGTGGCTGGCCCACTATTGATCCAGTTGACTGGAAGAGGGGAGGACCAATATGGCCGTTGCACAACAAGGGGCACCGGTTTTCCAGAAAAGGGAGATCTTCATAGCCGGGGCGGGGAAGGCAGCCGCGTCGCCTCAGTTCAGACAGACGTGGGAACGCAGTGTACGAGACTATCTGGTCTTTCGTAGCGT
>JABMDG010000272.1 GCA_015904045.1 Nitrospira sp.
GAGAGCGTCCCGGCGAGCAGGCCGATCATAAACGCACCGCCGGGCCCGACCAGATTGCACGTCGAGCCGATGGAAACCCCGCCCGCCAGCGAGGCATTTGCAATATCCACCATCGAGGCTTTCCCTTTATGGAAGGCCGCGCTCAGGAAATAGGTGGCGAGCGTGGCTCCGCTCAGCGCGAGAATTGTATTCACAATCGTTTGCGGCATTTCTTCGAATGGCACGATCGCCGTCGCAAAACTCGGCCAGAACAACCACAGCACCATTGACCCGACCATCCCGAACCGGTCGGACGTGGCATCGGATTCAATCGGCCGGCTTCGCTGCTGCTCGGTCGTCAAGACCAGTGACGCCGCCAATCCGAAATAGGCCCCGAAGGCGTGAATCACAATCGATCCCGCGGAATCTTGAAATCCTTTTGTGAGGCCCGATCCGTTGTCCAATACTAAGTACTCATTGAGCGCATAGAGCGGCACCAGCACCAGCGTGAGCACCGCGTACTGAAACACCCGCAAACGCCCCAGCACGGCACCCATCGCAATCAAGGCGGTCGCCACGGAAAATTCCGCCAGCATCAGCGCTTCGACCGTCTGGGCCTTCACCGCATGACCGACAATCCCGTTGGCCCGCAAGAACATATAGAGGGGCAACCCCGCCGCCACGACCAGGTACGTGCCGGTCGTGGCCCCGAACCCGTATCGCTTCACAAACACCATCAAGAATCCGAATCCGACCACCAACATGGCCAGGATGTGGATCGAATAGTTGTACTGCGCGACCAGGCGGGCTTCATTGACGCCTCCCGCAGAGTCTGAGGCGCTTGCTCCTCCGCTCAACCAGAAGAACAACAGACCGACGAGGCCGAACACCTTCACCCAGACGTTCTTCTCCATCGCGACCCTCCTCCTTAGAGTTAGGAACGATTCGGGTTTTTAGCGGGGAGCAGTGTACTCTCTTGCCAAAAAATATGATATGCCGAATCGAGCGCACTCGGTGGGAAAAAGGACCCGTGAAAAAGCTGGGCGGGTTGGGCTAGTTCACCGCGCTGGGAGTGCCCGTCGCGCGGGCCACATTGACCGGTGCGGCGTTGAGCTCGAACAGCTCCTAAACAAGGTTCTCCCTGGCACGAGCCACCGCGGTCAGAGCGTTGGTCAGATCGAAATGACTGGCGGTCGTAATGACGGCATACCGTTCCCTGGCAAGATCCAATTCTCCTGTCGGGCGGGGTCGCGCTTCACTTGCGATGGAGATTCTCAGTTGGGGTTGGTGCCCCGCTCACATGCCGTATCTTCGGAGGGTGATTCCGCTGTCCTCCGCTACCCCTTCATCGGCCGCTGGAGGAACAGGATAAGGGCCATCAAGGTCGGCAGCGGCGCCAGCAGAAACGGAACCAGCCAGACCCACACATTGCGTCCACGGACGCGGGCCTGGTCGATCATCCACACGAACACCCACACGACGAGGCCGATATAGTTCAAGGTGATCCAACGGGTCGTGTGCGTTTTCAGTACGCTGGCTTCGCCCCCCGACCCTACGATGAGAAACAGCCCCAGCAGCAACACAAACCCCGCCAAGATTCCAACGACCAGTTTCTTGCTCCACACGTACATAGCACCCTCCTCACTTCACAACAGGGACAGGCATCGGCTGCACCGGAGCCGCCTCCCTATGATTCTCATCTCAGGAACAACAGACCGCGCTGAACGCGGATGGTTGGCTGCATTATCGGGAGACTCCTCCCACAATGCAATGCGAGTGGGATTTCTTCATGCGGCTTCAATTCCACCGGCCCACTCTTATCCCCAATCCTGATCGTCATCGACAAATAGGTGGCGGTTTTTTTTCTCATCCTGCTAGGATAGGCCATGTTCTCACAGCCGACATTCCAGCAAGAGGATCTCGACCGCCTCATCGCGGGGACCCACTGGAATCCACGCGCTATGTTAGGACCGCATCGCGGCACGATCGGCGGCCAGCCTTCGCTGATGATCCGCGTATGGCTCCCGTATGCCGCGCGGGTCGATGTGCTTCCCGAAGATCCGGCGGGACCGCTGGTGCCGATGACCTGCCTGCATGACGCCGGCCTCTTCGAAGCGATCGCTCCGGAAGCGACACCCATCCCCTCCTATCGTCTCAGAGTCACCCAACACGATGGCACCGTCGTCGAGTTACACGATCCGTATGCATTTCCGCCGCTCTTGACGGAGTTCGAGCTTCATCTCTTCGCCGAAGGCACCTGGTACAAGGCCTATGACCGGATGGGGGCTCACATTCGCACGGTGGAGGGCATCACAGGCGTGCATTTTTCCGTGTGGGCACCCAATGCCGAACGAGTGAGTGTGGTCGGCGACTTCAATCGATGGGACGGGCGCTGCCACCCGATGAGCAGCCGGGGCGCCACTGGACTCTGGGAACTGTTCATCCCCGATCTGCCCGAAGAGACCCTGTATAAATATGAGATCCGCAGCCAGGAGCGCGGCGCGCTCCTGGTCAAAGCCGACCCGTACGCCCAAGCTGCTGAACTACGCCCCCGCACCGCGTCCATCGTCCGCGATCTGTCACGTTACTCCTGGCACGATCACACGTGGATGGTCGCGCGCGCCCAGCGGAATCCCCTGTCCGCGCCCCTCTCCATATATGAGGTGCATCTGGGATCGTGGATGCGGATTCCTGAAGAGGGCACCCGCTGGCTGACCTACCAGGAACTCGCGCAGAGATTGATCCCCTACGCGAAGGAGCTCGGCTACACCCATCTCGAACTGATGCCGGTGACAGAACATCCCTTCGACGGGTCCTGGGGCTATCAAGCGACAGGCTATTTCGCCGCCACCAGCCGCTACGGCCGGGCCGAAGACTTCATGGCTTTCGTAGACGCAGCGCACCAGGCTGAGCTGGGCGTGATTATGGATTGGGCCCCCGCGCACTTTCCGGACGATCCGCATGGGCTGGCCACCTTCGATGGGACGCACCTGTACGATCATGCCGACCCGCGTCTCGGCTATCATCCCGATTGGCACAGCCGCATCTTCAACTACGACCGCGCGGAGGTTCGCGCCTTTCTTCTCAACAGCGCGATGTTCTGGTTGGACAGGTATCACATCGACGGCCTGCGTGTGGATGCCGTGGCCTCGATGCTCTATCTCGATTACGGACGAAAGTCCGGCGAATGGATCCCCAACGAGTTCGGCGGACATGAAAACCTCGGCGCCGTGTCGTTTCTGAAGGAGTTGAACGTCCTCGTCCACCGCGAGTATCCCGGTGCGATCACGATCGCCGAAGAGTCCACCTCCTGGCCCGGCGTCTCACGGCCCACCTATACGGGCGGGCTGGGCTTTACGTTCAAGTGGAACATGGGCTGGATGCACGACATGCTGGAGTATTTCTGCCACGATCCGGTCCACCGGCGGTTTCACCAAAACCAGCTCACGTTCGGCTTGCTCTATGCGTTCACCGAAAATTTCGTCCTCCCGCTGTCGCACGATGAAGTCGTCCACGGTAAGCGCGCGTTGCTCGACAAGATGCCGGGGGACCTGTGGCAGCGATTTGCCAATCTCCGCCTGCTCTATGCCTCCATGTACGCCCATCCGGGCAAGAAAATGCTCTTCATGGGCGGAGAATTCGGCCAGTGGCGGGAGTGGAACCACGACGCGAGCCTGGATTGGCACCTGTGCGACTTCGAGCCGCACCGTGGCCTGCAACGCCTGATCCGCGACCTGAACGGCTTACACCGAACGGAACCGGCTTTGCACGAAGCCGACTTCGATTGGAGCGGATTTCAATGGATCGACTTCAACGACACCGACAACTCCGTGATCGCTTTCCTCCGGAAGGCGGCCAGCAGTTCCGAGGCTGTCGTCTGTGTCTGCAACTTCACCCCGGTTCCCCGCCATGGCTATCGCATTGGCGTGCCCACATCCGGGTGGTACCGTGAGCTCCTCAACACCGACGCCTTCTACTACGGTGGAAGCAATGTCGGCAACAGCGGCGGAATCCAGTCCATCGGAAGTCCTTGTCACGGCTTCCCGCACTCGCTGACGCTGACCCTGCCGCCGTTGGGCATGCTCATGCTGAAACGTGAACCAGCCGCGTGAGCACGTGAATCGTATCTCGTTGTTCGTGAAACGTGAGGAACCCACCTTGAGCACGGGCGCGCCCTCGCGACGGCACAGCCGGTTACCCATGCTACTTTTCACGTTGAACGAATCACGTCTCAGAGCGAGGAACCCGATGTAGAACCTACCAGTGGCGGAAGGGACCCGAATCCAAGTGCACGAACTTTGAGCGGGGATAATACCCGACGCCGCCATATCCCAATGCTAGCGCGGCCTGCCTGATCACTTTTGGATGGACGCCGGTGATCCGCAGGTCAATGGCCTGCCCCTGCATGTGCAGGCTATGTCTCGCGGCCCGCCGGCCCGACCGCACGAGCCTCGCATTGTACTCCGGAGACCGAAAGCCGGAGACGATTTGAATCTCACGATCGCCACCCAGCGTTTTCTGCACCAGATTGACATGTTCGATCACCCGCACATCCATGGCAGCGATCTCTCCTGTAACATGGCAGCGCAGGATATGGTTCACGTCGTCGAGCGCGTCCCAATCGTACTGGCCCGCCTCGTTGCGATAGGTCACATCCAGCCGTTCATCTGTCCAGAGATTGACGAATGTCAGCCGTCCCTCCGGCAGATCACGAGCGAACACCGACGGTGGGACGATGAGGCGTCCTCCCACTAACGCAGCCCCTACCAGCGCAGCGCGCAGAAACGTTCGGCGGGTCCAGCCCCGTTCAGATTCCTGCATGTTGTCCACGAAGTCAGCTCCCAACCAGGTGCGAAGCAATCACGACGAGCGGTGAACTGG
>JABMDG010000273.1 GCA_015904045.1 Nitrospira sp.
ACGAAGGCCTGTTGGGTCACGAAGGTGGCGTAGGCCCCGATCATCATTAATTCGCCATGGGCCATGTTGATGACGCCCATCAGGCCGAACACGATGGCGAGCCCCAACGACATGATCAGCAAGATGGAGCTCAGGCTGATCCCGCGAAAGACGGTCTCGATGATGTTGGCCCAGGTGCCCCACGACTCGATCTGCTCGACGGAGGCCCGGGCCGCCGCCGCCAGGGCCTGCTGCTGGTCGGTTGCGTCTGCGCCCTGTGCGGCATCAAGGAGTTCTTTGAGCAGCGGCACGCTGTTGCTGCTCCGCAGTTCCCCCAGCTTCTTCACGGCCGCCAGCTGCACGGCCGGGTCCGCCGCCCGTAGTTCCAGAAAGTTCGCGGCCTCCTCCATGGTGTAGCGCACCCACCACACCGATTCTTTCGCCGCCGCCTGTTTCAAAAAGGGAATCGCTTCGGCCCGCCCCGACGCCCCCAGGTCCGCCGCCGCCGAGCGCCGGAAGTCCGGCGCATCGCTCGTCAGATTCGCCCGGTTCTTGAGAAGATCGACCACCGGCTTGATCGCCTGCCGCACCGCCCGGCTCCCCTCCGCCCGGATCGCATCGAGCGTCGGAATCAGGCCCGCGTCCCCTTGCTCGATCAGCACCGCCGCCGCCGCGGTCCGCACCTCGACCTCCTCACTGGCGATATCGAGGAGGGCTTGCTCAAGGGGAGAGAGGGCGACAAGTGAGGGAGCAGAGTCGGAAGCAGATGCCGGCGTTTGGTCCGCCGCAAACAGTAATCCTTGACTTGGATTCATTTCGAACTGCACAACCATCGACCACGCGATGGCCAGCACACACAACCCTTTATTCATGGGTCCTTTTCTACAACTTCATCGAATGTTACGTTCCCTCAACTCACTTGAACGCGCTTCGCTTGAACCATCCGGACAAGGCACTGCCGGCTTATTTCCTACCGGCAGTGCCATCGTCTGGAAATTCCCTGTCAGAGGGAACGCCACCTACACGTCTCTACATGCTACTTCGTATAGGTTCCCTGGTGATCGATCCAGTCGCAACCCTTTTCGGGGTTGGTGAATTCGCTCCAAGGTTCCGGCTTGACCAATCCCTTCGAGCGCCAGACCACTTTGAACTGGCCGTCTTTCAGAATTTCTCCGATCAGCACCGGCTTATGGGTGTGCTGATTGCGCTCATCCATCATGATCGTGCCGCCCGGCGCCAGGAATTTCTGGCCATACACTGCCTTGCGGACCTTGTCCACTTCAATCGAGCCGGCTTTTTCAACTGCCTGCTTCCAGACATACACGCCGAAATACGCGGCTTCAATCGGATCGTCCGTGACCCGGTTTTCACCGTCCGGCAAGTTGTTGCGCTTGCAGTACGCCTTGAAGCTCGCCACGAACTTCTTATTCTGCGGCGTATCGACGCTCTGATAGTAGTTCCACGCAGCCAAGTGTCCGACCAAGGCGCTGGTATCCATGCCGCGCAACTCGTCTTCGGCCACGCTGAAGGCCATAATTGGCGCATCTTCCGCACGCAATCCCTGGTTGCCGAACTCCTTGTAGAAGGGCACGTTGCTGTCGCCATTGATCGTGCTGATCACAGCAGCGCCGCCGCCTGCCGCAAACTTTTTAACCTTGCCGCAGATCGTTTGATAGTCCTGATGGTGGAACGGTGTGTATTCTTCCGCGATGTTGGCGGCAGGCACCCCCTTCGCCAACAACATGGCGCGGAGGATCTTGTTCGTCGTGCGGGGATACACATAGTCGGTGCCCAGGAGATAGAACTTCTTGTAGTTACCGCCTTCAGGGCTCATCAGGTATTCCACCGCCGGCTGGGCCTGCTGATTGACGGCCGCCCCGGTGTAGAATACGTTCTTGGAGCACTCTTCTCCTTCGTACTGCACCGGATAGAACAACATCCCGTTGTTCTTTTCGAATACCGGCAACACCGACTTCCGGCTGACAGAGGTCCAACAGCCGAACGTGACGGACACCTTGTCTTGGAGCAGCAGCTGTTTCGCTTTTTCGGCGAAGAGGTCCCAGTTCGAAGCCGGATCGACAACGACCGGTTCGATCTGCCTGCCCATCACGCCGCCTGCTTTGTTGATTTCTTCGACTGCCATCAACACGACATCACGCAGCGATACTTCGCTGATGGCCATCGTACCGCTGAGGGAGTGCAATATGCCGATTTTAATGGGAGGACCGCCTGCGGCGTAGGAGAGGGCATAGTGACCAAGATTGCCTAATAGTGCGGCAACCCCGACACCTGCGGCGACTCGACCAGTCTGGCCGAGAAACTCTCTTCTGGAGGATCCGATCGCTTCGGGAGCAGCTACATCGTCCTGAACACTCTTTGTTTCCTGTGGCTCTTTCTTTTCCATCTGCATCACTCCTTTCGGTTGCTGTGAGTGGCGAACTTCCAGTCGATGCGTACGGCCTATGAAATTGTGCCA
>JABMDG010000274.1 GCA_015904045.1 Nitrospira sp.
GACATCCTCGACCGTCGGCCCCTCGACAACCAGGAGATCCCGCACGTCCGGCGCGCCCAGTTCCTGACGCAGCCGTTGATCCACCTGTTTCTTGTCGTCCGACAACGGGCTGAGACTCCCCACATCCTGCTCCCACAAGGGGGTATCAGACCATATCAGCACAGATGTCGCAAGAACCAGGATGATCACCGCCAGGACCGATCCCTTGCTCGACCAATCGCCCCGTCCCGGAAAGCCGTGCCGGATTTCTCTCGGCGCAAACCCCTGGCTGACGCACGCGGGCAGCACCCACCGGGTCACAAACGCTCCCGTCAGCAACCCTACGACGGCCAACAAGCCCAATTGGGCCAGAGCCGGATAGCCGGCCAGCAGCAGAGAAGAAAACCCGATCGCGGTCGTCAGAATACCCAGGCGCATCGTCGGCCAGATGGCCTTCATGACGGCGTGGGCCGAATCGCGCGCCGTCATGTGGCTGAAGAGGTGGATGGGATAATCATCGACCACGCCCAACAAGGCGATGCCGAATCCCACGGTGATCCCGTGGACAAAGCCGAACCACCAATGCACGGCGATCATGCCGGCGATAATGCCGCTGGATATCGGGATCAAACTGAGCAGCACGAGCCTTGGCGACCGGTAACTGACCAGAAGAAACAGCAGCACCAGGGTTGCTGCGACCGTCGACAGGCGCCAGGCTTCAGCCTCAATGGTGCGCTGAATCTCCACGGCAAATACACCGGGGCCGCTCAGGACGAGCCGGGCCGAGGCCCTGCGCGAGCTTGCCGCCTCGTGAAACTGCGCCCGAATGGCCTGGTGAATCGATTCTTGCGCATCTGCGTCGAACCCGCTGACGCGCGTTTCGACCACGAGCAGGGCTCTGGTGTGATCAACCGACATCCACACTCCGCGATATTTTGTCGGCGGGTCCCACCCGGACCAGGATTGCACAATACCCAGCACTTCGCCTGTCGGATCGGACGGCACGGACTCCTTGATGAGCGGCGCGAGCGGCGAACGCAGATCGTCGAGACGCTGGTCGAGTGCACGGCGAAGCGAGGATTCGGAAAATCTGTCGGCCGTGACGGTTCGGCTGAGCAGATAGCGAGAGCCGGTGATGACCGCTTGTTCTGCCTTCGACCAAGTCTGCGTGCCATTCCCGACAAAGCCGAAGCGCCCATCGGCGCGAAGTGACTCCCCCAACGCCACGCTGATCGTGGCCAACTCGTCAGGCGGCGCGCCTTCCATAGCTAGGAGAATCAGCCGGCCTGACAGGCCGGTACGGACCTGCGACAGCAACAGCCGCTGCGTCGCCGTCGAGCCTTCAGGCAGCAGATCCCCCAACTCGCTATGTATGGACAGCCGGGTGGACACAAACCACAGGCCGCAGGCCATAATAGCCAGCCAGAGGGCCGGAACCCACCGGCGTCCGCTCATGGCATGTGCCCTCGCGAGAGCCTCATGACTGACCGATCACCGTCCGGAAGGCGAATCGTGATGGAGTCGATCCGGCCTTCCGACCCGGAGAATTGGATGGAGTCGAGCATCGTTTTCCCGGCTGGATCGCGGGGACGAAGCTGAAGCACCCACTGCCGCCGGTTTCCGCTGAGCGCCGTCTCATAGTGCCGCTTCAGCAACGCGGCATCGCCGGTCACACCGGCTCGAAACGCTTCGACGAATCCGCGCAGCGCCGGATAATCGTCCAGCGAAATGGTTCGCTTCACCTGCTTCCGCTCGCTCTCGAAGGTGACCACATCTCCCTCGACCACATAGCGTTCACGAGAAGGTTCCAGCACGTCTTTTTCCAACCGCGACGGAGGTGAGAATCGCAACACCCCGCGCGCGACAATCGGTTTCGTCAAGAGGGACGAATACGTCTCTTCTTCGAACACCACCGAGGGCTCTCGCTCTTCTTTGAGCGACGCGGCCACCTGCTCGACGGTCCACTCGGTGCTCGGTGGTTCACGCTGAGAGGGAGAAGGATCGGGGTTGGCCCCGACCGCCTGTGCGGACGACAGCAGGAGGCATCCGGATAAGATGAGGCTAACGGTATTCGTCCCAATAATCATAGAAGTTGAACCAATTCTCCGGTGCGCGGCGGCAATAGTCTGCAAGACGGTCGGCATACCGTTGCACGGCCTGATTTATATCGACATCCCGCCGGTCATGAGATGATGGCGCCTCCAGACTGAACGATTCAAGATGGATCTCATAGCGATTCCCGCCCCGGTAGAGCCCGAAAAACAGCAGAACCGGCGCCCGGGTCACATGGGCCAAGCGGATCGGCCCAGTCGGAAACCGGGCTTCCCTGCCAAAGAACTTGCATGCGACGGTCTGGTCATTCTGCGTTACGCGATCGCCCATCACCCCGACAATCCCGCCTCCGTCCAGACATTCTTTCACCTGCAACATCGTCTCCACTCCGCCGACTTGAATCACCGTTCCCGCGACCGCGGGGTTCAATTCCTGGATGAGGCTCCGAACCATCGGGGCATTCTGCTCATCCATAAGCACTCGGATATCGAGCTGCCCCCGAAAAATCCCTACCGCCCGTACCACCTCGAAACTGCCAAGATGCGCCCCGAGCAGCACACAGCCTTGTCCTTTGGCCAGTTCCCGGTCGAGCACGTCCAAACCATGAAACTGAACGTCGAAGGGAGCAAGCTGCGCACGAAGGAAATAGAGGCGGTCCAGTATCGTGGATGCGAAGACGTGATAATGGCGGAATAACTCCGTCCAACTGGCCGGACGGCCCAGGACCCGTTCACGGAATCGCGCGACTGCGCGGCGAGCGGCCCCGGAGCTCAGCAAGAAATACCCACAAATGGGATAGAGCAGGACACGCGCTACCGGACGGCCGAGCGACTCCGCCGCCCAGATCATGGCCCGAGCGCCGATGGGGCTGCCGCGTTCCGGTTGCTGTTGCCACGCGAGACTCACATCCGTTCCGTCGATGCCGCATGGGCAGGCGCCAATGCGATCGTGCCGGAAGCCACACGCCTTGTGCCGACCCTGCACGAAAATGCGGCCTCTGTGGCCCCGTCCAGATCCACGTGTATCGTCACCATCTCACCGGGCTTCAGAGGAGAGGAAAACTTCACCAGAGGCAATCCCGTCACCGACTGGACACCCCCCGAGACTTCTCGCACGATGCTCAACACTTCGTCGAGCAACACCACACCCGGCACGACCGGATGGCCGGGGAAATGTCCCGCGAGCGACGGATGATTCTGGGGGATCGAGACCGTTCGGTTATACTCCATGGCCGTTCTCCCCTATCCACTGCCGAGCCAGTTCCTGTACGGCTTCACGCGGCAACTTCCCGGTGGCGTTCCGCGGCAAACTGGGCACACAGACCAACGGACGAGGCAGGAATACCGGATCGAGGTGCGCCCGCAGCGCGCGCTGGATCTCCTCGCTGGTCCTTCCGGGAGCCACCACAAACGCCATCAGCCTGGTCACGAGGCCGGCATCCTCATCCGGCAGGAAAAAGATCCCGTCTTGCACGCCGTCGATCTGCAGCAACGTTTGGTTCAAGTCACCAAGGGACACACGATGACCCGCGACATTTACCTGCTCCGCTTCCCGGCCATACAGGAAGAACGCCCCCCCCGACTCAACCGTCACACGATCCGGCACCGGAACGGGCTCCGGTAGATACCACGCCTGGACCGTACAAGAGTCCCGATCCTGCACGACACAGACCCCCTCCAACGGCTTCCAGCGATCGCCCTCGACCGTGCGACGCTCGGCGACACTGCCCGCCTCGGCAAACCCGAAGATCTCATGCACGTCCGATTGGAACATCCGCTCGGCTTCTTGTGCCAAGGGCCTCCCAAGCGGGGCGGTCGCGGAGAGGATCAGCCCACCGGCCGGAACATGCATACGTTCGGCAACGCAGGCACGCAAGTGCAATGGTGTGGTAATCAGCATCCATCGGCCGGCAATATCGGCCAACACGCTCCGGATATCGGCCGGAAACAGCGGTCGACCGGCATACATGGCCACCCCGTGCATCAGCGGCAACATCACGGATGCTTCCAGGCCGAACATATGTTGGTGCGGAACAGTCGCGACCACTCCGATACGATCCCCCCCTTTGATGCCCAGCCTTGCTCCCGTCGCCTGGGCCACACCAGTCAAGGCTCCCCACGTTTTCTTATTCGGCACCGGATGGCCGGTGCTGCCGGAGGTGAACGCAATCGCCACCACTTGATTCAGAGGCACCAGTGGAATGTGCTTCGGCCAGGGCGCCTCACCAGTTTTCGAGAGAATCGGCACCGCATCGAGCCCCTCGATCCGATCGTCATGATCCGTGAGGACATAGCTGCCGGGGTAATCGCCGGCAAGGCGGCGGAGAGCTTCAGGCGCTCGGCGTTGGGGAAGCAGCGTGAGCTGGCCCCGCAGAATCGCCGCGGCGAATCCCACCAAGAATGCGTAGCGGCTGTCCGCAAGATTGAGCACGGTGGGCCGATCCGGCAACGAATCCGCAAGAGCGGTCACGTCGGCCAGGAATTGACGGGCGGTGTGTGTCTGCCCTGGTTGCCAGGCCACCACATCGTCCGAATTGTAGGGACCGATCAATGGGGTATCGTGCATAACCCCGCCACGATCACTTGGTGCGGTGTTTTTCGACGGCGTTGGCCAACGCCCGCAGGGACGAAAAGATCGTTTTGATCTCCGGATCGCTTGACTTGAGCTGATAGCCGTAGGTTTGTGAAATGGCGAGGGACAGCTCCAACGCATCGATTGAATCGAGCCCCAGTCCTTCGCCGAACAGGGGCGCTTCAGGTTGGATCGAGACCGGATCGATCTTGAGCTTGAGCGTCTGCACGATCAGCTTGGCAAGATCCGGTTCAAGCGTCGGAGATCCTGGACGTGTCATGGTTGATTACCGTCCTTCACCGCCCGATAATCCCGAAGCAGGCCGCTGAACCATTCTTTCACGGTACAGTTCTGAAAACCGGTTTCCTTCAATGCCCCGACGATCGTTTCCGGTGGCACACACTGTTCCGTCGTTTCCCACCAATAGGCCATCAGTGTCTTCATGTCTTGATTGCCGGTCCCGGCGGCAAATGCAACGCCTAACAGACTCTTAATATAGAACCGCGACAGGTGAAGCACCAGCGCGGATCGCGGGCGTGAGATCTCCAGCAAGAGCACGATCCCACCCGGCTTCAGGACGCGGCGATACTCAGCAAAGGCGCCTCTGAGGTCCGGCACGTGCCGGAGCGCGTACCCCATGCTCAGAAAATCGAAGTACCCGTCGGGAAACGGCAGATGCTCTCCCACTCCACGCACCAGGCTGCGGCACAGTCCCCTCTGCGCTTCACGCAACATACCGATGCTGGGATCGAGCACGAAGACTGAGCCGGACTGTCCGGCCAGATCCGCCGCACACTGCATGACCAACCCGGTCCCGCAGGCGACATCCAGCACCTTCATGCCG
>JABMDG010000275.1 GCA_015904045.1 Nitrospira sp.
TAAGCCTCCTCGGCATTCCCTCCCGGAATGGCAAAGGCCGAGACATAGATGTTGGTGTCAAAAACGACCCGCACAATCAGCGACCTTGGAACACCAGTTTCTCCACGTCGGCTTCGGTCAGCACCCCTTTCTTGCGGGCCTGCCGTACGCCGTATCGCTGCAACTCATGGAACTGCTCTTCCCGTCGCCTCCGCTCATAGGCCGTGAGCATGTCCCTGAACAGTTGGCTCTTGTTCTTGGCCTCCGCCTTGGCCAGCCGTTCAAAATTCTCGGCGAGATTGGATGGGAGCGAAACCGTGATCGGTACGCGGGTGCGTTTCATGAGCGCCTCCTGTGTGACAAAATCATACAGCGGCGACTGAGCGAGGTCAAACGTTGCGTCTGAAGAACTGACAGCGAATCCGGCGACGGCGGGGCGGCCTATCAGGATTGAGGCCGATTGATATGACTCGCAGAGGGTCGAATCTTACCGAGCCGTAGTGATGGCAGGATGCCTGGTGCGGCGGCAATCCCGGACAGAGCCGGCGTCTCCTCACGGCGCGCTCGGCGAGAGTAAAAAGTCGAAATCGGTTTTGGTCAAGACGCCCTGTCCGGAGCCGCGCACTGCGCCGGCCATGACTGCGTCGTACAGTTCGAGCTTCCGTTGTTTGAGCGCGATCATCTTTTCCTCGATGCTGTGCCGCATGAGAATCCGCACGATCGACACCGTCCGCTGCTGCCCGATGCGGTGGGCGCGATCCGAGGCCTGATTCTCGACCGCCGGATTCCACCAGGGGTCCAAATGAAACACATAGCTCGCTTTGGTGAGGTTGAGCCCCTGGCCTCCGGCCTTCAGGCTCAAGAGAAACACGCTCGGCCGTTCGCCGGTCTGAAAGGCCGACACCCGGCCTTTGCGGGCTGCCGCCGCAGTCGAGCCGTCCAGCCGGTGGTACGGCAGATGATGCTTGGCGCAGGCTTCTTCCACGAGATCCAGAAAGCTGGTGAACTGGGAAAACACGAGGGCGCTGTGTCCCTCCTCCATCAAGACTTGCAACCGCTCCACCAGGAAGCTGAGCTTGGGGGAAGGCTCATCGGTTCGGTTTGTCAGGAGGCGAGGGGACAAACAGACTTGGCGGAGCTTGAGAATAGCCGTCAAGGCAATGAACTGGGCCTGGCCTGACGTCTTGGTGCGGTAGGCCTCATCGATCGTGGAACGGACCTGAGCCACGGTCTGTTGATAGAGGGCCTTTTGGCGATCGGTCAAATCGAGAAAGACCTCGTGTTCGATTTTCGGCGGCAAATCGTGGAGGATCTCGGCCTTGGTTCTCCGCAAGATGAAGGGCCTGGTCCTGCGAAGCAGTCGTTCCAGCGTGGGGCCATCAGCCCGCTTCAACTTCGGCGTGAACTCGCCGAGCAGCCCCGGTATACAGAGGTCGATCACAGAAAAGTATTCGCCGAGGTGATTTTCAAGCGGGGTGCCGGTCAATGTCAGTTTGAACCGCCCCTTCAGCCGGCGGACGGCTCCTGTCGTGTCCGCGAGAATATTCTTCACTGCCTGCGCCTCGTCGAACACGATGATGTGAAACGCCGTGCGTTCCAAGGATTGGATGTCCCGGCGAACCACTCCATATGTCGTAAGGACCACGTCACCGTCCTTGGCCTCAAGCGTGCGTGCGCTGCCGCTATAGACATGGACCTTCAAGCCGGGCGCAAATCGGGCCAGTTCTTGCTCCCAATTGAATAGGAGACTCGTCGGGGCGACGACCAGATGAGGCCCTTTCGTGCGGGATGATGCTCCGATACGGCCTTCCCGTACGGCGGCCAGGAGGCAGATCGCCTGGAGTGTCTTGCCCAGTCCCATATCGTCCGCCAGACAGGCGCCGAAGCGATGTTCGTAGAGAAACGCCAGCCAGGCATAGCCGTCTTGTTGATAGGGGCGGAGCGTCGCATGCACACCCTTGGGGAGAGGCCGAGAGGCGATCCGTGTGAATCGCAGCAGGCGGGCGAGCACGGCTTCGTCTTCAGCTGGCAGTGAAACGGTAATGCCCTGTTCGCGCAAGGCCAGCCAGTCGAGGACCTGAAGCCTCGGCACCCGGACGATCTGCGCGGCGTCCCGGTTGGCCGGCGCTGTTCCGGTCAGGTCAAGGATCGCGCGTAGCCGCTCTATGGTACGGCTGTCAAGCACACGCAGTTCGCCCTTGATATTGACCAGCCCTCCCTGGCGGAGCGCCGTCTGCCAGTCGGTTTCATCCATCACGACGCCGTCGCACCGGATCTCCGGGCGGATCTCGAACCAGTCGATCCCGGTCGCTTCCTGTTCGCCGCGGCCCACATGTACCGAACAATCCCAGCGCGAGGACTGAAGCGGCTTGTCTTCATAGAGCAATATGATTCCGGCGGCGGTGAGCGCTTCCAAGAGAGCCGGCAATTGCTGAAACAGCCGCAACGCGTCGATCATCATCTCGTCGCTGCGCCGCATGCCGCGAAAGATTTCAGGACCGTACAGGCTGAATGGTATGTGGTAGAGCAACGCCTCGCGGGCCTTCTCGACGGGCAGCAACTCCCAGCGCCCTGCGCGTATCTGTAGCCGGAGATCCTGCCTGGCATAGTCCGATACATGCTGTGTGAGCCACTGGGTCGCCTCGCTGCTGACGGCGCGCGACCAACCTTCCAGGGCAATGGTTGTTTTGATGCGCCGATCCCGTTCCTTGGAGTCGCGCACCGTCAGCAGCCGGAAAAACGTGTCATAGAGCACAGCCTTTCGTTTATGTGCGCGCATCGCTCCTGACACGGCGCGGCCTTGTTCCAATGCCTGGATACATCCGAACGATGCGAGACACGGAGCGAACCGGACATCGCCGCGACGGCATTGCGCCTGCAACGTCCAGAAGGCGGGTGGCGCGTTGTCGGTGCCGGACGGAGGTTTTAAGATCAGCGCATAGGAAGGCCTGTCATTGGAGGAGAG
>JABMDG010000276.1 GCA_015904045.1 Nitrospira sp.
CGCGAATGCGGCAGCTTTGAAGCCCGGCTTGATCTGGCCGTCTTCATTCCACCAGGCAGCGCCCGATGTGGTGCCGGTCACGTTAGACGTCGTATCCGTGATCTGGTTGATTGTCCCTTTAATGGTGCAGCCGGTCGTTTGAAGGACGGCCAGCATCGCGGCAGCTAAGACAACCGGAGAGAAGGTTTTCATGGAAGTGCCTCCTTCATCAATTAAGAAAGAATTGCCGGCGCGCGGTGCGCTCTATTGTCCACGGTCCCTAAAGATCGCTCAACAGCCTACCGATAGGGAATCTATATGAGATCGCTCATTCCGTCCATTCATTGAGGGGAACCCTACATGCCGACTCAAGCCTTGGCTCAATTCGACCCCAAACAGTTCTTTCACAGCCCTGCCGCAACCGGCACAAGCACGCACCGCTTGGATACCAAGGTCAGCGCCGTGGCGATCTCCAACGATCTTGAAGGGCGCCTCAGCGTCACAACCGCGGAAGGTGACAAGATCACGCTCACGGCCGATCTTCAGTACGATTACCGCGCGGTGAACTATACCTCCAAAGTCCAAACCGACAATGGAACGGTGGATGTCAAAGCCAAGTATCTCGAGGCCTCGCTGAAACGAGAGGTCGGTGTCGCCGTTGACGGCGATCTGAATGAGCAGGAGTTGAAAGATCTTGAGAAGTTATTCCGCAACGTATCCAATATATTCCGAAAGTTCTTTTCAGGGCAAGATGAAGCGGCACTTGCCAAAACGGCACGATTGGCCGAGCGCTTCGGAAACTTATCTTCTCTCTCCAGCCTGGATCTGAGTGTAGATGTCCAACGATCGGTCACGGTGCTGGCCGCGCAGATTGCGGCAGAGGTAACGGGGCAGCCAGCAGTGCCTCGCCCACAGGAGTCCCAGACATCCACCGCACCATCCTCAACGGGTACCCAGGGTGGAGCGCCTGCGGCGGCAGCGGCGATCCCGCAACCGCCCACCGGTACCACGGCGCCCACCTTTCCTTCATCTGCTGCACCTGTTCAAAACCCTGCCGACGGAATCCGTCTCAGCGCACCGATACAGGAGGCCCAGGAGCCTGCCTCGTTGGTTCAACAGGTCTTCGATTCTCTGAAGAACGCACACGTGGAGACACGCAAGGTCCTAAAGCATCTGCCGAGTTTCCTGCAACAGCTTCGAGAAGATCTCGTCAAGGAATTGCGGCAGCGGCAGGAAGTTAAAGAACAGGGTGTCGAGCCACCGGTGAACCAGGTTCCACTGTCAACCAACAGCAGCCTTTTAGTTGCATATCAGGCTGTTCGTTACACGTCGATTTCGCTGTCGCTACATAGTTAACGGGCGATATCACCTGGCGGGGGACGTTCTACTGTTTCCTGCACGCCATTTCCCACACACCCTGACTCACGCTCTGCGGCTCAATTTCTCTCCACACATTCCCGGACGGATAGACGATTCCGGGGGTGCCTGTACCGGTTCCCATCGGCCCGTGAAAATCGGTCGCCGCCAATGATCGGACGCGCTTCCCCACACAATCGAATTGATTCGTGAACATTGTGGAGAAAAATCGGGTGGGGGAACGCCCGCCTTGCATCAACTTCCAGTCGATCAGAACAGATAGCGTCACCAACGTGTCATCTTTCCGAACCGAAGCCGAGTCGATATAGACCGTCCGGAGCCCTGGCGACTGATACGTTCCACCTATCGGCACCCATTCCGCAGAGGTCGACCCTTCGCTGAGCCATGTCAGCAAGAGAATCGTCCATACCATCCCTAAAGAAACAGGCTTCATCAATCGATACGGGGCCTCGGTTGTATCTTTGACCGTAGCTGGTCAACACGGTCGGTGATGAAACTGAACCGCTTTTTCGGTGGATAGGGGAACCGATAGGCAATCGGTTCCTCTTGGGGCGGCAGATGGTTCATGTCCCGATAGACGTTCACCGGCGCAGAATCAGCCGCCAAGTGGAACATGGAGCGATAGCCCAGCCCGCAACCGGTGATATTGAGCAGCTCCCCGAACCCGTTCTGAGAGGCCCGCTGGATTGCCCGCTGTCCAATTGATTTAAAGGAGTAGAATTGCCCCTTGGCCCACTTATGCCCCCAATACAGTTGTTCCACCGTCATCTTGGCCGGTTTGTACACGACGTGCTCGCCGGTATACGCCGTCCAGTTCTCGGTGAGAATCCGGCCCGCGGCCTTCAGTTCGGCAAACTGTTTGGTCCCCGGATAGGGCGTCATGATCCGCCAGAGTGCTCCGGCTAATCCCATCTTGGTAGCCCATTCCGCGGTCCGCTCGAAGTCGAACACGTCTTCATGGTCTAAGCCGCAGATAAAACCTGCGTGAATGTCGATTCCCTGATCGTGAATGCGCTTGATCATCTCCTCATACAGCTTGGCTTGGTTCTGCTTATCGACGGACTTGAGCGACTCTTGATTGATCGATTCGATGCCCATAAACATCGCCGAACACCCGGATTCCTTGAGGGTCTTAAGCAATTCAGGATGATGGGCGACGTACGTAGCGCTCATCTGGCTCATCCACTTCTTCCCGAGCGGTTTCATCGCCTGGCAGAGCTCTCGGGTATAGGCCGGGTCGGACAACAAGTCGTCGTCCCAGAACATCACCATCGGCCCGTTCATTTTCTCGACGAGCTTCACGACATCGGCCGGCGGTTTTTTCCGGAACCCATATTGGCCGCCACCTAAGGCCAAATGAATCGAGCAAAAAGTACATCGGTAATTGCACCCTCTCGTTGCCGTCAGGGCATCGCGGAACATGTAGCCCGGGGGCAAGAGATCCCAGCGTGGCGGCTTCTCATCCCATTTGTCGACCATGTACGGCATTCGGTACTGCTGTTCCATCATGCCCTTCTTGAAGTCCTCGATCAGCCGCGGGACGGTCAGTTCTCCTTCGCCGATCACGATCGCATCGGCATGCTTGATGGCCTCGTCAGGGAGCGTCGACGGATGAATGCCGCCGAGTACAACCTTGGCGCCGCGCTCACGGAACAACCGCGCAACCTCGTAGGCGCGAATCGCGACGACGGTGGTCACGGTGATAAACACCAAATCGTAGTCGCGGGTAAAATCCAGCGGTCCGACGATTTCGTCCTGGATTTCGATGTCCCATTCATCTTCGGGAAGCAGCGCGGCCAGCGTGGGGAGGTTTAAATTAGGCGTGCGAAACAGTTTCCAGACCGAGTCCCATTTCTGATCTTCCGGATGAGGGATAACGAGACCGATCTTATGTCGTCCCATAGGTGCCTCCACGCGCTCTGGTTAGTAGTGGTGCCCTGCCTGACTGCTGGATCACTGTTACCGTCCTATCGTCCACGCGTCTCGGTTCGGAAAATCAATCAGGCTGCCAAGCGAATGAGTTCGGCCATCGTCGTACCGATGGTCCATCGGGTCAGGCGAGTAGGGGTTCCCGTACCGGCCGAACGGATGGTCGAACCAGTCCGGTTCGGGCGATGTTGTGCCCTGGCGCCTATTCCCGTAGAAGGAGAGCGGGCGGAACGCTTCAAAATTCGTTGCTGACTCCGGGCCATAGGGATTGCCGAACGGTTCCGGATATGAGATGTCGCGCTTGGTCGCGTCGGACGGTTCAACACTCTCCATGTCGCCGATGATTGGGGGAGGCACGGGGGTGGGAACGGGGAGCTCGACCGTCTCAGCCCAGACCGTCAAGGGAAGACAGGCGAAAATGGCGGAGAGTAGCATTCTCATCGCACACCTTCGAATTCAACCGGTGGTGGCAGCCTAACCGTTTCAAGATACGAGATCAAGCCTCCCGCCCTGGCTGCGGAAAGCCTCTTGATAGATTCATAGGACTTCCTGTAGCTTAACCAAGTTTGTCCCGCCCGGTTGGCCGACACGGGTTCCTGATACGATGACGATCTTCTCCCCCGTCTTGAGCAGCCCCGCTCGCGTTAATCGCCTCAGGGTTTTCGTTATTCGCGAATCGGTCTGCTGAATCTGCGGCATCGTGCAAGGACGTACGCCCCAGTAGAGAACCATTCGACGCCGCACAACTTCAAACGGGGTCACAGCAAGAATCGGCGCAGACGGCCGCTGCTTAGACATCAGGCGGGCGGTCGCGCCGCGTTCGCTGAAAGCCACGATCGCTCCGGCGGCAATCGCCCGGGCAGCCGAGGAGGCCGCCGCGCTGATCGCCTCGGGAAAAGACGGCACGTCGCTATCGGTGTGGCGTTTGAGAATCACCCCCGGCTCGGTTTCTTTTTCCGCCGCTCGGACGATCTGATCCATGACCTGAACTGTTTCGATCGGATGCGCCCCGATAGCCGTTTCCGCCGACAACATGACGGCATCGGTGCCGTCGAAGACGGCATTGGCGACATCCGAAGCCTCGGCTCTGGTGGGACGTAACGCCTGCGTCATCGACTCGAGCATTTGCGTCGCGGTGATGACGAGACGGCGGTGGCGATTGGCCTTGGCAATGATCCGCTTCTGCAAAATCGGCACGGCCTCCGGCCCCATTTCCACACCAAGGTCTCCACGCGCGATCATCACACCGTCTGCTTCTTCCAAGATGGCATCTAGAGACGCCACCGCCTCGGCCCGTTCGATTTTGGCGATAATCGGCACATCGCCACCGCACGAGGCGATCAGTCTCTTAGCCGCTCGAATGTCCTCCGGTCCCTTGACGAAGGACAGCGCCATATAGTCCACGCCCTGTGCGATGCCGAAGCGAATGTCGTTGCGATCCTTCCTGGTGAGGGCCGGCGCGCTGACACTGGTGCCGGGGAGATTGATCCCCTTGTGCGAGGTAATGCACCCCCCACTCACGACCGTGCATTCGACGTCGCTGCCGGCAATACGATCGGCCACCAATTCGATGAGCCCGTCGTTGATCAAAATTCTGGCGCCGCGTCTGATATCCCGGGTCAGAGATGGGTAGGCGACCGGAATGTCAGGGATCGTCGATCGGCTGACAGCGGTAGAGTGAGTGCCTTGCAGACGTCTGACCACGGCCGTGGCCGTCCTCAGTCGCACAGTTTGGCCGGAACGAACCTCGATCCCGCCGTCGACGACTCCGCCGACTCGGATTCTGGGCCCCTGCAGATCTTGGATGATTGCGACGGCGGTGCCTCGGCGTGCGGCCGCCCGGCGGATCGCCGCGATGGCCGCCGCATGAGACGCATGTGTGCCGTGCGAAAAATTCAGCCGCGCTGCATCCATCCCGCTGTCGATAAGACGAGTCAGGATCGTCGGCGACAGACTGGCTGGACCGATCGTGCAGACAATTTTGGCTTTGCGCATGGCCGATTCCATGCCGGCAGCTTATCATCCGCCTACGCTGGACGCTACAGCGGTGAAGCCGTGAAGGACAAGGGCGTGTCGTTCTATGGAATCCGGAGGCCGATTGAAAAGGTGGCCGCGTACCCGTCGGCCTTCGGCGTAGGAGCCAGCAGCAGTTGGTCCCCGCCGTCTCGAAAGATGAAGTCATGACGGTTTCTCACTCGCCGGCGTCCCAGTGAGGAGTAGGGAAGGCTCGTGTGAACCTGATCTGTGAGCTCATCGGGAAAGTACACTTGCGAAGTAAACTCAAAGCTCTTCTTCGCCACCGGCGCGGTGCGAATCTTAAAATGAATGTGGACGGTTCTGATCGGGTACCAGCCGGGATAGATTGTGAGGAATTGCGTGCTACCCCCTGCGTCGGTGATTTGACATCCGCGCAAAAACTTCTGCCCGAGCGTGTTGAACCCAGGATCCCGCACATCCGAATAGACTCCCATGGCGTCGCAGTGCCAGATGTCAATGAGAGCGCCAGACAGGGGACGGCATGCGCCCGCACTGATGCGCATGACCTGAAACATCAGCGTCAGCGGTGTGCCCGGCTTGACCTGCCCGGTGGCTGGATCCGAGCGAATATCTGAACGGTTCAATTGCTCATCGACGAAATAGGGGCCTTCGGTTTGCTCAGGCCGAACGATACAGGAAGGCTCTGCCGCGCCGACAAACGTCAGCCTGGGAACCA
>JABMDG010000277.1 GCA_015904045.1 Nitrospira sp.
CGTGGGTTGTGCTCTCAACTGCGTGCCTATTCACCGGCACAGCTATCGCCGTAATAATCAGAAGGAGAATGGGTTGGAGGGATGTCCCTATTGCTTAACGCCAGGTCACTTCTTCCCAACAGAGATGGACACAGGTCTCAAAGGGAGGAAAATTCTTGGTGTTTTGCTCCTTGGACCTGACCCACAAATCAATTTCCATCCCCGCCGGGTCGGTTTCTCCGCCCGGCAACGTCCGTTTGACCGGGTATCGGACCTCATGGGTCTTGGGATCACGCGAACGCTCCATGACCATAAAGTGCGCGTCGTAGTCTTTGTAAAGTACCTCGTCATTCTTATACATCGTTGCGGTGCCCCAGCCGCCCAGATACAACCAGGTTTTTGGATACAGCGGATCGCCGTTGTTGGAGTCTCCGTGCTCATAGATTCTGGTCGCAATGCCCCCGTCCTGGAACGGCGCTCTGGCGGCAAACCGATCAAAGACGATACGATACCGATCAGTCCCTTCGACAAATTCGGCCACCACGCGCCCTGTGTTGGTGTGTTCGTTAACCTCGATCCCGATTGTTCCTTTCACGGGATTCAGACGTTTGCCTGCATAGTCGAGATGGTCCCATGGCGCCGTATCGTGCATGCTCCCGATGAGAGTCGCCCGATCTCCGTTGATGCGAAACTCCCCCGTATAATGAGGGTGCTCCATGGCTTTGAAAATTCTGGTGCCTTCATCACCCTTCGGGGTTCCAAACTTGGCTTCTTCGGCCTGTCCAGGAGGCGCAAGAATCCCAAAAGCAGCGGTCAGCAGAATGGACGCAACGAAGCTTGCGAGACCTGTCATCGTGTACTCCTTGGTTGAACCGATTTCATGCCGGCGTGGCCCAAGAATGAGCGTGGGGTATGAAATCGTAACATAAGATCGTGCGTGCCGCTCAACTGATGCCAGCCATGTCGAAAGCGTCGGTGCCGGCAGAAGGTTCGCACAATGTTTACAGGTCGCCTGACGCTGGGTACTATCTTGCCTGTAGGAGGGACAGCCCATGCGCCGGAGGGAAGGCATACATTCATCTGCAGGAGATCGGGTGTCTCATATCGAATTATCAATGCACGTGGCTGTTCTGCATGATAGGCTGGCCCACGATAGCATGATGATTTCCGGGCAGTCCGTCCAAAGGAAGTGGCGTCAGTGAAGAGCAACGGGCTTACTACAAGTCTTGCCGTCTGCGCGGTTATGGGCGGTTTGGCTGCTTCGGTATTGGGACTGTCCGATACGCACCAGGTCTTTGCGGCCAACGGCCACGATCTGCAGAGCCAAGTAAAGGCCACAGCCAGTAAAGTCATTCCCGCCGTGGTCAGTATCGCGTCCACCGTGATGGTACGCGACCAGGCCTTCAGTGACGATGCGCTGCCGTTCGGCCTGTTCAAGGACCCTCCCACCCGGCGCCAATATGGGCAGGGCTCCGGCGTCATCGTCTCGGCGGATGGCTACATCATCACGAATAACCATGTGGTCGCCGATGCCGTCGACGTCGAAGTGGTGCTGGCCGATCGACGCCAGTACAAGGGCAAAGTGGTCGCCACAGATCCCAAAACCGATGTGGCGGTCGTGAAGATCCAGGCGACGAATCTACCGGCAGCGAGCTGGGGGGACTCCAGCCAGCTGGCCGTCGGGGACTTCGTGCTGGCCATCGGGAATCCCTTGGGGTTGAGCCGTACCGTGACATTCGGCATCGTGAGCGCCGTCGGCCGCGCCGATGTCGGGGTGGCCGACTTCGAAGACTTCATTCAAACGGATGCGCCGATCAATCCAGGCAATTCAGGGGGCGCGCTCGTCAATATCAACGGCGAAGTTGTGGGGATCAATACCGCCATTGCCAGTCCCACCGGGGGCAGTGTCGGGGTCGGCTTCGCGATCCCGAGCAACATGGCGCGGGCGGCGATGCAAGGCCTGATCAAGACCGGTCGCGTCGTACGTGGATTTCTAGGGGCCGCGACGCAGGACGTCAGCCCGCCGCTGGGGAAAATCTTCCGGCTGCCGGATGTGAAGGGCGCCATCATCACCGACCTGCAAGCCAAGGGGTCGGCGGAACGGGCGGGCCTCAAACGCGGCGATGTCGTCGTGCGATTTGACGGGCGAGACGTGATGGACAGCGGCCAACTGCGCAACCTGGTGGCGCAATCTCCGATCGGCAGCAAACATCGGTTGGATCTCATCCGTGAGGGGAAATCCTATCAAACGGAACTGGTCATTCAGGAGGCCCCGCGTGAGCGTGTCAAAAAAAGCCAAGCGGCAGCGGCAGCTTCAACCATGCATCCTCTATCCGGTGTGATCTTCGACGACGTCACGCAGCCGCTCGCCCGGCAGATGGACTTGCCCGTCACGAGCGGCGTCGTGGTGACCGATATCGAAGAAGGGAGCTTGGCTGAATCATCGGGGTTACAGCCGGGCGATGTGGTGCTGGAGTTGAACCGGCAACAGGTGAATAGTTTTGCGACTTTTCAACGTTTGGCCGACCCGCTGAAACCCACCGATCTTGCACTTCTCCTCGTCAACCGCCAGGGCAACGTGCTGTATATCCCGGTTCAGGGCGAATAGCGTCCATCGACGAAACTCCCGCTTCCTCAGACTTCACGATACTACCCTGCGTTGTTCGCACGCGTGAGCATTGCATTCGCGTTCTGACAGTGCTACTTAACTTAAAATCGTGTTACCGAGGGAGGATGCCATGGATCACCTGGTGCGGTTCGGTGTATCGCTGGATCAACGGTTGCTGGATGAATTTGATCGCCATATCAAGCGGCGGAATTACGCCAGCCGCTCCGAAGCGTTGCGCGACCTGATCCGAGACAATCTGGTCGGACAGGAATGGGATGACAACAAAGAAACCGTTGGCACGATCACTTTCGTCTACGATCATCATGTCCGGGATTTAACGGGCAAGTTGACCGACATCCAGCACGACTATCAGGGGCAGATTCTATCCGGCATGCACGTTCATCTCGATCACGACCATTGCTTGGAAGTCCTGGTGGTGAAAGGCAAGGGGTCGGAGATCAAGAAGGTGGCGGATGCGTTGGTATCGGTCAAGGGGGTGAAGCACGGCAAGCTGACGATGACGACCACCGGAAAATCTCTTCGCTAGTGGTTTCACGAAGCCCTTTCATCATGCTGATGACGCCCCCACGGTACCTCCTCGGATTCCTGTTAGCCTGGCTGGCGTGGAACGTGACCGGTGTCGTCCTGGCACATGATCCCGATGAGCAGGAACTCGAGGTGCCGGAAGTGTCTGTCCGTGTCGAACGACCGGTGGCAGCGTCTTCCCAGCAATTCATCCCTGACAAAGAAATTGTCTTGCAGCCCCAGGGCAGACCGGCCCAGGTCCTTCGCCTGATCCCAGGCTTCGTGGCCGTTGAACATTCCGGCGGCGGCGGGAAAGCCGATCAATACTTCCTCCGAGGCTTTGATGCAGACCATGGGACGGACGTGGGGTTCTTCCTCGATGGGATGCCAATTAACTTACGCACGCATGCGCACGGACAAGGCTACACGGATCTCAACTTTATTATTCCCGAAACCATCGAAGGGGTCGATGTTCACAAAGGCTCCTATCTGCCCGAGTATGGAGACTTCGTCACGGCGGGGGCGGTGAATTTTCGGACGCGCGATATGGTGAAAGAAGGAGTCATTCAGGGAGCGGGTGGGGAGTACAGCACACAACGATACCTCTTGATGCTCTCGCCCACCCAAGGCCGTGTGCGCTCGTTGTTCGCCGCGGAAGGGTTCTATACGAACGGCCCGTACCTCAACGACAAT
Source organism: Nitrospira sp. (assembly GCA_015904045.1). Next base: position 3,806 of record JABMDG010000277.1, read on the forward strand.
CAGTACTATCGGACAAATCTGTTAGGCAAGGTCACGACGAATCTGACTGGAAGAGACGAGCTGAGCGTCAAGGCCACCTTCCTTCGATCCAAGTGGGATGGTTCCGGTGAAATTCCCTTCCGTGCCGTGAGTACTGGGCTGCTGGATCGGTTCGGCTCCATCAATCCGTATGAAGGAGGCAACACCCTCCGCACGACAGGAAACGTGAACTATCACTACGACACCACAACCGGTGGGCAGTTCTTTGCCAACGCCTACGGCCAATATTATCGGATGGACCTGTTCACAGACTTTACGTTTTTCCTCAATGATCCTGATAATGGCGATGGTTTTGCGCAATTTGATCGGCGTGCCATCTATGGTGGCGACCTCGGGTTCAAGCAGCGCATAGAACTTCTCGGAATACCGACTGTTGGGACGGTCGGGTTTCAGACGAGAGTCGATGATGTTCATGTGAAATTGGGAACGCAGACCCGGCGGACTCCCACCGGCGTTACGATCGACAGCGACGCCCTCAGCGTGTCCTATTCTCCGTTTGTCAAGGCGGAAGTCCAACCGCTCTCCTGGCTCAGGTTTTCAGGAGGGGTACGCGGAGAGTTTTTTACCTTTGATGTGAGCAACCGCTGTGCCGCCTGTGCGGAGCAACCTGGCGGCCGAAAAGGTTCCGGTCTCATACTCCCGAAGATGAGCATGATTCTTGGCCCCTGGGCGGGAACTGAATTCTTCGTCAACTATGGAGAAGGGTTTCACAGCAATGATGCCCGATCAGCCGTCACGGGCGGGGCTGCACCACTGGCGAAAGCGAATAGCTACGAGGTTGGGGTCCGCTCCAAGCCATGGGGTCCGGAAGGGCTCGAGTTGATCGCCACGGTATGGCGATTGGATCTCAAGTCCGAACTTGTTCTGGTCGGCGACGAAGGGACGACGGAGACTCGCGGAGCCACCAGGCGCCAGGGGGTGGAAGTCGCTGCCCGTGGGAACGTATGGGGTCCTCTCCATGTCAATGGCAGCTTCACCTGGACACATGCGGAATTTCGCAACGGCGATGCCATTCCGCTGGCGCCCGAATATACGGCCTATGGCGCGGCTATCTTACAATGGCCTGAAGGGCTGACTTCGCAACTGCAAGCGACCTATCTGGGTGTCAGGCCCTTGGCTGAAGATCGCAGCGTGAAGTCGCCTTCCTGGCTGACAGTCGATCTGTCGGAACGATACCGGCTCCCGATCACGCTGCCGCATGGACGCATGGAGGCCTTCCTCTTTGTCCAGAATCTCTTCAATACCGATTGGGAGCAGGCGATTTTCGCCTTTCCATCCAGGCTCAGGAACGAGACCACCGGGGTCAACGACATCCATTTCGTGCCGGGTAGCCCGCGTACGGTGTTGGGAGGGCTCGCCTGGTATTTCTGATCTACGCGGAATGCTCGGGGTTCTGGAGCAGAGTCGCAATGCGTACGCTACGGTATGGAGAAAGCAGGTGAAGGTCCCACCACTCTTTCTGTAGCCAGGCAAGTACAATGATAAATAGTCCATAAAATCATGGAGATGCAAGTCTCCGCCCGGTTGGAGCGAAGTCATATCCCTTCAATGAAGCTGTAAACAGCGGCACCAATCGCGAAAGAATCTCAAAGAAATAAGCCTGATTTCAGCCAGACATCCGTGGGGGCGCCGACGGTATGGCACTTGCTCCAATACTGTGTGTCGTTCACCAAGCGGAGGTTCTACCATGATGATTGGAACACGCGAGGTCGTTCACCACGTTCATCCACAGCTTGCGGAGTGGATGCGAGCAGGCAGACTTTCCATCCTGTCCGGTCTTCAAGCCGGCCTTCCATCCGTCAATAACCGGAGGGAGGATCGGGTGCCAGAACAACGGGTTTGTACCTATGAGATCTGCGAGTCTATCAGTGACGATGAGGTCGTGATTCAAGAGGGCGAAGCCTATAGTCTGAACCGAAGCAAACATGGAATCATGTTGCTCATGGGTTATGCCCCCAGGGGGCAACAGCTTCTCGAACTTCATATTCCCGAAGCCGGATGGCGCCGGTCGATGAACCTGTACGAAGTTCAATGGACAAAGTCCATCTCCATCGAGTCCCGCGGGGATCTCTTCCTCGTCGGATGCCGGTTGACGTTCGGACCGTCACGGTACTGGGCGTTCTAACCCAGTCACGCTCCCACCTGGATACAGATCAATAGTTAAGGTCAGGGGTTGCCTGCCCTTGTGCCACCACCGTCGGATTGAGATCAATCTCGACCTCGTGGTACTTGTACTGCTAATCTTACTTCAGCTCTGAGTCCGTCGTTCCTTCTACCCACTAAGAAAAGGAGTTCATATGCAACGTCTCTCGGTTCAATTATCTGCGCTGGTGGTTGCTTCGGTCTTCGGCTTCTCGACATTTGCGCAGGTGCCGGCCCCTGACCCCACGGTCCCGCCCGTCACTCCTCCACCGGCTTCTGTGCCTGCTCCACCGCCAGTACCGCCTACGCAGGCTCCTGCTGCTTCATCCGAGGAGAGGAAGGGTGACGGCGAAAAACGCATGAGAGGTGATCGCCACCGTGACAAGTCTGAGCGGAAAGCGGAAAAAGAACGCCGGAAGGCAGAGCGAAAGGCCGAGAAAGAGCGCCGAAAAGCCGAGCGGAAAGCGGAAAAGGAAAAACGGAAAGCCGAAAAACAAGAGCGGAAACAGGGTGACGACGACGATGATAAAGATGACGACGATGACAAGGATGACGACAGGGATGATGATCGTGGCAAGAAAGAAGGCAAGCGCAAAGGTCAAGGACGGCACTGAGTGCTGAGTATACGACCCTCATACGCGGGGCCGCGGCTCTTCGGGACCGCGGCCCCTGATGATTTCCCGCCGGTTCCCATTGCTCCCCGCCCCAAGCCCCGCTAGAATCCGCCCGCCGTTGTAGTTGTAATTGAGGCGGAGCCTCATGCTGCTAGGGTTTGTCATTCTCTATCTCCTGATTTCAGTGGCTATCGGGTTGTTTGCCGCCACCCGCGTGCAAAACTCCAAGGATTTTGCCGTCGCCGGCAGAAGTTTGCCCTTGCCCATCGTCACGGCGACCGTCTTCGCGACCTGGTTCGGCGCTGAGGCTGTGCTCGGCATTTCTGCCACGTTCGTCAAGGAAGGATTGCGCGGCGTGGTCGCCGATCCGTTCGGCTCAAGCATGTGCCTCATTTTGGCGGGGCTGTTTTTCGCGCCGCGGTTATATCGGCTGAACATCCTCACCGTCGGCGACTACTACCGGCTGCGCTTCGACCGCCGAGTGGAAGTGCTCTGCACGGTCGCCGTTGTCCTGTCGTATTTGGGGTGGGTTGCGGCCCAGTTCAAAGTGTTGGGGCTTGTGCTTAATACCGTCACCGACGGCGCCATCAGCCAGCCTGTCGGGATTGTCATCGGTGCCGCGATCGTCCTGACCTACACGACCTTCGGCGGGATGTTTTCCGTGGCGATTTTGGATTTCGTCCAAATCTCCGTGATCATGGGCGGACTGTTATACATCGCGTCCATTGTTAGCGGGCTGGCAGGAGGGGTGGGCGCCGTCCTCGAACATGCGGCTGCGGCGGGCAAGTTGGATTTGTTTCCGCCGCCGAGACTGATGGAATGGATTCCGTTCATCGGCGCGTGGATCACGATGATGCTGGGGTCGATCCCCCAACAGGATGTGTTCCAGCGCATCACCTCGGCAAAAGACGAACGGACGGCAGTGCGCGGGTCGTTGTTCGGGGGGACACTCTACTTCGGGTTCTGTTTCGTGCCGATGTTTCTGGCGTATGCGGCAATGTTGATAGATCCTGGCAAGTTCGGCGCCTTACTGGAGCGGGACTCCCAACTGATTTTGCCGACGCTGATTTTACAGCATACGCCGCTGGTGGCGCAGATCGTGTTCTTCGGTGCGGTGCTCTCCGCCGTGATGAGTTGTTCCAGCGCGACGTTGCTGGCGCCGTCCGTGGCGTTGAGCGAAAACGTCTTGAAGCCCCTGCTCACCCGGTTGAACGATTCGGAGTTTCTGCGGCTGATGCGCGTCGTCTTGGTGGGGTTTGCCGGAGTTGTCCTAGCCATCGCGCTTTGGTCGGACGCGACGATTTACAAGTTGGTGGTGAATACCTACGAGGTGACGCTGGTGGCCGCGTTCATCCCGCTATTCGCAGGACTGTACTGGAAACGAGCCACGACCCAGGGAGCCTTGTGCGCCATTATCGGCGGCACGACAAGTTGGATTGCGCTGGAGGTACTCGGTCCGCCTGATTCCCCCTGGCCGCCGCAACTGGTCGGATTGATGATCGCAGGGGCCGGGATGGTCGTGGGATCGTACTGGCCCTCTCGGACGACGGCTGCGCCATAAGCGAGCCGTTCTTGGCGCGTGCTGCCTGCCCACCTGCTCATTGAGTGTCCGCCTCGGCCCGGTGAGTGCCGGAGCTGGAATCTTGGGCCATCGTGAGAGCCTGATAGGCCTGAAGCACGGTTCCGACGGAGGAGACTCTTGTGAGAGACGGCATCCTTCCCTTGCCAAGACTCGTTGGCGGCACCAGCACCATGTGGAGACCGGCCTGATAGGCTGCCGTGATCTTCAACCACACATCACCGACCGGCCCGATCCGGCCGTCCGGGG
>JABMDG010000278.1 GCA_015904045.1 Nitrospira sp.
GAAAGAAGCCTTTCCGTTCGATAGGGCGGTGGCACCAAGTTTGCCTATTGGATGGCGGGAGTGGCACGCCACTTTATGGCTCAACCTCACACACTCGCACAGAAAGGATCAGTATGACGATCAAGATTATTTCAACTGTCACCGCGGCTGCGGTGTTACTGGCATTCTCCAATGTGTTCGCTCAAAGTGAAGCTCCGACACCGGCTGTTCCAACCCCGCCTCCCGCATCGACGCCGGCGCCTGTTCCGGTCCCTGCCCCTGCCCCTGCGCCTACAATGGAAGGTGAGAAGAAAGCTGAAAAGCATGAAGATGGAGCGGAAAAGGAAGGGAAGGGCCGCGGGAAAGGAAAACACAAAGGGAAGGATCGTGAAAAAGGCAGTGACAAAATGCGTGGATTAGATCGGGCGGACGAAATGGCCGGTGAGCATGGCAAACAGGGGCGTGACAACGCCCGCAGCCGTGGAAAGCGAGGCAAGGACTGACCGCGTATCCTCCGTAAGTAGTATCGATTCTCATGGAGAGTTGATAGAAAGCGGCTGGCCCATCATGTGGGCCGGCCGCATGTCATTGCCTCGTGAATCGATTGAAAGAGAAGGAATGTTCCTGCTTTCAGATAGATTCCCCGCCTTTAGAGCGGGAGCTCTATCGCTTGTGGCCGGCACGATGAAGCTGATCTTCGGTAGCCCGCTGCACGGGTGACAGTGCGCGAGAAGACCCGTGTGCGCCGGCCTGCGTACCCGGCGCACAACTGGTTCATGATCTATCAGTTTGAGGGGGACACAGGGGATCGATCGGTAGGTAGATGAGGACCTCTGATCGGATCAGGCTGACAGACCATCACGCGGCGCGTTGGAGCGCTACCCTCCGCCTGACTGGATAGATCACGCCGATGTTCCTGTCTCGAGGTTGCGTGACCTCTCTTGCGGCATGCGCAGGACCTTCCTCAAGCGACTGTGCGAACCAACTTCCACCGATATAGCCGAGAACGCACATACAGATTAGTGCTGCAGCAGAGACAACCAGTATCGTTTCCATGACACCTCCCTGGGCAGTTTCTCGATTCTGAAGTCGATCTTCTTTGAGCAAAAGGAGTGCCAATTAGGCCGTTCGGTTGACTCTGGAAGTCGAAGAGGCAGAGGGGATGATCTGGCAAGAATGAGCATCAACGACCAACCTGAATGGGGTCTTGTGTTGTATTGCTGTAGAGAACTTTGGCAGAGGCGACTGCAATGTGCTCTGGAGACGGGACAGGCTACGCAGTTTTTGTCGGCCTCCGACAAACTTGTTCAGCGGGTTGCGGAGGGGCCGGATCTCCGTAGCCAAGTCTGATTCGGGTGAGGAAGTTCAATGGGCCAGCAGCGAACAGGGAAAAGGCGATTGACCTCCTGGGACATTCAGTTATTAGGATCAGGTAGCCCCGATTGATAGGTTGCCGACTGCCCCGTGAAGAAGAACCGGGCTCAGAAGTCGTGCAGGAGAAAACCACTGTGCGCCAGCCGGGGCGCTGGCGCACAATCTGGTAATGATCTGTCAGTTTGAGTGAGGGTCACAGGGGATCTATTCGTGTATAGATGGGGACCTCTGACCGGATCAGACTGAGGCGATCACACGCGTCGCGATTCCGCCCACCGCCTAGTCGGGTAGATTATCTCGACGTTGCCAGGGCGAGACTTTTCTACCGTAGCAGCAGGACCTTCCTCAAAGGTTCTGAGGAACCAGTCCGACACGGTGCGGCTAAAAAACCAGACAAAACCCGTCAATAATGCAAGCCCCAATATAACGCTCATGATGCCTCCTTTAGGAACTCCCTATTCCACAGCGTTCTACAACCGATCCTGGCTGTGGCAGTGCAAGGGTGGTGCCGGGGTTGTCCTCTGGCAGGTACGTATGATGAGAAATTGATACAATCACACGCATGTGCTTGAAGAATGGTGCAAGGTGGGCTCTCCAGCTATGTGCGTCTCGGAGGCCCGCTCAGCCGGAGAGCCAGTAGATTGCGCTGTGGGGTGTGACGCTACCTCCACATTTTGTCTCACTGTCTGATCAAACTTGACCGTCTGCCTGCCTGAGAATCCTTGACTGGTAAGCCTTCGCAGATGAAATAGCGTTGGTGTGGAGGCCCCTGCCATGTGCTCAAGAAGGGAGGCGAATGTCTATGCCGGGTATCTCTGGAGGTGCGGAGCTTCGATTTGAGCAGAGGCAGAACTCTTCGTGCTTAGGCAGCCGGCAGGGTCAGCAGTTTTTTCATCTCACAGTGGGCCATGACGACGTCCGGAGCCCGTTGCAGCGCCTCATAATAGCTTCGCTCAAAGCCGTCACCCAATTCGGAGGGCCGGATCAAGGCTCGCACTTCGGTCAGAAGGATGGCTACATCCTCGGTCGCCAGTTCTTCGTCATCGTCCAACACTTCGTCGATCCGGACCACCATGTTTGACAATGGATGGAGCCAGGTAAACCACGGATCATTCATGACCAATTGCAGTAACTGCCCTGTCGAATCGACGCGTCCGTAGATCCGCTCGAAGGTCACCTGTTCGGCGACGATCAGAGCTTTGTGCAGGCCCAAGAGCCCTTGCCGCACATCGGTCAGCATCCGGCGGAGAGGGTTGGTTATCAGAACCCGTGCCTGTTTTGACGATGTCGCCATGCTGTAATTCTAGCAGGTCATTTAAAAAATGGTGGTGCGGGGTAACAGGGGAGCATTTTGTTGTGCTCCGCTGTGATTTCTTATCGGATTCAAGAGACTGGTCCTGTAATTGGACGGAGAGGAGAACGTCAGACTCTAGAAGCAGTTGAAAACTCGTTGACTTGCGCCCCTGGCATACGTCCAATGGTAACAAGATGGGCGTCGTTAAGGAGGAGGGACCTGATGCGTTTGCCAAAAAAACAGGGTGCCGCGGCAGTGCTGGGTATCAGCGTGGCCGTATGGTGCGGTTCGCTCGGCGTGGCGGGCGAACGGGGCGTGCCGCCGCACCTTTCACGGCCGCCCGATATATCCACCGAGCGGCTGGATCGTCCTCGTCCGGAGCAAGATCGACCCTTGCTTCGGCAATCGGAGGCGGTCGCGCTGGCCAAAGCGGCGGCGAAACAGGAGCTGGGTCGTTCGTTCGATGAGTTTGAACTGACGGCGGCGGTGTTCGATCCCACCGAGAATTCTTGGTCGGTCACCTTTCGTCCGAAGCAACCCCGTGTTCCCTCAGAGGGGTGTGTCGTCGTCTTCGTGCGTGCCGATACGAGAGCCACGGATATTCGCCGGTGCTCATGACGCGTGATTGCCGCATCAGAAGTCCAAGCGTGTACCGAAAAACGAGAACAACTCTCCCGTGAGTCGGCCACTGTCGTCGGGATCGGTGGGGTGTTTACGACGGAGATAGTCGTTCAGGATGCGGCCCTCGGCTGTTTTGTGGAGATGAGGCATGCTGAGATTCATGCGGTACCGTTGGATGGCGGCGGCCACGCGGCTGATGAAAATCACAGTCCCATCGGGATCAATTTGTTCGACGACCCCAACATGTGTAAGGGGATCGTTTAATTCACCGTCTCCATTGAAATCCCAGGTGTTGTTGAAAAACACCAGATCTCCGGGATGGGGGATGGGACTCTGGTGAAGCCTGCCGTGTTGCTGCATGTGGGCATGGATCAACCGTACGCCGTTCGCATCGGAGTCCCCGGGATTACCGTCGTACAAGTCGATGCCGTGCTTCAAGAAGATGGCGCGGGTGACGCCGGCGCAGTCATAAGTGATGCGCCGTCCTTCGCTTGCGATGGTCTTTGCGCCGACGAGCTTGGCCGCCGTTCGCACAATTGCTGATCGACTCGGTCCGGGGAGAGCGGCGTGGCAGCATGTGCGTTTCGCCGAAATCGACGGGGTGGGGCGTGTAACCGACACCGTCGGTTCAGTCGGTTCTGTCGAGGCCGATGTGTTTCGAGGGTGGAGCGGCACGGTCGTGCAGCCCGCGAGTGTCACGATGGCTATGGCGGTCACAATGAACAGGACACGCATGGGATCTCCCGTGGGGCAGGCGCACAGAGCCATTGGCCAGGAATGGTACCACGCGGGGCGAGTTCGACCAAGAAAAGGAAGGTTTGCGGCTGCGGAACGTGACCGTGCGCCGCGCGACGAATCGCGCAGGAATACTGCGGGCTAGGTTTTGCCTGGTGCTTCGAGCGCTTTGCCGATCTCACCGATCAAGCGGCGTTCGATCTCGGCGGTCTCCTCGGCGCTGACACTGAGGAGGCGACCGCCTTGCGCGACCTTTTCAAATTCGGCCTTCACGCCGAGTTTCGTGACATTGGCGGGTAAGGCCTGAAGTGAGATGAGGTACTGGTTCCGAAAGCCGGCCACTTCCAGTGACGCCGGATTGGAGATCTTGCGGTCCGTGATATAGACGGCTTTCTGCTCCGTCTTGATACCGACCTTGAGTTGGTAGCCGTTGCGTGAGAGGGCTTCTTCCACCACCTTGGCAACGATGCCGAGCGGGCGCGATAGAGTATCGAACTGCGCGCCTTTGTCATCAATCTTCACGTTCTGGGCCGCTTGCGCCGCTGCGGTCCGTTGGATCTCCGCGTTCATCCGTTTGGCCTGTGCCAGCTGGTCGTCCAGGAGTTCGGACAGGCGCGCGGTCGACGCCTTGGCGGACTCGGTGGCTTGTTTGGCGTCGCGGAGTTCCTGATTGAGCAGGTCGATTTGCTGTTGCATGACTTTGTTGCCGTCTTGCAGCGAGGTCAACAACGACTCCTGCCTCGACACCTGCTTTTTCAGCGCTTCGTTCTCACCTTTCAGTGGAGACTCGTCAGGCGCGCAGCCGGATGCAGCCAGGAGGAGCACGAGGAGGCCGAGCGCCCTCGGTCGGCCAGTCGAGGGTGTCTTGTGGTCACACATGAGGATGGTTCTCCAAAAATGGTCGTCCGATTATCCATGCTTCCCCGCCTCTTGTCCATGTCGCCCTGGAAATTGACCGCCTCGGAAGCCTGCCGGTATGCTGCCGGTATGACGAAATTGGCAACGGTGCTGGTGGTCGCGTGGCTGGCCTGTCCATTGCCTGTCCTTGTGTCAGCCGGTCAAGGGGATTTGGGAACCGGGATTCCTGCCGAAGACTATGGGTTGTACGACCAGGTCGTCGAGCGAAAATTTCTCACCTCGCAGACGAAATTGGTGTTGCTCGAACGCGCGACCGTATCCCGGATTTTTCCTGATCAAACGGAACCGATGACGGAGGGATGGCTTCACGAGCGGAACTATTTCATGGGCCAATTGCCGGCGGACCTCGTGCGGGATTTTGTCGGTGCCAATCGCACCGCCTCTCGGCTTGACGCACGGTTCCAGTTCGGCGTTCGGTACCGATTCATGTCGGCTGGTTCCATCGAAGAACCGGAGGTGGCATCAGCGTTGCCCGTGCAAGCGCCTCCGGTATTGGATCGGCTCGCCTTTTCGCGGGTGGGCCGCACGTTGCGCAACGATCAGGCGCTGCTCTACGTGGAAAATTTTCGGCCGGATGGCACCGGGGCTGGGTTTTTGGTCTGGTTTCACCGGCACGAACGCAGCTGGGTGTTGGCCGATACCGAAGTGGTGTGGACTCTTCACGGCCAGGAACGAGCAGAGGAGAGGTCGTAGCTTGCGTCGTAGCGTACGGGAGCGGTAGCATGCACGGTCATGGCTGCCCTGATTCGAAAGACCTTTTCGGTGCCTCCCCTCGGATGCAACTGCTCGATCATCGGCGACCCGGTCACTAAGCAAGCCATCGTGATTGATCCGGGCGGAGCCCATGAGCGCATTCTCCACGAAGTCCACCAGCTGGGGCTCACCGTCAGCCACATCCTGCACACCCATGCCCACTTCGATCATTTCCTGGCGTCCGGTGCGATGAAGCAGGCCACAGGGGCCGTCCTCTGTCTGCACCAAGACGATCTCGACCTATGGAAGAACCTCGACGTGCAGTGCCGGATGTTCGGCGTGCCGTCAGGGGCCGTGCCGATGCCGGATTATTGGCTTGAGGACGAGGAGAAACTCTTGCTGGGCGACATTCCTGTGTTTGCCCTGCACACGCCGGGCCATACGCCAGGGTCGATGAGTTTTCATGCGCCGGGCGACAAACTGGTCTTGGCAGGAGACACGTTGTTCCGCGGCAGTATCGGGCGCACCGATTTGTGGGGCGGCGATTTCGATGCCATCGAGCAGTCGATCAGAGAGCGGCTCTATACCCTCGATGACACGACGGTGGTGGTGACAGGCCATGGGCCGGAGACCGAAATTGGCAGGGAGAAGGAATCGAATCAATTCTTTCGCGTGTCGTAATCAGAAATTGTCGCGGCTAGTCTTTCCCCATGCGCTCTTTCAGCCGTTCGAGCCGCCTCTCGGTGGATTGCTTGATGAACGTCATGTTCTCGGCCAAGTGCTGCTGGGCAGTGATCTTGCCCTCCTCGCGTCTTTTGAGCTGATCGAGCCCGAATTGGGAGATGATCGGGCCATCTTCCAGGTTCAGCTCTTTCCAAATTTCGGCACAGCGTGATTGTTTGACAGGCGGATACTTGTCGCACGGAGGATCAACGGGTTTTGCCTCCACGCCGGTGTGAATGGCGAGCCCCAAGAGGACGAAGAAAACGATCCGCAGAAATCTGAACATCGTACGTTCCTTTTCTATGGCTGACCGTTCGACCACGCACCATACCATAACGTATGTCGTCGCGCAGACCCTTCGGACCTATGAGAAGGATGCTGAGATCTTTCTCCAACAATGGGGACGCAAGAAGTACAAGCGGCCGGCACTGCTGAAGGAATGGGTGGCGTTGTTGCCCAGCCGGGCAGTGGTGCTCGATCTGGGCTGTGGTGCCGGTCAAGACGCGCGGTATCTCGCTTCTCTGGGGCACCGAGTCGTCGGGCTGGATCGTACGACCCCGTTGCTACGATTCGCTAAGGGGCGTAAGGCTGCTTTGCCGTTTGTGCAGGCAGATATGCGGGCCTTGCCTGTTCGAACCGGTAGCTTCGATGGAATTTGGGCGGCGGCCTCGCTCATGCACGTGCCCAAGCCGGTGGCGCAGCAGGTGTTGAAGACGCTGCGGGACTGCGTACGGCCAGACGGCTTGCTGGCCGCGACCATCACGCATGGCTGGCACAGCCGTATCAAAACAGAAGGCTGGATGCCGGGCCGCTACTTCGCGCGGTGGAAAAAGGACGAACTGGCCAAGGCCCTCCATCGTACTGGCTGGCAGGTCCTGTCACTGCGCGTCGTCAGTAATCGGGAACGGAAGGGTCGGTGGATCAACGTGATCGCGCGGGGAATATAAGCTGCATCTTCCTTTCTCCCATGATCTGTATTCTGCGCCGGCTTTGCGCTGGGGAGATCCTTGACAGGATTGTGAAAGCAGATGAGAATCGCACAACCTGCTCCCAGCTGAGGAGGCGCGGGATGTGGCGGTCAGTATGCTCATTAGTTAGGCTAGAGCGAGACTCTGCGATAGGGTAAGAGGATGCCGGCGATCTCTATATTTTTTGGAATCATCATCAAGATGTTCTACAACGAGCATGAGCCGGCGCACTTTCACGCTGAGCATCAGGGGCAGCGAGGAAAGTTCGACCTCACCGGTCGGATGGTGGTCGGCAACATTGGTTCCAGGACGGCTCTGCGTCTGATCAGGCAGTGGGCGAGAGAGCATGAGGCAGAGATCAGAGCGAACTGGCGGCGGATGAAGGCGGGTAAGCCGCTCGAAATGATTGAGCCGTTGCGATAATTGTGAGAGAGGAGGCGTCATGAACAGGATCCCGTGTGTGACCAAGGCCGAATATCGGGGCGGCTACCGGATTCATGTGACCTTCGATGACAATTCCGAAAAAACGATCGACTGCCGACGCTACCTGAAGGGGCCGGTCTTTGAGCCGCTGAAGAATGTGAAGTACTTTCAGCGATTCTTCCTCGACGGCTGGACGGTCGCCTGGCCGAACGGTGCGGACATTGCGCCGGAGGAACTGTACGAGTGCGCCGAGGTCGGCTCCGAACGTGGAGCGGCCTAACTCGGTCATAGAGGCTGATGTTAACCAACGGTATGACTGATAAAGAAATTCGGAAAAGTAAGTCCAGTGAGTTTAGAAGTGGAGTACGCGCGGTTAAAGATCTGACCCCATGAGTTCCATGAGAGCCCAAGCAGAACGGAAGCTGTACGAGCGGCTAACCGTCTTTCAAAACGATCTTAGTCAAGCTGTCTACTTTGCGAACCACCTCCTGAAGAAGGGATGGCACTTCGATCCGTGGGATAGAAAGATAAGGTGGTCCACATACATGCAGCAGGCTGCTTTCACCAGTGCATTAGTGTCCGCGTACTGCAGGCCATTCGCAGGAGCGAGGGCTGCTCCAACGCTGTCAATGAAGCTGGCGCCGTACTGTGCGAACGAACGTCACCTTCACGAAAAGATGAAATCGCTCCGAAATACGGTCTACG
>JABMDG010000279.1 GCA_015904045.1 Nitrospira sp.
GGAGACGGTTCTTCTCTGGATGCTCCGAGGAGCAGGACTGACCGGTCTCTCCGGTATGCCTGCATGTCGAGATGGCATCGTGGTCCGGCCTTTGTACGAGTCGAGACGAGACGAGATCCTTGCCTATCTCTCCCGTGAAGGAGTGCTGTTTCGGCAGGACTCCAGTAATGACAAACCGATCTATCTCCGGAACAAAATCAGACAGGACGTGATCCCGGTTTTGCAACGGCTGGTGCCATCGGCCGTGGATGCTCTGTGTCGGCTGGCCGATCTTTGTCGAGACGACGACCGGTATCTGGGGGAGCACGTTCAGGCGCTGTGCCATCCCTGGGTCAGACCACTTCCTGAAGGTGGGTGGGCGATGGACCGGTCGTTCTTGCATCAGGTTCCCATTGCTGTGCAACGGCGCATCGTGAGGGAGTTGTTACGGCGAGGGGAGTCGCAGCGTCGATCGTCGAGGCGTGACACCGTTGAGCTGGTGCTCCGGGCTGTCACAAAACAGAATGTCGTCTCCAAGGTTGCCATCCCGTCCGGCTGGGTCGCTGTGGATAAAGACTTTGTCCGGTTCGTTCAGTTTAACGATGCGGAACGATCTCTTCACTGCCAGCCACGCCCTACCATCATTGCCGTACCGGGAAGTATGACATGGGCTGGAACGGGACAGCAGATTCAGGTACAAGAGGTGCCGCGGCAACAGATTGCTTCAATAATTACAGCGAAGGACCGCATTGTGATCGATGCCGACCGGATCTCTCAACCGTTCGTGGTCCGGGCCTGGCAGGCCGGAGATCGGTTCTGCCCACAGGGTATGAAAGGACGATCAAAGAAAATCCAGGATTTTTTTATGGATCTCAAGCTATCCCGTGCCGACCGAAGACGGATCCCCCTGGTTGTCGCTCCAGAGGGGATTGTGTGGGTGGTTGGCTATCGGCAGGACGAACGGTGGCTGGTGACGCCGGATACGAAACGGTATGTGACCTTGGCAGTGCATCCAGCGCGGGCAGAGAAGGAGAGTTAGCGGAATGGATCGTATGTTTGGAAAGCCGATCGTGACGCAGGAGCAGATGCGGACCCGCATTCGCGAGCTGGGCCGTCAGATCAGCGCTGATTATGCCGGCCATGATCTGGTCCTCGTCGGTGTCTTAAAAGGCGCGTATGCTTTTTATGCCGATTTGGCCCGCGCGATTCGAATTCCGGTAAAGGTCGATTTTATCGTAGTCACCAGTTATGGATCACGGACCAAAAGTTCCGGGAAGGTCAAGGTGGTGACCGAGCTGACCGAGGAGATTAAGGGCAAAGACGTGTTGCTGGTCGAGGATATCGTGGATTCGGGTATGACCGCGCAACATCTGCTGAAGACACTGGCAAGGAAAAAGCCGAGGAGTATCAATGTCTGCGCGCTCTTGGCCAAGCAGGAGCGCCGTGTCGTCAACGTGCATGTCGAATACGTTGGATTCACCGTGCCCAACCAATACATCGTGGGATACGGGCTCGACTATCGGCAGAAATATCGAAACCTTCCCTATCTGGCGGTGCTCGATCAGAAGGATCTTCAGGATGAGTAAGAGCGTGAATGCAAGAAGCCAGGCAAGATAACGGAGCGTGGTTGTCAACCTAAACGTGGCTGTGTTAACATCACCCAGGTTTCTAATAGGATCTGTTCCATTCGGTTCACGTTAGCACGAGAAGGAGATCCGGATGAATTCCAGGGTCAAGAACTTGCTTTTCTGGGTCGTGGTCGGCTTGTTCATGATTCTGCTGTTTAATCTGTTCAGCGTTCCGACCCATGCACCGGAAGAAGAAGTCATTTTCAGCGACTTCATGACGAAACTCGATAAGGGCGACTTCGAGAAAGTCATCATCAAAGGTAACCATATCAGCGGGGTCTTAAAGGACAAGACGCGTATCCGCACGTACTCGGCTGACTATCCGGATATGGTGAAAATGCTTCGCGAAAAGGACGTTCAAATCGAAGTCAAGCCACCCGAGGAAAGTCCGTGGTATATCACGTTCCTTGTCACGTGGGGACCGTTTATTCTTTTCCTTGGCCTCTGGTTCTTCCTGATGCGCCAGATGCAGATCGGAGGGAACAAGGCGCTCTCGTTTGGCAAGAGTCGTGCTCGGATGCTGACGGAAGAGCGAAAGAAAGTCACATTCTCCGATGTTGCCGGCGTTGATGAGGCAAAAGAAGAGGTCCTTGAGATTATCGAGTTCTTGAAGGACCCGAGGAAGTTCCAGAAGCTTGGCGGACGTATCCCCAAGGGTGTGCTGGTCGTTGGCCCCCCTGGAACTGGCAAGACTTTGCTCGCCAAAGCGATTGCGGGAGAGGCGGGTGTCCCATTCTTCAGTATCAGTGGGTCCGATTTCGTGGAGATGTTTGTCGGCGTGGGGGCGTCACGAGTACGTGATCTCTTTGAACAAGGGAAAAAGCATGCCCCCTGCATCATTTTCATCGATGAGATTGATGCGGTAGGTCGCCTGCGTGGCGCCGGGCTCGGTGGCGGGCATGATGAACGGGAACAAACCCTCAATCAGTTGTTGGTTGAAATGGACGGATTTGACACGACCGAAGGAGTAATTTTGGTCGCCGCCACCAATCGTCCCGATGTGCTTGATCCTGCGTTGCTGCGGCCGGGCCGCTTCGATCGACAGGTTGTCGTGAATCGGCCAGACCTCAAAGGCCGTTCTGAGATCCTGAAAGTCCACACGAAGAAGGTTCCCATCGCAGGGAATGTAGAGTTGGAAAAGATTGCCCGAGGGACCCCAGGGTTTTCCGGTGCTGATCTTGAGAATCTCGTCAATGAAGCGGCGCTATGGGCCGCTCGTCAAAACAAGAAGGAAGTTGAGAACATCGATTTTGAGATGGCCAAAGATAAGGTCATGATGGGCGCGGAACGAAAGAGCATGATTCTGACCGATGAGGAAAAGCGCATCACGGCTTATCATGAAGCGGGCCATGCCTTGATGGCGAAGATGCTGCCAGGCACCGATCCTGTCCATAAGGTCACGATCATTCCCAGAGGCAGAGCATTGGGGTTGACCATGCAGTTGCCGACCGACGACCGGCATAATTACTCGAAAGAGTTCTTGTACAATACGTTGGCGATTCTCATGGGTGGCCGGGTGGCGGAGGAACTGGTGTTCAAACACGTCACCACCGGCGCAGGCAACGATTTGGAGCGCGCGACCGATCTGGCGCGGAAGATGGTGTGCGAATGGGGCATGAGCGAAAAGCTGGGCCCCCTGACGTTTGGACAGAAAGAAGATGCCGTGTTTCTGGGACGCGACTTTTCAGCCAAACGGGATGTCAGTGATCAAGTGGCGTTGGAGATCGATCTGGAAATCAAACGTTTTGTCACTGAGAACTATGAACGCGCGAAGCGTGTCTTGACCGAGCAGATGGCTAGCTTGAAGGCGTTGGCCGAAGCCCTGCTCGAAAAAGAAGTGTTGGACGCACCGGAGATCGATCAAATTCTCATGCAGTCCTCCTCTCAGACGGTCCCCGTCTGAAACGATTCATTACGCAACGGTTCCCTCGGGCAAAGGAACCGTTGCGTCACAGGAATTCTGATACCATCCATTGATGTGGGAATGATCTGCGCCGTGCCTGCGACGGTGTGGTGCCGTGTGATCTATGGAATCAGTAGAGGCAGGGGAAACAGTTGATGGCGCAGCGGCGGAGAGGCCTGCTCGTAAGGATTGGTTCCTCGCCGGCGGTAGAGAAATCAGATACAGTCGACCGCTGGTCATGGGGATTGTGAATGTCACGCCGGATTCATTCTACGACGGGGGGCGCTACAATCTTCCTGAACAGGCCGTTGCCCGTGCACTTGAACTGGTTGATCAAGGGGCGGATATTCTCGACGTCGGGGCTGAATCGACCAGGCCTGGTGCTTATCCTGTCAGCCAGGAGGAGGAACTGGCTCGGCTGATTCCTGTCGTCGCTGAAGTGGCCCATCGGGTGACGGTTCCGATTTCAGTAGATACGAGTAAGGCCTCCGTGGCACAGGCGGCTCTGAACGTGGGAGCCTGTATTATCAACGATGTCAGCGCGCTTCGGTGGGACCAGGAGATGGCCTCAGTCGTGGCCCGATCCGGTGCAGCTGTCGTGCTGATGCATATGCGAGGGACTCCTCCGACGATGCAGCAAGCGCCGCAGTATGGCGATGTGGTCAAGGAAGTCGCATCCTTTTTTCATGAGCGGATGCAGGCGGCTGGGGAGGCGGGAATTTCAAAGACTCACATCATCCTTGATCCAGGTATCGGTTTTGGTAAGCTACTCGAACACAATCTCAAACTCTTGAATCGGCTTTCCGATCTGACCAATATGGGTTGTCCCGTGCTTGTGGGTCTTTCTCGCAAAGCATTCATCGGTCAGCTGCTTGACCGGCCTGTCGAGCATCGGGAGTGGGGAACAGCTGCGGCAGTCGCGCTTGCGGTCGATCGTGGAGCCGCGATTCTTCGAGTTCATGATGTGGCGATGATGGCGGATGTCGTCAAAGTGGCGGCCGCCGTGCGAGCCTCTCTACCGCAAAGCAGACAGGAGCATGATGCGTAAACTTTTTGGAACGGACGGAATCCGCGGCGTGGCTAATCTCGATCCGATGACCAGCGAGATGGCCATGCAACTGGGACGGGCCGCCGCACATATTTTCATGCGGCGGGCCGGACGGCATCAGATCGTCATCGGCAAAGACACGCGTGTGTCTGGCTATATGTTGGAGTCCGCCTTGACCTCAGGAATCTGCTCGATGGGCGTCGATGTACTGCTGGTCGGGCCGATGCCGACGCCGGCCATTGCGTTCTTGACGCGTAGCCTTCGGGCCGACGCCGGCGTGGTGATTTCGGCTTCGCACAACCCTTATCAAGACAATGGGATCAAGTTTTTTTCGAGTGATGGATTCAAGTTGCCCGACGACGTTGAGGCCCGGATCGAACAGTTAATCGTGTCGAACGAAATCAGCCATCTCCGGCCGACTGCGGACCTGATTGGAAAGGCCTATCGGATCGACGATGCGGATGGCCGGTACATCGAGTTCACAAAACGGTCACTGCCTCGGGACCTAGATTTTCAAGGGATGAAGCTCGTCATCGATTGCGCCAACGGTGCCGCCTATAAAGTGGCACCGGCGATTCTCAGAGAACTGGGCGCCAAGATCGAGGTCATCGGCAACAATCCGGACGGCATGAACATCAACGCTGGCTGTGGAGCCGTCCATCCCGAAAAGCTGCAGAACGCCGTACTCCAACATCAAGCCGATCTCGGGATTGCGCTAGACGGCGACGCGGACCGGGCGATCTTCGTCTGCGAGCAGGGGACAATTGTCGACGGCGACCACATCATGGCGGCCTTGGGGCTCGACCTCTACCGCAATGGGCTACTGGCCAAGCAGACACTGGTAGGGACCGTGATGAGCAATTTCGGTCTGGAATTATCCATGGCGAAGGCGGGCATCAAGCTGGTCCGAACGCCGGTGGGTGACCGATATTTGCTGGAACGGATGCAAGCCGACGGATATAACTTCGGCGGGGAGCAATCGGGCCATTTTATTTTCCTCGACCACAACACGACGGGAGACGGACTCATTTCCGCCCTCCAAGTGTTATCGCTGATGAAGCGAACGCAGCAGCCGTTGTCGGAGCTGGCCAAGGCGATGTCCGCGGTTCCTCAGGTCTTGGTGAACGTGAAGGTCACGCGGAAGCCTGACTTGGAGTCAATTCCTGATGTCGCGAGGGCGATGCGGGAGGGCGAACAGAGCCTGAATGGATCCGGACGGGTACTCGTCCGGTATTCTGGGACGGAGCCTCTGCTGAGGATTATGGTAGAGGGAGAGAAAGCCTCCATGATCCGAGATGTGGCCGAACGGCTTGCAGGCGTCGTGCGGACTCATCTGGGCTAGGTATTGTCGTTGTACCTGAGGGGCCCATGCTTCCGTCCCTCACTGTCGCATTTCTTTTCGGGCTTCTCTGCAGTTCACAGGTTTCATTCTTCCCTGTCAGCATCGTCGGTCTCTTAGCAGCCATCGCCGGCGGATTGAGTCTGCTTGAACGGGCTGACCTCGTCGATGCACGGCAGGCGCTCTCTCTGTACGGAGCGATTCTCGCAGGAGTGCTCTATTGGAGTCTGGCCACTCCATCTTCCTATCCGCACCGCGATTTCTCAGATCCCAGCCACAGTT
>JABMDG010000028.1:0-6991 GCA_015904045.1 Nitrospira sp.
CGAGAACGACAGAACGTTGAACAGATTGAGGAGTTATACGCTTCGTTCAGAGCCGGGCTAGGGCTGGAAGAAGAGGACGAGATCCAAATCGAGTTTAGAAAGGACACGCCAAAAGGCGGCGACTGAGCCAACCCGTGAGGGGTAAGGCGTAAGGTGTGAGGCGTCTGAGACAGACAGAATCAGCACATTATGTGTTCTTACCCCCCCTCACGTCTCACGCTTTACGAAATTCCCATGGCTGATGAGCACAAACATCGGGGGCGGATTTTTCTTCATCGTGGCGACCTCACGCAAGCCCGTGCTGCCTGGGAAGCCGCCGTGGCCGATGACAGGGCCGCACTCAATCCCCGTGAACTATCGACCTCGCTCGGCAACCTGGGGAACACCTGCGCATTGATGCAGGACTTTGCCGCCGCGGAACACTGTTATCGCGAAGTGCTGGACATTCAACGGACCGAAGGCAATCGGCACGCCATCGCCCACACGCTGGCCAATCTCGGCAATCTCCAGATCGGCGCGGACCGTCCGGACAAAGCCCGCCCCTACTACCTCGAAGCGCTGGACCTCTTGCGCGCGCTCAACGATGACCGCGCGCTCGGCATTCTGTACAACAACCTGGCGCTGCAGGAGGCGCGCAACGGGCAGTGGGAACAGGCGATCGCCACATTCACGCAGGCCTTGGATTGCCACCGGGTCGTCGGCAACGAAGAAGGCCTGGCCGTGACCTATAGTCAATTAGGGAAATGCTACCTCGACCAGGGGGATCTGGTCCGAGCCGAGCGCTGTCTGAACAATGCCTCAGAACATTACATCAAACTCGGCAACGAGCCGGCGGAAGCCGCGGTGCTTCGATGGCTTGCCACAGTCTATGAAACTCGGCGTGACCAGGTTTCGGCAAAACGCTGCCTGGACCGTGTCGTTTCGCTCGACCAGCGCTACACACTGCCTGAACTCCAAACGGATTTGGCACGCCTCGCCGGACTGAACCGCGCCGGTTAGCCTCGCCACTCACGATCTTTCCATCTCCCGGCACATTCCATCCCCTGTCCAGTATTCTTGTATTTTCCGACAAGCCATGCCTTTCAAATCGCTGGACAGGATTAAAACCTCTGCTACCTTTGAAACGTCACACCTGGACGCCTGTTGATCAAGTTTCACCGCATACAAGCCGACAGGGTATTGCCCCGGAGACAGCATGGCCTTGCTTGCGCGAACCGTCACGACCCTGACGCTCATCACCATCCTGATGGCGCCCGGCGTCCGGGCCGACGATGTTTCCCCGACAATCACCGTCGGCACACAGGAAGTAGGGCTCACCGCCGGCTATATGTTCTCTCACCGCTTGACCGAACTGCACACGACTAAACAGCATGGCCCGGCGTTGATGCCGTCGTGGATGATGACTCTGACCGATCCCATCGGCGAGAGCTGGTACCGGGGGCAAGTCTCGATCGGCGCCGAGATGGTCTATCTCCAGTTTCGCGAACCGATCCTGACCCATGGCGTCGGCTTTACGCCAAGAATCAAGTACACATTCGTCGCCTTGGGCCGTCTCCGGCCTTATGCGGAATTCACCGGCGGGCCCTTCTGGACCGATCTCGGCGGGAATATCGACGAACAGGCCAATGAGTTCAACTTTGTGCTCACAGGGGGAGTGGGCGTATCCTGGTTTCTCACGCCGCAACTCGCCGCCAACGCCGGCTACCGCTTCCATCATATCTCCAATGCCGGAACCGCATTCCCGAATCTTGGACTGAATGCAAGTCTGCCCTTCGGTGGGTTTTCATTCTATTTCTGAGGAGACGACGATCATGACGATATATGCCCGTTGGTCGGTCCTGGGTCTCGTGGGATTCGTGCTGTGCGGCATGACCGCATGCACTCGATGGATTGACGTGAAACCTCCCTCATCAGGTCCGCACGAAACCATCTCCCA
The DNA here is from genome assembly GCA_015904045.1 of Nitrospira sp. The sequence goes on from JABMDG010000028.1 coordinate 1,937, forward strand.
TGCGCTCTCCAGCGATGAACGGGTCCCGTTGGTGATGGACACCTTCCGCCTGTCGCAGAACGGGACGCCTCAAAGTCCTTCGCCCGAAGCCGAGCGCCGGGTCTTGAACGCGGTTCAGGAAACGCGCCTCTTTTCCACGCTCGTTCCTCTCGGAGGAGCCTCCGCTTTGTCCGACGGCAAGGCGGTCACTGCCCGGGTCACATTCGACGAAACGATCGACACGCATTCAGGACACACGGCCTTGAAGGGCATCGTCATCGGCGCCTCCATGTTCCTCCTCTCGCCGATCATCGAGCTGGACTACGACTACACTGCGCGGGCGCATCTGGAACTTGAGCGCTGGGACGGGCACGTGACTCACTATGAAGCACGATCATCCGGGACAGCCCATTACAATCTGTTCGGCGCCAGTCCCGTGGTGATCAATGAACTGAAGGGGCAAGTGATCGAAACCTGCCTGAACTCATTGATGAATCAATTGGTGCAGGACACTCCTTTGTATATGGCCAGCAAGACGCCCTTGCCGGCCTCGACGATCCACACTGTCACCGTGAAGGCGCGGCGGCCTGCAACCCTCCAGGGAGCTCTTCCTGCCATTCAAGTCTCGGAGCATTCAGCTCCCTAACCCGTATACGATTCACGAAGACTGCTACTGCAACCGCCCGCACGCTTCGTCACTCGTCCTTCGGCTATGCTCAGGACCGTGAGCCTGTCCCTCGACACAGCTCGGGACCCTGAGCCCATCGAAGGGTCGAACGGTGAAGCGCATTTCGCAGACAGTGACACAACGCGCTCTCTGTCTCTCCCCTCCTTCACAGGACCCATTTCACCGGAACGACACCCGGGCATCTGGCTGATCCGACTGTTTCAATGGTATAGTACCGCACCGATACAAACGGAGACGCACGTCATGGACATTGCTGCATTTCGCCTCATGGTCGCCAAACACCCAAGAGGATTTCTCGGCCGGTATGGCCTCGGCAACAAGATTCTCCAGGAAGGCGGCAGTGTTGAGGAAGCCGTCGAACATCTCACCGTCGCCACACAATTGGACCCGACCCATGTCGCATCCCATCTGGCTCTGGGCCGTGCGTTGATTGGATTAGGCAAGACAGCCGACGCGAAACCCATTCTCGCCGCCGGCATTGAGGCCGCACTCTCGGGGCGATCCAATGGCGGCAAGGACTTGGTACCTGAGATGCAGCAGTTGTTGCTCACCCTTGGATGAGTACCCCTGTACAAGAGAGGAGTCGCCTGTGAATCTCGACGATGCCAGAAAACGGATTGAAACAGCCGTCACACAATATGGACAGCATGCCGCCCCGGCCATTGACCTCGTGATGGCTGAAGTGCGCTCCGATATGGGAACCGGCGCATTCAACGAATTGGTCGAAGAATTCGATCTTGAATTGTTGTACAACATCGCCCCGATGGAATCGGACCATTCCTCCAGTTGAGCCAGGTAGAGCCTTGCCAAGGTACAAGGAACAAGTGTCTTCCCCGCTGATTTTCCCTCGCCATTGTTCCCCTTGCTCCTTGTCCCTTGCTCCCTTTTTACTTCTCTTCTGATGCCGCTCCTCTGGGCTGCGATCTCAGCACACGGATTCGGTCACGCTGCGCAAGTGGTGCCTGTGCTTAATGCCCTGGGCCGGCTCGTTCCCAATCTCCGCGTGCTTCTGCGAACAATGGTCCCTGCCTCGTTCTTCGAACACCGCCTGACGGTTCCTTGGGAGTTGAGCGCGGTCCAACAGGATATCGGTTGCATTCAGAACGGCCCGCTGACGATCGATGTGGACGCCACCTGGCGCGAACACAACCGGTTTCATCTCACCTGGAACGACCGGATGCGCACAGAGGTCGAGGCGATGCGCGCCGTCCATCCGGACATGATCCTGGCTGACACGCCGTACCTGGCCGTGGCAGCCGGCGCGCAGGCCGCTTGTCCCACCGTCGCCCTTGTCAGTTTCACCTGGGATCTGGTTCTGGCAGAATATCCGGCACCGCCTGACATCGCCGGATGGACACTGCTCCAATCAATTCGACAGGCCTATGCCAAGGCTGATCTCGCGCTCCGGATCACGCCTGCTCCGAAGATGGAACTCTTTACGTCTCTCATCGACATCGGACCTATCGCCGAGCCGGTAGCCTCAGCCCGAGAACAGCTTGCTGCGCTGTTGCACCTTGCTCCGGGGGAACGGACCGTGCTCGTGGGATTCGGCGGGATACCTCAGGCGTCACTTCCTTTTGCGCAACTTGAACCGCTGACCGGCTATCGCTTCCTCTTCGACGGACCCATTCCTTCGGACAGCACTCGAGTCATCTCTACTCGGTCTCTCCCGCTCTCATTTAAGACGCTGCTGGCATCCGTCGATACCATTCTGACCAAACCGGGGTATGGCACCCTCGTTGAAGCCGTCGCACTTGGCATACCGCTCGTCTATGTCCGTCGATACAACTTTGTCGATGAACAGCCGCTTGTAGACTATCTCCATCGCCATGGACGCGGAGTGGAACTGACCAAAGAGGATTTTGTCAGCGGACGATGGGCACCTGCAATCCGATCGGCATTCGATCTTCCAATACCAACAACGCCGGCAGCCGCAACAGGAGCGGAAGAAGCGGCTTCCCACTTAGCACGGTTTTTCTGACACTCAGCTACCGAACGTCCATTCGTATTTCACATATCCTTTTGCCCGATCCATCCGGTAGGTATATAGTTCTTGTCGTTGACAAACTCTGATGTTCGCGTCGAACAGACCACAGCTATGGATAGTCCATTACAACAGGCACAGCTCGCGGCATCGACCATTGACCCCAAACTGATGGCCCGCGTGGCGAATTGCGAACCTGGCGTCTGACTGAAACCACGCTCTACGTGACCTTGGAGCCCTGTGCCATGTGTGCCGGCGCCATCGTACAATCCCGCATCGCGCGGCTCATCTTCGGCGCCTGGGACCCCAAGGCCGGCGCCTGCGGGTCGATCTTCGACATTCCCGCCGAGCGCCGGCTGAACCATCGGGTTGAAGTGCTGGGCGGTCTCCTTGAACAGGAGAGTCAGGCACTCCTCCGGGAGTTTTTCCAGCAACTCAGACGTGAAACACCACCTACGGAAACGAGCCGCACCAAACCCATCCATTAACCCGCGGCACGGGCACGGGTTCGGAATGTCGCTGTGGCCACTGTCAACGCTGATCCCGGTGCCTTGGTCCTCCGGGAAATCACTGAAGGGCTTGGCCTGGAACCCGGCCAAGCCCTTCAGCTAACCGGCTACTGAGATATAGTCGTCACACGATTCGCATCGCGACCATGAAAGGCGCCACGATGAGCCATGTCGCGATAAGCGCTAGAACCCAGCGCAAATATTTCATGGTTAGCCACCTCCTTTCACAGCCTTACATCTACGATGTCCAACCGTTCATCATCTTCGGTCGTGCCCGGCCGACTGCATCGATGCCGTCTACCCACCTGCATGACCGTCACGCATACTCTCTGAACGAGACATCGCCGCTTGCCTGTTTTGAATCACCTGATCAGATGTTGGAACGGGAATGCTCAGTTCCCGCTGCCGACGGCGATGCTCTTGATCCTCCTCGAAGGCTTGTTGAAGATTACGGTCCGTTATCGTCAAGATCAGCTCACGTCTGTCGTCAAAAATCTTGCGAGACTCCGTCAAACTAGCCATCGTGGCATGATCCTTCCAGACCGTTTTCTTCACCAGGACGACATCAGGCCCCGAATCATATTCTCGCAGATTCTCTGCAATGGGCTTCCCATAGGACTCTCGTAATCTTTCGAGCAGTCGTTGGTACCCCCCGGGCACTTCGCTAGGGTTGTAATGGATGACCAGCTCTCGGAGCTGATCATCGGAAAAACGATATTCAACACGCTGGAGGGAGCGATCTTTTGATGGAACCACCACCGTACGTTGTGTCTGATCGCGCCTTGCGAGTGAAACACGCTTTGCTTCAGGGACGACCGCTGCGAAGTCAGACAGGGGCATCCCCAGACTGGCGCCTTGAAATGCGCGTGGCAACGCGGCTTCCCTTGCCACATCCTGGGCGGCAATTCCAGGGACAGCCAAGGTTCCCAATAACAGGCCGACCATAAAGATGATACGCAGGACACCGGATTTGTTTTGCATGGCAATTCCTCCTTTCCTTACGATGCGGCTTGCAACAGAGACATTCCGTGTGGAAGTCCCCTCCCGTCCATCGTGATCATCGCATGCATGGCCACGAGGAACGGTCAAACCGCTCAAAGACTTTTGCTTTCTACTTTCTCCAAACCTCATCATCGTTTCCTCTCTGATTCATTACCTCAGCAACACCAAAACACCGGTAATTGGCCTTTCTACGTCATAGCAATCCCCTCCTTGTGAGTGTTGGAAGATTGTTATGGAAAATTGAGCCGGAGCTGGAGGACTGCGTGAAGGGCCGGGTCATACACCGCTATGACAGCTGGCTAGACAGTGAGCCCTTCACCAACGTCCATCCAGTCCAGCCTGTCAACCGCGCGTAGATGAGTAACTCAAGAATTTGATGAGTCAAGGGGGGGGGAAGAGCAGGAGAGGGCACAAGCGTCAAACCCTTCAAGAGGACCCCGGAGAATCCCCGCCAGTTCCCACCTTGATTTTCTTCTCCCTGTTGTTACCCTGCATCGTATCACGGCATGGCACGAGAGAAATCGATAGTGGCCGGCATCGGGGGATGTCTTCACAGCTTTACAAGAAGGGGCAAGACAGCGGTCATGGATTGGCTCCTCTCAAACCGACAATCTGCAGAAGTACGAAAGGCGACTGCTTCGTGCGGGCTTTATCCTGAACCAACACTTCGGCAGACGGTCGAAGGCTATGAGTTCCGGCATCCGGCGGTACTACGTAATGTTCCGCCCCCTGCCATCACCTTTGCCGGGCCGCTCCGATGGTGCTCGTTGGATCGTGCTAGGCGTCGTGCCATGGCCATGCGCCTTCGCGATCACTTGCAGGAGAGGATCCTCAGGCTGGAGCGTAGCCCTGATCATAGGATCTGAACCTGGCACGAAGGGTGAGCACAATGA
>JABMDG010000028.1:7091-9684 GCA_015904045.1 Nitrospira sp.
ACATGAACCGTGAGTGATCCTTCTCCGTTAGGGCACCGACTCATGTGCTCATTACATAGCGAGCCAACGGCGTACGTGGCCCATTGAGAAATAATTTCTGTTTCATTGTGGTCAAGAGCCTGAACTCTGTGGACCCTGCGGCTTGAGGTTCAGAAAGGGCCTTGACTTGTTTACACGAAGAATTATTCGTACTCCCGCAGGCGGAATCGCCATACGCCCATTGGACAATGGAACCGTACGGCGGCTTGTCCGTCTATACAACTCAACCCAAACCCTTAACCCAAGGAGGGACACATGAGAGTTACAGCTGTTTTGTGCGCGCTGTCCCTTTTGATCGGCGGGATAGCGCTGATGCCATCATCATTAGAAGCAGCGGGCTGGATCTCCGGCGCTGACGCCTACGCGGCATCGTGGGTCAAGGACATTGAGCAGGAACTTCTCAAGAAGGATTACCGGAATGTGTATGCCAGCGATCCACGGACTCCTCAGGCATCCGTGCTTCGAAAGTTGGATGAGGCAGCCAAAGCTCAAGAGGCCGGAGATAGTGTGTTGGCACAACAACTCGTGCGTAACGCATTGAGCGTGTTCGAGGAAGGAGTGCGAAGGCACTATTACTCAGAATCAGATGTCGAACCGATCATCACCTTTATCCGTCAGCATGTGCCGATCAAGATCAGTTAGCCAAAGTCTCGAAGACCATAATACTCGCAACACGGCCCCCCCTCAGAACATTTGAGGGGGGGGGATGATATTCCTGAAATGCGACCGCTGTGGAGGATTCACCATCGAGGCATCCTTCTCCGGCGGAAAAGCCGCAACCGGAGGTGGAAAATCACGGGTGCTTAACTGTGGATATATGACGGATTCATACATTCGGCGGGACAGGGACGCTCAATCCTAGCGTAGAGGCCTACGAGTTCCAAGACAGAGAGTCGACCGGCTCTGACCGCCGCTGAGGCAGTGACGCAGAGCAGGCTAAACGTGCGGAGGACCTTGCATCGCATCACTTCGTGCGGGTCGTACAGGTGTTGGCATGAACCAATCTTCTAAATTGATCCGATCGCGTTTCAAGCTTCTGTTCGTATGCGGATTGCTCTTGTTCGTCGTAGGTCTGGTCACCTGTTCGCCGCCATCTGACGTAACGGTCCAGCAACCGATGGCGGTAGCCGCACAACAAAGCCCTCAACCGGCGGGAGACATGAGCGTCTCCGCACAACCGTTCGTCGCCGTAGCCAGGCAGGCGAAAGCTGCCGTCATCAATATTTCCTCGGTCAAGAAGAGCGCGCGTCGCGGCGAACACGGTCCACTCCCCTTTTTCGATGACCCGTTCTTCCGCCGTTTCTTCGGCGAAGAATTTCAAGGCCCCGTCCCGACTCCCCGCGAGCATCAAGAACAAGGCCATGGCTCCGGGGTCATTGTCACAACTGATGGCTATATTGTCACGAATAACCATGTGGTCGAAGGTGCCGATGAATTGACGGTCTCCCTGCCCGACAAGCGCACGTTTAAAGCCAAGGTTATCGGCACAGATCCCAAGACCGATGTGGCCGTGATCAAGATCGACGCGTCGAACCTCTCCGTACTGCCCTGGGGAGATGCGAGACAATTAGAGGTCGGAGAAATGGTCCTCGCCATAGGCAACCCGTTCGGGCTGAGCCAGACGGTGACAATGGGCATCATCAGCGCGGTCGGCCGGGCGAATATGGGGATCGTGGACTACGAAGACTTTATCCAAACTGATGCGGCCATCAACCCGGGCAACTCCGGCGGCGCGCTCGTCAATCTCAGAGGTGAGCTGATCGGCATCAATACGGCAATTTTTACGCAAAGCGGCGGCTACATGGGCATCGGGTTCGCCATTCCGAGCAACATGGCTAAGAGCGTCATGGAGAGCCTGATCAAGCACGGCAAGGTCGTGAGGGGATGGATCGGCGTCTCTATCCAAGAGATCACCCAAGATCTCGCCAAAGAGTTCGGAGTCACAGATACCAAAGGCGCGTTGATCGCCGACGTGACGGAGAACAGCCCGGCCGCCCGCGCCAACCTCGAGCGCGGAGACATTATTACGAACTATCACGGGACGACCATCCGCGATCCCGGTCAGTTACGGGCATTAGTGGCCGAGACTGCGCCCGGCACGACGGTTACGTTATCGCTTCTCCGAGACAAGAAGCCCCATGACGTCACCATAACCATCGGCGAGCTACCCATTGAGCGCACGAAAATCAGTCGACGAGACGATGGGCGAGGCAAAGGCGAGCATGTCCTCACGGGTATCACGGTCGAGAATGTGACCGATCAATCCCAACGATTTGGACGGTCGAACGTACGGTCAGGCGTGGTCGTGACAGAGATTGAATCGGACAGTCACGCAGAGCGGGCGGGATTACGAACAGGCGACGTCATTCGCGAAATCAACCGCAAACCGGTGAAAGATGTTCGGGACTTTGAGCGGATCACGAACCAGCTGAGTCCAAATTCTCCTGTTCTGCTCTTACTCAGCCGCGGCAATGCCACCATCTTTCTCTCGGTCAATGCAGAGCATTAACAACGCGCCCTGCAGCACACGAAAACTCTGCATGCCGCGGCCCGG
>JABMDG010000028.1:9784-17128 GCA_015904045.1 Nitrospira sp.
TTGCGAACCTGGCGTCTGACTGAAACCACGCTCTACGTGACCTTGGAGCCCTGTGCCATGTGTGCCGGCGCCATCGTACAATCCCGCATCGCGCGGCTCGTCTTCGGCGCCTGGGACCCCAAGGCCGGCGCCTGCGGATCGATCTTCGACATTCCCGCCGAGCGCCGGCTGAACCACCATGTGGAGGTAACGGGCGGTGTGTTGGAAAGAGAAAGTCAGGCGCTGTTGCAGAATTTCTTCCGGCCGAAACGGCAGGGGACGGCGTCGAAGCACGACCATCGCTCATAGCTTGTCCAGCGCTCAGGAAAGTGGCCTTGCTGTTGAAAGATGCAAGTGCTATATCATCTGGAACGTCGTTACCAGGAGAGTTGATCCGACCGGCAGGAGGTTCGTTACCCATCCGGCAATTCCCTACACCCGCGGCTTTCTTCTTCGCCGTTGCTTTGTCGGCAATGGTGTCTCCTCCTGGCGCATCGGCCATCGAGGCAGTTCCGGTGTTTTTCCCCCTTCGCCCGTTCAATTTCGACGTATCGTTCAATCAGCGGACATTTGCGCCACAGGCCAGGGTTCTCGCCGTCCAAGCCGGCTTCACCGCCCTTCGCTATGGTTCTCTTGAGGTGAGAACCGTCTACCAATACTATAGCCACCACACCCAGACCTTCACGACCGACCAACATTCGTTGTATCTGAACCCCCGGTGGAATAATTTCATTGATGTGTTGGATTTCCCCAGACACAAACCAATTAATCGGATTATCCGGCATCTCCTTTTTGGCCCGCTGGAAGACAGGGCGGTTCCGTATGTGGGCGCGCTGCTCGGGGGAACGCTACCCGGCCGGGATGACCTTTCTCCGGGATATCTGTATGGAGGCCAGGTCGGGGTCCGGTTCCCCGTTGCGCAGGGAGTGTCAGTGGATATGGGATTCCAGTATTCGCGGTTTGAAATTGACTTCAAAAGCAAGTCCGATTTAACGGACCAATGGCTCTTTACCATTGGCATTCGACTCTGAACAAAATGACCAACCAGAGATCCTCCAGCGGTGCGGAAGGCAGTCATGGGAAAGCCACACGCGACCGAGGGAAATCGGGCGCTGACGCCGCTGTTCTGTTGCTCTTGATACTTGGCATGCTGCTGCAGGGATGCGGGCTGGTCTTTGACGCAGTCGAATTGGTCCACCCCTTGAGCCGCGATGAGCTATCGACCATTTGCGCCGACGGGCAGATCCGTGTCGGCATTTCCGTCGAACCGTTCCGCCCCTTTGTATTTCCGGCTGTCTATACCGACGAAGGCGTTCGAGTGACCGGCCTCGATGTCGAGTTGATTCGCGAGGTGGCCGACGCGCTGACCGTCCATTGCGGCGGGCAGCAACCCATCGTGCCCACGTTGCATGTGACCAGATTCCGTGATCTCTTCATCGAACTGGATGAAGGGCATATCGATCTTTTTGTCTCCTCGTTCAGCGGGAACGTTCCCGGCGGAACTCCCTCAGGCCTGTGGTCATCCATTCCGTATTTTCATGGCGGAGGGGTGAGCGCCATGACTCGGAGCCCGGAAATAGCCGAGAACATTCGAACCCAGTTTCGCAAGCAGGCCGGACGCGCCGATACGCTGGCAGCGATTCGAGAAAGCCTGTCCGGCTTGACGGTCGCCGTGCAAAATCGAAGAACCGCTCAGCTCTATGCTGAAGCCAATCTCCGGGATATCCGGTTGTTGGTGTGTGATTCACTCCCCGCCGCGGTGGAGACGAAGGACCCGCATATCGACGTGATCTTGACCGATTACCCTATCCTCCAATATGTGACCAAACAGGTCTGGCCTGACTGGCACCTTCTTGAACGGCCTGACGGATCACCCTTGATCCTCTCCCAGGAATCATTTTCCATCGTCACCGGTGCAGGGAAGAGGCGGCTACAGTGGTTCCTCAACAACTTGTTGTACCGGTTGGAAGAAAGGGGGCGTTTGGCGGAGATGCGGAGACGCTGGCTCGAAGAGAACTATGCCCCGACCCGCCGGGCGACCGCCGAAGGCCTGCAGCTCGATGTCTCAAAAGTGCCCGACCACTATGACCAGGGCCAGTGCCGGATGGCGGGGGGAAAATGATCGCAATGGAGCGCCCATGAAATCTCATACCTGCCTGCGCATCGTCCTCATCCTGGCGTCCATGCCTCTGTGGTGGAATCTCAGCTGGGCACAAGCGCAGCGCGCGGAGCGGGAGCACACCGCTCAGAATCTGGCCACCCTTCTCAATGTCGGTCGTCTCATCATCGAGCGCAATCAAACACTGATCAATGATCCCCAGAAGGGCGACAAGGGGTTTACGCCGGAGGCCTTTGAGCACCAGGTTGTCGAGGAGTTTCTCCGCCAAACAACGATCGATCTGAACCGCCTCCCCTCTGATCTTCCTTCTCTGGCGAAAACACAATTGCCGCTGTTGCTCCAATCAAGCAAGGAAGTCGTCGCCGATGCGCAATTCGTGATCAATCAACGCGGCATTGGATATAAGAACTTCATCCCGGCCACGTTCGGCAGCCAGGCCGCGCGAAAGTTCTCCAACCGTTCTCACGTCAAGATCAAGCAAACCGCGCTCAACCCCAGGAACCTGAAGAACCTGCCGGATGCCTACGAAGAACAGATACTGAACCGGCTGGCTGCGCAACCGGTCTCGCACGCTCCCGTCACCGAATGGATCGACGACGGAAAGCTCTTGAGAACCTTGACGCCGATCTATTACTCGCAGGATTGCCTGGTCTGTCACGGCGATCCCAAAGGGATGTTGGATATCTCCGGCTATCTTCGGGAAGGCGCCCGGGAGGGCGATCTTGCCGGTGCGATCAGCATTCAGATTCCGCTGAACAACCCGTAGCCACCAGACCCGTCGAATGGCGAGATCCGAAACGCCGTCAAAATCTGTCTGACGTACAGGAAACAAGGCGTCATCAGGCCCGACAACCGCCGGCTGTACCGGCGATTCCCTCCTCACCACCATCGTCCTGCTCGACAAACTCTCCTTGGTGGCTTGCGGTCTGAGCCCGCGAAGCACCGCCGCATGCTTATTACATGCAGGCTCTAAAAGTGAGCAATATTGATCAGACTGACAAGTCCGGCCCTGGCACAATTTCGCCCAAATTGTATCCGTTTTCCCTGAAAGAGTTCTCAACCGGGACACACCCGGCGTAATCCGACGCTGTTACATCTGTACAGTCACGGTTCGCCACGGACAGCGTATGAAACATCACACATTGTGAGGCCGACATGCTCGTCTATCTCATCCACGTTCGCGATCCACAGTTCTACGCGCTTCCAGCGAAGACACGCGCCACCAACGGCAATATTCGCGTCATGGGATTCCCCCCCATCGGCATCATGTCGCTGTCGTCCGTCATCAAGCAGGCGGGGCACGAATGCGTGCTGTTCGATCAGGCCAATCCCGACACCCCGAACCAGGTCATCATTGACCGGATCAACCGGGAACAACCGGACCTCGTCGGCCTCAGTTTTCTGAGTACCACCAGCTATCCCTACGCCAAAATACTGGCGCGGGAGATCCGTGCGACCAATCAGAACGTGAAGCTCGCATTCGGCGGTGTATTCGCCAGCCTGAATGCCTCCTTAGTCAAATTGCAGTGTCCCGAAGTCGATTTTGTGTGTCGCGGCGACGGGGAGCAGTTATTGCTCGATCTCCTTGCGAATTTCGAGAACCCGCAAGCGGTCGCAAGTCTGACGTGGATGAAGAACGGGCAAGTCATCCAAAATCCCAACCGCGCAATGGAGCGCGATTTCGTGTGCCGCGGCGATGGGGAGCAGTTACTCCTCGATCTCCTCGCGAACTTTGAGAATCCCCAAGCCGTCGCGAGCCTAACATGGATGAAGGACGGGCAGGTCGTCCACAATGCCAATCGTTCAATGGAGCGGCACCTGGATCAGTGGCCCTTTCCGGATCGCGAGAGCCTGAAACTTGACTATGTCGAATCCATGCCGCTCGATGTCCCGGTGGTGCTCTCGATGAGACGGTTCACGACGATGCAAACGTCTCGGGGATGCCCTTGGCCTTGCATCTTCTGCGACATCCCGATCTTCAACGAAGGAAAGTGGCGTGCCCGCAGCCCACAGCATGTGGTCTCGGAGCTCAAATATCTCGAAGGACTCGGCTATGAGTCCGTTGGCTTCGTCGACGATCACTTTCTGCTCCAGCCCAAACGAATCGAGGCGATTTGTAACGGGATCATGGAAGAAAAACTCTCGATCCGGTGGGGCATCGAGGGGCGCGTGGATTCCGTCGCCCAACATCTCTTCCCCGCCATGGCGAAGGCCAATTGCGGTGCCATGATGTTCGGCATCGAGAGCGGCAGCCAGAAGATTCTCGATCGGCTGAAGAAGGAACAGACGCTGGACCAGGTCACGACTGCCGTCAAGAACGCGAAAAAGGCCGGCGTGGAGATCGTGCACGGATTTTTTACGGTGGGCAATCCGGACGAAACCATTGAGGATATGAACGCCACCTTCGACTTCGCGTCAAGGCTTCCACTCGACACCTTCGGGTTCAACCGGCTCTGCGTCTATCGAGGGACCCCCCTGTGGCAGGAATACGTCAAACGCGGGTTGGTGAACGAAACCACAGATTGGTATAAATATTTCAAATGTTCTGAAATCGACCCGACCTGCCTCTCAGGGGAAACCATCAACCGTGTACGACAGGCCGGGATTAAAAAGCTCTTCCTCTATAAGCTCCTCCATTACCCCCGCCAGACCTTTCAACTCCTCAGCCGCTTCTTTCGGTATATGCCGGCCCGAGATGTGATCTATCTTCTCCTCAAACCGTTCATGGGCCAGAAGAAAGGCGCAACGAAAGCCGAAGTGATCTCGCGTGCGGTCGAGCATGCGGACATGAAAGATGCAGCAGCACAGCTGACCCAGGTGGCGGACGAGATGCTGCACAATGTGTTTGAGACCTCGCGGCTCGAACGTTTGCAGATTCAGCAAGCCGCCGAGGGATCACGCGAACTGCCGATGGTCCACACCAGGTAGAGCGTACGCCATCGTTTCCTAGCCGGAGCAACCCCATCACGACGGGAGCATGGTTGACGACGGTGTGTACAATTGTCTTGACTTTGCCGCCGCAGGATCGTAAAAATCCGCGCAAGGGGAAACTAGGGTTCCGGCTTCTTTTACTGGAAGCGTCTGGGCCGAGAGTTTCCGGTCTCGCATAACGAGGCTCCACGGAGGGATAAAAGCCCGGGAGATCATGTACTGAGGTACATGGCCCTTTCGGAATTTAGCCCGCTCGGTAAGGAGGCTTCGTTATGCATCTCCCTTCCGTATCTCCATTTCATAGCTCGATCCGTACCGGACAGTCAGACCTGCTGCCAAGCGGGAGAGGTCTGCCATGCTGACGAACGAAAGTCCGGATACGTTCATTCCCGCTGCCGCTTCGAGTGCTCCCGGGACTCTCCATCGCAGCCTCAGTCTCTGGAACAGTCTCACCATCGGCTTTGCGACCGTCTCGCCCGTGGCCGGGCTGTACGCCATCATAGGCGTACAAACGGTCGTCACGGGGGGAGGATGGTTTGCCGCGCTGGCACTCTGTCTGGTGATGCAAATGCTGGTGGCGACGGTCTATGCGGAACTGTCCTCGCAGATTCCGATCGCGGGAGGCGCGTACAAATGGGCGAGACAGCTCGGAGGCGCCACCACCGGCACCTATGCAGGAGCCATCTACGTCAGCTCCACGATTGCGATGCTCACCACGACCGCCTACACCGGCGGGGTCTGGCTGGCGATTTTCTTCGGATCAGGAGGTGGAACCGGAGTCAGCCTCGTGATGTGGGGCGCGGTGTTCTTACTCATCTGCACCGTCCTCAACCTGGTCCATGTCTCTGTTTTTAAGTTCCTGATTTCCCTGGGCGTCTACGCGGAAATCGTCGGCTCGTTCGGTGTCGCGCTGCTGCTGTTCTTCTTTTTCCGGCAGCACGGATTGTCCGAACTGTTCGCGCATCTCGGAACGGGAACCGCCCCCAGCCAGACCGCGGCGTTTCTGGCGGCGCTGGCTATTTCCGGATGGGCGTTCATCGGTTTCGATGCCTGCTCAACCATCGCCGAAGAAACTCACGAGCCCAAACGGATGGTGCCTCGCGCGATCTTTTTATCCCTCTGCATGGTGGGAAGCGTGGTGCTCTTCAACTCGGCCGCGCTCACCCTGAGCTTCAACCGTGACACCTTGCGCCAGACGAGCGCCGCGTCCGATCCGGTCACGCCCGTGATCGTCGACAACTTTGGCGCCTGGGCGGAAACTCCATTTCTGGCGATCGTCATGATCGCATTCCTGGCGTGCGGGTCGTCGATGCTGCAGTACACATCCCGTATCGTATTTTCCATGGCTCGTGAAGGCAGTCTGCCAGCCGTCCTCAGTCGGGTCACCGCTGCCGGCGCTCCGCATAATGCCGTGCTGTCCACGGTGCTGCTGGCCACGCTCGGACTGCTCTTCGGACTCAACAATGAAGCGGTTGCCACGGTCCTGGCATTCGGGACAGGCGGGTTGTACGCCATGTTTGCGATGACCACGGGTGTCGGACTCTACACCCGTCTTGCAGGGCGCTGGGACCCCTCATTGGGTGAATTGAAGCTGGGCGCCTGGGGATTATGGATCAATACCATCGCGTTTCTCTGGTCACTGTTTGAATTCGTCAATATCGCCTGGCCGCGCCCGTATGCGGTGTCGCCCGACGCCCCCTGGTGGCAGTTGTGGGCCGTCCCGCTGGTGCTGGGTAGCATTCTCGTTTTGACGACTCTTCAGGTCATCGTTGGCAAGAACAAAGCACCGATTCATCCGGAGAAGACTGAATCAAGCTAACAATGAGGGAAGGCAGTGCGAGAAGCCCCGTGCTGAAGGAGCGTTGTACACAAGATTGGAATTCATTCATTGTGTAGAAAGGAGCACTCATGGCGAAAAAGAAAACATATCAAGGCAAGGTTCCTCTGCATGACAAATACGGACCGGAGGCGAAATTCGCAGTCGAAGCGGAGGCGCTGCTGCCGACCACGAAATATGAAGAAGAAATCGCACGGGGCCTTGAATTGGGCCTGCCCGGCGCCGATTCCATCAAAGATCGCCGCATTCCCACGTTCAGCCGTGGAGAACTTCCGCATTTCGCCGGCATCAATACCTTTATCAAGGCTCCGTATGTCGAAGACGTTCGCAAGTGCGGCCAGTACGACGTCGCTATTCTTGGCGCACCGTTCGATGGCGGGACGACCTATCGCGCCGGCACCAGGTTCGGGCCTCAGGGCATTCGCAAGATTTCCGCGTTATACGGAACGTACAGCTTCGAGCTCGGCGTGGATCTGCG
>JABMDG010000028.1:17228-19350 GCA_015904045.1 Nitrospira sp.
TTGCGGCATATGCCGCTGCGAGATGTCGCGTATCTCCTCCTCAAACCGTTCATGGGCCAGCAGAAAGGCGCGACCAAAGCCGAAGTGCTCTCGCGTGCAGTCGAGCACGCGGATATGAAAGATGCGGCAGCGCAGCTGACCCAGGTGGCGGACGACATGCTTCACGATGTGTTTGAAGCCTCGCGTCTCGAACGCTTGCGGATTCAGCAAACCGCGGAAGGGTCACGCGAACTCCCGATGGTTCAGCCCAGGTAGGACCTAGTCAGCCGGTATCCGCTGAAGGATGGTGACCGCAGCCGCATCAGAACGATCGTGTGGACATTTTCGATGAACTGTCTCTTTGCAGGGGAGGCTGCGTGGAGGCAGCCTGAAGAGCCATGCGTGCCAGGGCCAAGTTTTCACAAGACCCTGGCAGCTTGAAACCGGCGATTGGAGTACTACTGCACTTCGACGGTAATGGTCTGGCTGGCAGCGACGAGGGCGTGATCCTTCGTGGCGCCCGTCACGGTGATCTGGTGCGTTCCCTTGCTCAGCCCCTTGAATGCTCCGTTAAAACCCTTCTGATACTCGTTGTCCACGAACACGTGGGCATGGGCAGCTTGCGAGCCCTTGGTCAACTCGTATTTCAGCTCAAAACTGTCACTGACCTTGTCCCCGGCCTTGGGAGACGTAATCATGATCTTCGATCCATCCTCTATTGGTTTATCGGCTGCGAAGACTGGTGCTCCGCTCAGATAGCCGGTTAATGCAATTCCTAATCCCATGAACACGATACGTCTCATCACATGCATCAGAACCCCCATGTTTTAAATTGTTTAATGACTTATTCACTCTAACACCCCCTCTAGAGCAAATGTTGATCTCATTTCAGCGACTCGAATAAGAGGTACGTGTAGAAACAAATGGATTAGGAGGCTCTTAACCAGCAGGCCACGCGATGTCTCCTCATCTCTAGTGAATGAACCCCGCTGCCACTTGTCGAATAGTCTACCCTCGGTGTAGCTTTGCCCCCGGAGCATATACCCCATGAAAGACAAGAAACGCCTTCCCACTGACGGTGGGCCCGTCAAGTGGGCCAATCCGTTCGCCGCGCTGAAGCAGGCGCCCCGACCAGCAGCTTCACCCAGAGAGCCTGGCGACGAGAGTGCGCGCATATCCGCCGCGCCCAGGAAGAGTCGCGGGCGCGTGGATATCCTTCGCCAGACAGCGC
This sequence comes from Nitrospira sp., assembly GCA_015904045.1. The sequence goes on from JABMDG010000028.1 coordinate 18,439, forward strand.
ACCGCGGCGGGAAGACCGTCACGGTGGTCACAGGGTTTGTCGGAATTGCTCAGGCGGAGAAAGAGCTCCTCGCCAAGCAGATGCAGAAGGTCTGTGGAGCAGGAGGCACGGTCAAAGAGGGCCGGATCGAGATCCAGGGAGATCAGCGTGACGCGATTGCCCGTATTCTCACCGAGGCCGGATTTCGCCCGGTCTTCGCCGGAGGGTAACGCTCTCAGTTCAACAAGCGCTCAGCCTGCAGGAACCCACTCCCCCTACTTACTCCCTCATCCCCCGCCAGGATATGTCATGAGCGTCCCTCGTATCTCGACCAAAGAAGAGAGCCTCTGGCGTATAGCTTATGGCACGGGACCGGATCGTGATTAGCAACACTCCTTCATCCGATTCGATCACGTGCTATAGGCCATCAGCTATACGCTCTTCTCCCAACGAGATACGCTTGACGAGATACACGGGTTGCGGCTTTCTTTCTCCCGGGCAGATGCCCTGACCGTCCATTGCGGCGGGCGACCGCCGAAGACCCTGATGGGAAGGAACGGATGGGAGTAATCCCATCACGACGGAAGCATGGTTGACGACTCTGTATACAATTGTCTTGACTTTGCCGCCACAAGATCGTGACAATAGCCGCGAAAGGGAAACTAGGGTTCCGGCTTCCTTGACGGGAGGCGTCTGGTCCAAGAGTTTCCGGTCTCGCATGACGAGGCTCCACGGAGGGATAAAAGCCCGGGAGATCATGTACGTAGGTACATGGCCCTTTCGGAATTTAACCCGCTCGGCAAGGAGGCTTCGTGATGCATCTCCACTCCGTATCTCCATTACATAGCTCTATCCGTACCGGACAGTCAGACCTGCTGCCAAGTCAGGGAGGTCTGCAATGCCCATGACGGATGGTCCGGATACGCCTGCTTC
>JABMDG010000280.1 GCA_015904045.1 Nitrospira sp.
TTGGCACATACTGCCAAGGCTTCTTGGTCTTGATGGTTGACGGCGAGAATAGCGCGACACGATTGCAGTGCGGCTTCTTTCGCCCCTTGAGCAACATAAATCTTGGCCAGGGTTCTGTGCGCACGAAGATTGTCCGGACTCAACTTGACCGCTTCCTCGAGCACGGCCGCAGCTTTGACCGGCTGATTCAGCTGATCATAGGCTCGTCCCAGCGCCACCATGGCAGTAATAAATTGCGGATAGACTTTCAGGCCGTCCTCAAGCACCGCCGCCGCCTCACCCCACATGCCGGCTTTGCCATATTCTTCCGCCAGCGGCATGAAGGCCTTCGATCCCGGCTCCGTGGCCACCTCGAGAGCCAATCGATCGATTTCTGCTGCATTTGCGGGTTTGTTGGCGCCTGCTCCCATCGCTACTCCGTCGCTATAGCAGAGGGTTGTCCTAACGACTCCACCCCCAGCACTTCAGTTAAAATGGCGTCGGCGAGCCGACGTTTCGGCATCACAGCAAACTCTTTCTGTCGACCGGAACGTGTCAGGATGACGGCGGCATTGTCGTTGCTGCCGAATCCAGCACCTTCTGTTGTCACATCATTGGCGACAATCATATCGAGTCCTTTGGCGGTAAGCTTCGCCGTCGCATGAGCGACCAGTCGCTCGGTTTCCGCTGCGAACCCGACCAGAATCTGAGTGGTTCGTCTGGCAGATAACATCGAAAGAATATCCGGAGCCGTCTCCAATTCGAGCGAGAACGCCGTGCGATCACCCTTCTTGAGTTTCTGTTCGGCCCGCTCCTTGGGACGAAAATCAGCAACGGCTGCCGCCATGATCACCACCGTGGCCCAATCAAAATGCCGGGAAAGCGCCTCGGCCATTTCATGGGCTGAGACAACAGGAACGACCTCAACGCCGGAAGGCGGTGTCAATGCGGTCGGCCCGGTCACCAGAACTACTTCGGCCCCCCGATCACGCGCGGCCTCCGCAATCGCGTAGCCCATCTTGCCAGACGAGCGATTGGAGATGAACCGCACAGGATCGATCGCTTCTTGGGTCGGCCCTGCAGAAACCAGCACCCGCTGGCCCAGCCAATCAGCCTGCAATGCCAATGCACTCTGTACGGCGTCTATGATTCTCGATTCGGCTGCCAGCCTTCCTTGTGCGATCTGCCCAGATGCCAGAGGGCCTACTTCAGGATCGAGCACGACGACCCCGCGTGATCGAAGCGTCCTCACATGCTCGACAACGGTGGGGTGTTCCCACATGCCGCCGTCCATGGCCGGCGCAACGATCAGCGGACACCGAGCCGTGAGCAGCATCGTGGACAGCACGTCATCTGCCAAACCGACAGCGGCCTTCGCTAACACATTCGCCGTCGCCGGCGCGACAATGACGGCGTGGGCGTCGTCGGGAACCGTCAGATGTTTCATCTCCTCATGAGCCTGGAAGAGATCGGTGGTTACCGGTTCGCCGGACAGCACCTCGAAGGTCAGCGGCGTCACGAATTTCGTCGCGCTATTTGTCATCACGACGGAGACGGACGCACCGTGGCCCTTCAATGTCCGCAGCAAACCCACCGCCTTAAACGCGGCGATGCTTCCGGTGACGCCCAGCACAAAGCGCTTGCCACGCAAAAGCGCCGTCGGTCTATCGGGATCCACCATTACTCCTCGGCCGAAGCTTCGGCCGGTTTAGCGGTATCATCGACATAGACGCTCAACTCTTTTTTGATTTCTCGAGCGTCTTCTCCCGTCATCATGGCGATGCGCTCTGTCTCGCCTTCTTTCCCTCGCTTCGCTTCCTTCATCGCGTCCCGCGCCTCTTTTCCGGTGAGGTAGGAGATCTTGCCGCGCAGAACTTCATCGAGCGCAGCCGTCGTCTCTTTTGTGAACCGCGACGGACCGGTTGGCTTCGCCCCCTGGGTCAAATGCTTGGCCCGCTGTGAGGCGACGATCACCAGTCTGTGCCGTGAATCAAATTCATTGGGTGTGTATTGGGGTAATAGACTCAGCATATCGACCATGATAGTACACTCCTGCTAGGTGGTGGTTGATGGGTCCCGTTGATGTGGCTTGGGGTCTCTGTCGACAATGAAATTCTGCTCGAACCAATTCATATCCAACCGTTTCGTCTTGAGCTGTTCCGCGAGAAAAATGCTCTGCATCTCGCGCAACGATTGCCCTAAGTCGTCGTTTCGGACGATATAGTAGTATTCGCGAAAGCTCCACACTTCTTCTTTGACTCGTTGAAGCCGGCGAATGATCTCTTCCTGAGAGTCCGAGGCGCGCCCTTGCAGCCGCGCGCGCAGCGTGTCC
>JABMDG010000281.1 GCA_015904045.1 Nitrospira sp.
GTTCTGAACAGCCGGTCGAATTCCGGCTTGAAGTCCGTCTCGAAATCATCGCCATACCACCAGAACCAGTCGCTGCCCTCGGCGGCGTAGAGTTCGTTCCATGCCGCTCGCGCGCGGTCCGGCGGAAGATTCGGTGCGAGGGCTGCAAGGCGCGCTCTGGTGTGGCCAAGGACATCCCAGCCTCGATTGTCCTCCTCATGGCCGATCCAGATTTTATAGTCGGTATTGATCCATGAGCCTGAATGCAGGCAGGACAGATGCTGTAAGGGAGGAGCCGCCGTCATCGCCTCGGAGACAGTCGTGGATTGGACGGCGACACTGTGTTCCTGATCCAGGGTGCGTTGTGAAAAAGTGGAATACAGGAGGGAAAGAAATCGCTCGCCGCCGTCATGGTAATGTTCCCAAGGATTTTCTCCGTCCAGGATTACGCCGATGACAATCTCGTCCTGTGCCGTCTCCCGGACGATGTTCCGCAGCCGCCGGAGCACATCCTCGGCGGCTGATTCCGGCGTCGTCTTGTGGTACACAAATCCGAACGCGTCGGAGATCTCTCGGTCTCGAAACAGCATGGTCAATTCTTGTCCGGACAGCCCGGCCCGATAGAACCGGTAGAGCGATCCTTGCCGATTCCACGGCCGCCCCTCCAACTCCATTGAACGGGCGAGGATGCCTTCATCAGTCGCCAGCCAGCGCAGACCGGTGCTATGGACGAGAGGGAGCAGCTCAGGGCAGACCGACCCTTCCGACGGCCATAAGCCCGCCGGCGCGCGGCCGAATGTTCTGCTGTGAAAGTCGACGGCCAGCCGGAGTTGGGCCTCGGCATCTTCCGGGGCATGGAATCGAGCTGGCAGCGGGAGATCCGGCCTGGCGCGCCGGGTGAGATCGGTATCGATGACGAGTGGGAGAATCGGATGAAAGAAGGGTGTCGTCGTCAGCTCAATTTGTCCTCGTTCTACGAGTTGCCGATAGAGAGGGACGACTTCGCGCATAGTCGCGAGCTGGAGCGCCAATATCTCCTGTTTCTCTTCCTCCGTGAAGCCACGATTCTTATTGCGTAGTGCAGCCAGGCGGGGATAGCGAGCGACGGCGCCATATCCGAACCAGGCGAGATTGTGCCAGACTTGCAGATCCAGAAAATCCTGAACGGAGAACCGCTCAGCCAGGCCGTTAAGGTCCTGCCCCTGGATGTCTAATCCACGCTTCACCAGCAATTCGTGGTAGCGCGGGTACGGACGCACCATCGTGGCCCAATTGGCAGAAAAAAAATGGCGGATCAGAAAGGCTTGTTCTTCATCAGTGAGGTCCGCCGCAGGCCGTTGCGCATGTTCGAGAAAGAGATCACGCACGGCGCCGGTGCCGATCTCCTGTAGTTGCAGCAGGAGCGACGGGGTAAAGTTGAACGTCGCATGCACGGCCGGAAATTGCTCCAGCAGGTACGCCATGTCGTAGTAGGCTTTGGTCGCATGGAGCCGCACCCAGGGCATACTGGCCGATCCAGCCACCGGATCGGTGTAGTACGGCTGGTGCATATGCCACACGAAACAGACGTGGACGCGCTTCATCGGGGAAACAATTCCATTGTTGGATAAAGTATGTCATAGGGATAGGGGGCATGCAATCAACGGCGATATTTGCCGGTGCCTTCTCACTTGAAGGGAAAAGCAGTGAGCGGATTTCTCCGATACTGGATGCCGGTGTGCGCCTATGCCGGACTGATTTTCTATTTGTCATCGCAGCCCCATCCGGAAGACGAGCTTCCGTCGTTCGTCTTGTCTTTCAGTGACAAGGTTCTGCATGTGGTTGAATACGCGGCCTTGGGAGGATTGTGCTATCGGGCCTTGCGTTGGGGGACAAACGAGTCATGGGGAAACCTGGCCTTGCCCCTGGCCGTCCTCTTCGCGTCTTTGTATGGGATCAGCGATGAGATTCATCAGTCGCTCGTGCCTTTTCGTGATTCGAGCTGGCTCGATTGGGTGGCTGATACCATCGGCGCGGCCGTCGGCGCAGCGGTCATGTCCCGGCTCGACAGTCTGTGGCCGGTGAGTTCGGCATTGACTGTACGCGGCAAACACTGATGGATTGTGCTGTCTTCGTGACAAGTTCGAGGACCCTCGCTATAATCCGCCCCATATGACGACCGTGAATCCTGCCCCTCCAAAGGCTCCGCTTGCTCTGCCGGATCAAACACTCGTGGCGCGGACGGTTGAAGCTCATCTTGCTCCCGGCTTGATTTTGCGAGGGATGACGCCGTTGGCGGGCGATGCGTCCAATCGGCGCTATTATCGCGTGGCTCTCGCAGGAGGGCCTCCTCATTCCCTGATTCTAATGCAGCTGGCCGAGCCGGAAGCATTCAAACAGTCTGAAGAGGCTGTGAGCGGCGCCACGCATCAGATCGCTGAGTTGCCGTTTCTCAACGTCATGTCGCATCTGGCAAAGGCCGGGGTCCCGGTGCCGACGCTGTATTGCTATGATCAAGTGGCCGGGCTGTTGTATCTGGAGGATTTCGGCGACCTCACGCTGGCGGAAGCGGTCAGCGTGGCGGACGCGCCCGGGTTGGAATCCCGATACAAACAGGCCATTGACGTGTTAGTGCAGATGCAGATCAAGGGAACAACGCCTGCCGATCCGGGGTGTCTGGCCTTTCACCGCAGTTTCGATGCGCCGCTACTCCTGTGGGAGTTCGATCATTTTCTGGAGTATGGCATTGTGGCGCGCCAGGGCAAGCCGATGTGCGCCGACGACTGGATGCCGATCCGCCGTGAGTTCGAACAGATTGCAGATTTGCTGGCCGGCCAGCCGCGTGTCTTCGTGCATCGCGATTACCATTCGCGCAATCTGATGGTCGATGGAGCGCGGCTTGGAGTGATCGATTTTCAAGACGCGCTGATGGGG
>JABMDG010000282.1 GCA_015904045.1 Nitrospira sp.
CATCCTGTTCTATGAATACTTCCATGGGGACAACGGTGCCGGTATCGGCGCAAGCCATCAGACCGGGTGGACTGGTTTGGTGGCGAAGCTGATTCAGCAGAGCGGAGAGTAGGGGTGTTAAGCGTCATTCGTGAAGCGTATCTCGCGAACGACGAGATACGAACGACGAGCTACAGCCAATGCTGATTGGCAGAGAAGAGTGCCAAGATCTCGTTCAGGCCCTGAGTCTTGAATGGCTGGAAACGAACGGTCGCGGTGGGTTCGCATCCGGAACTGTGTCAGGCGCCAATACGCGGCGCTACCACGCACTGTTGTTAACGGCACGCACGCCCCCGGCCGAACGCGTCGTCCTCGTCAATCACCTCGAAGAATGGATCGAGCTTAACGGGGGGTCATTTGCTCTCTCAACCAATCTGTATCCGGGAACGGTTCATCCCGCCGGGTACACCTACTGCGTAGGATTTTCTTCCGTGCCCTGGCCAACCTGGACCTTCGATTGCGGTGGCGTCAAGGTACAACGAGAAATCCTGTGTGTGTCCGGGCGAGACCTTGTCCTCGTGCGATGGAGATCGATTACAGCGAAGCCGCATCGGATGGTGCTGCGTGTTCGGCCGATGTTGAGCGGGCGTGACTACCACAGGACTCACCACGAGAATACCACGCTCGCGACGGAGGCGTCGATCACGTCAGGGGTGGTATCGTGGCAGCCCTATCCTGATATGCCTTCCGTGCAGGCCGTTCATGCAGGCGAGTACCGCCATGAGCCGGATTGGTTCCGGCATATCCAGTTTCCGGTGGAGCGGCAACGCGGGCTTGATTGTGAAGAAGATTGGTGGTCGCCGGGAGAGTTTCGTTTCGTGATCGAACCCGGGGAAGAACGGGCCCTGGTGTTGACGAGCGAACAAGGCAATGGCTCCGATCCGATTGCCATTGCCAAACGGGAAAGATTGCGCCGTAAACGGTCGGACCAAGTCGAGCCGGGGACCGATACGTTGGCCGAGTCGCTTCGATGCGCAACGGGCGCCTACCTGTCTGAGCGAGGCATCGGGAAGACGGTGATCGCCGGTTATCCGTGGTTCACCGATTGGGGGCGGGACACATTCATTTCCTTGCCGGGTCTGTGTCTTGTGACAGGCAGGCTCGACAGTGCGTGGCAGATCATCAAATCGTTCGCCGCCCATGTTTCGGATGGTATGGTGCCGAATCGCTTTCCCGATGCCGGACAGCAGCCGGAGTACAACACGATCGATGCCTCCCTGTGGTTCATCCAGGCGATCGGCCGCTATCTGGACTACAGCGGCGATGAGGCGCGAGTCCGCACCGTCGCATGGCCGGCGGTGAAACAGATCCTCGATGGGTATCGGCGCGGCACCCGCTACAACATTCATATGGATAGAGACGGGCTCATCGTCGGTGGAGTAATCGGTTCGCAGCTGACATGGATGGATGCAAAGATCGGCGATTGGGTCGTCACTCCACGGCAGGGAAAGCCGGTAGAAATTCAAGCCCTGTGGGTTCGGGCCTTGGAAATCGGAATGCGCCTGGCTGAACAATTTGGCGAATCCGCCTCTGCGGACCGTTGTCGGAGACTCCGAGCCCTGGCCATGAAATCGTTCCGCGCCAAGTTCTGGAACGAGGCAGGGGGATTTCTCTATGACGTGATTGATGGGCCGGAGGGTCACGATGCGTCGATCCGCCCGAATCAACTCTATGCGCTCAGTCTCTGCGATAATTTGGTGGCTCGAGAACAAGCCGAGCAGATCCTGACGGTGGTCAAAGACCACCTCCTCACACCAAGAGGGCTGCGCACGCTATCACCGAGCGACAGTCGGTATCGGCCCCGCTATGAGGGGGGCGTGGCCGAGCGGGATGGCGCCTACCATCAAGGAACCGTGTGGCCGTTCCTATTGGGTCCATTCGTGACGGCATGGGTGAAGACATATGGGAAGAGCGCTCAGGTGAAAACACAAGCAAGGACATTTCTAAACGGGCTAGAAATACATCTGGGAGAGGCGTGCGTGGGACAGGTATCAGAAATATTCGACGGGGATGCCCCGCATACCCCGCGTGGATGTCCGGCCCAAGCCTGGTCCGTTGCGGAACCCTTACGGGCTATGATCGAAGATCTCGACATCGCCATGTCGGTTCATTCAGTCAGGGCTGACCGAGCCGGTAACCGTCACGGTAAGGTGGTCTCAGGCGAAAAACCTGCCGAGCTTTGACGCGGACCAGGAAGGAACCCCCCCGGTAAGTTCTTCCATCGGATCCCCCGTCGGTGATCTCTTGACAGTCACAGGATGCATCCGTACCCTCAGTAACGGAGCCTGAACAAGCTTTCGTAGGATCCTAGCTCTTAGGAGGCTGGCAATGATGAAGCATATGGGTATCAGGGGTAGACGAGGAGTGTCCCTCGCGGTAACTGGCGCCGCACTCTTCCTGCTATTCGGCATCACAATACTGCAGACAGCCGGAGCCGACGAACTGCCGAGGGAGGCGACATTGCCGCTTGGGATGGCCAGCAAGGCTGTCCAGGCGGCGCTGGAATCCTGCAAGAAAGACGGGTATCGCGTGAGCGTCTCGGTGGTGGATCGGGCCGGTGTGCTGCGTACCATGGGACGGGCCGACGGTGCCGGGCCGCATACGGTCGATAGCAGCCGAAAAAAAGCCTACACCGCGACCAGTCTTCGACGACCTACGACAGAACTGGCGGAACTCATCAATAAGATGCCGACACTCCAAGCCCTCCGTGACATCAACAATGAGATTTTGATCGTGGGGGGAGGGTTGCCCATCGAAATCGGAGGTGATGTCGTGGGTGGGATCGGAGTCGGGGGAGCACCGGGCGCTCATCTCGACGACGCCTGCGCGCAGGACGGACTTGATGCCATAGGAGCGGCGCCCAAGGTGGCCGCGCCCAGGTGAGGCGGCTGGCGTGGCTGGCACTTGTCGGTAGCCTGTGTGTGCTCGGTGCCGCCTGTAACCGCAGTGCGCCGGAGCCCGCGTCGGTCGATCTTCCCTCGACCAACCTCCGGCTTACCCTCGTTCGGACCGCTACGGACCTGTTCCTTCAGAGATTCAATCTCACTCTAAAAGTACAACGAGTCAACGGGTGTTCGACGTCAACGGACTTGTTTCCTGACACAGGTTACTCCGGACGCCGCAATATCTATCTGGCGGGGAAAGGCATGATCTATGTCGTGGGGCAATTCGACGCACGTGTGATCGATCCACAGGACTGCCGGGCAACCCTTTCAGAATTTCGGCATCTCGATCGGCAGGTGGTGTTTCTCGGGAGCTTCGACGTGGACAGTGAGCAGCGGTGGACCTATATCCCGGCATCCCAGCGCCCAGAGATGGGGTTTGATAAACGCTAGGGTGTGTCTAGTCGTAAACAGCATGCGCCATAAAACAGCATGAACCAGCCCATTGTCGGATACCATCTCGACGAACATGGGGATTGGGTGGCCGATTTGGCCTGCGGCCATGGGCAGCACGTGCGGCATCAGCCACCGTTTGTAAATCGGGCGTGGGTCATGACCACCGAGGGGCGACACCAACATCTGGGCACGCTTCTGAACTGCAAAAAGTGTGAGGAACCCCAGGCCTTGTCATGAGACTCTAGAATCCGACCTCCAGATTGTTCAGCGAGACAGCGTCAGTCGCTGGGCGGCTCAAAATGTCCAGAGGGACGCTGTTGCCAAGGGACTGTGGCCTGACGGGACTGTTTTGCCAGGCTGCGCAAACTCATTTCGGCGGCGCGCAGCAGTTTGGGATCGCCTGCCTGTAGCAGTGTCGTCAGCAGCACATAGAGCGCGCGGTCCATTCTCGACCCAGCCAGGATGCGTTCAGTCAACGGGTCGGGATGAGAAGTCTCCGGTTCTTCCTCCTGATCTCCATCATTGAACAGGCACGCGAACGACTGGGGGCTGTCAAACAGCCAGCCCGGCGGAACACGGAGAGCTGCGGCCAAGGCCTGAAGTGTCGCGGAGGAAGGATCGACTTCGTCCGATTCGATCTGCTCGAGAAAGGCAGAGGAAATCCCTGCCGATGCTGATAAAGACTGAAGAGATTGTTTTTTTGAGAGTCTCCAGGCTTGGATGAGAGGCCCAATCGACATAACGCGATCATACAGAGAAGGCTATTCCGGTTCAACGGCTTTTCCGTGCTCATCGAAACTGGCGTAGTAATTTCAAGAGGTTATGGACTTCTCGGCAGTCTGGAAGATGACCAGCGAAATCAGTTACAATACAACTCTCGTTTTAGCAGTCCTTTGGAGAAGTGAAGGAGGGACGGGGTCATGTTGGGAACGGATATTCGCGGGATTATGGCGGAAGAGGAAGAGGTACAGCGCCGGCAAGAAGCGCTGAAGTCCCTGATGACGATGCGGGCCAAGAAGCTTCGGGAGTCACTGGACCAACGAATCAAGCGTGCCAGGAGCAGCGGTGATTGGACGATGCTGTCGAAGGCGGAGTGTGCTGATTTGCACAAGCAGGAAAAGGCGCACTTGAAGTCTCAGTTGGAACAGTTGCAGTCCGAGCAAGTCAGGACACGAGGAAAACTGACGGCTCTGAAACGAGCGAAAGCGAGAGCCCAGCGAATCCGTGCGGCAGAGGCGGAGGCGGAGCGAAGACGCCGATAGCAGGGTATCAGTGACCGGACCGACCTCTCTTCAGGTGTTGACACGTCGACACCGCACGTTGATCCGCGAACTGCTCCACGATAAGCGCGTTCGGATGCGGGAAGGCGCCTTCATTATCGAAGGTGCCAAGGCCTGCCGCGATCTCATTCAACACTCTCCTCAGGCAATTCTCAGCCTGACCCTCTCGCCTCGGTATCTTGATACAGAAGATACGAAGGCGCACGCGGCACGGGCTATGCTGAACGCTCCTCAGTTTAGCTGCTCGGATGCCCTATTTGACCGACTCTCTGACGTTGAGGCCCCACAGGGTATTCTGGCTATCGTCCGGCAACCACAGTGGGATGAGCGGTCCCTGTTGGAGCAGCCAAGGATCCTTGGATTGTTTGGGGATCGACTGCGCGACCCGGCCAACGTGGGCACAATTATCCGGACAGCCGCGGCGCTGAATCTCACGGGACTGTGGCTGACATCCGATTCTGCGGACCCCTTCGGCCCCAAGGTCGTTCGTGCGGCGGCCGGCACGCTGTTGACCCTTCCTGTTTTTTATGGAGCGGAGCCACGACGCTTTATTGAGCACGGCTGTGTAATTTATTCGGCTCTGGTCCCTCAGGCTGGTACCGTGTCGCTCAGGAGCATACAGTCCATTCCCCGCCGCCTTGTCATGGCAGTCGGCAATGAGGGGGAGGGACTGGCTGACAGCATCGTGGGCCTCTCCACTGTCAGATTTGCAATTCCGCTGGCCAGCGCGGTCGAGTCACTCAATGTCGCCGCGACGGCAGCAATCGCGGCATTTTATTTCACTGGGCTCCCGATCGGCTCCTGAGTGGGATGGGGACCGATCTTCCCGCCCAGGTGCATCAGCGTGGAGTCTGGTTCCGATTCACACACGGCCCTGTCGCGATGGATACCCGTCCGGATCAGCTCCGCAGCTATTTGAAAAAACAGACCTGTTCTGCGTATAGTTTCCGGAAAGCTGGACAATGGGGAAATCAGTTTGTCTAGATTACTCAGGTGGTTTGTGAGAGGTTTTGTGTCATGACGCGGTCGTTCGCCGTATCCCAATTGGTCTTGTCGGTGCTCCTGTACCTCGGGCCCGTGACCGGCTTCTCTGAGGCTGCTACTGAGTCCGAGGAGAACATCTATGACTTGAATGAAATCGTTGAACTTGCCCTGGCCAAGAACCCGCTGGTGACCTTTGCCGAAGGACAGATCGAGCAGCAACGTGGTGTGCAGACAGCAGCGGGTGCCTATCCGAACCCCACAGTTGGCAGTTCCAGCGGCCACGGTCGTCTTCGAGATACCGGCCGTGCGGGTGTTGGGCCGTTTCTCGATCGCGACTCACTGACCGAGTACAACGTGACCGTGGGGCAACCGGTCGAATGGCCGGCAATGCGTGCGGCGCGCCAGCGCGTCGCCGATTTAGGGTTAGCCACCGCGAATGTTGGGTTGTTGGAAACACAATTGAACTTGCGGTCGCTGGTGAAGGTCGCGTTTTACGATCTCTTGTTGGCTCAGCAGGATGCGGCGCTCGCGCGTCGCAACCTCGAGATTATCGAAGGCGTGCAGCGGATCGTCAAGGCGCGGGTCAAGTCGGGAGAAGCGCCGCAGTTCGAATCGATTAAGGCCGAGGTCGAGGTGCTCAAGGCCAGGCAGCAGCTGGCGCGGGCGGACAATCTCGTTCGCGTCAGCCGTGTGACTGTCGATACGTTCACCGGCGGCTCATTGGGACCTTCCTATAGTATTCAAGGGGATTTCACAGGGATTCCGACAGAGATCAATCTCGAAGGGTTGATGAACCGGATGATGAGCCAGCACCCGACGATCCAACGCTTGCTCAGGTCGGTGGAACAATCGGACTGGAAGATCGAATTCGAACGGCAGATGCGGGTGCCGACCGTCACCGTAGGGGGCAGTTATTGGCGGGAGATGGGACGCGAAGCGTATCAAGGAGGGCTCTCCGTTCCGATGCCGCTCTGGTATCGTCGTCAGGGTGAAATCGCCTCGTCCTTGGGCGCCAAACGGCGTGAAGAAGCGGAACTGCTTCGCGCGCGAAACGAGCTGGCCCGATCCGTCCATCAGCACTATCAAGATGCCCGGACCACAGCCGAACTGATCGACGTCTTCGACAAGGGCTTGTTGAAGCAGGCATCGGAAGCGCTTCGTCTCGCGCAGTTCAGCTTCCAACAGGGGGCCTCAAGCCTATTGGAAGTGTTCGACGCCCAGCGTGTCCAGCGGCAAATCATGTTGGATTATGCACAAGCGCGGCACGACCTGTCGGTGTCACTGGCTCGCTTGGAACAGGCGGTAGGGGGAGAACTCTAGAGTATGATCACGGTCCTGCAAGGCCGCTGCGCGATGTTCGGTTTGATGCTCGGTTTAGCCGGGGTTGAGTACGGTTGCGACGCGACTCCAAACGATGTGGCCGCCAGCAAAGCGCCCGCCGCTGCTCCGTCAACGCCTGGACGTGTCTCCTTGTCAGCGGAAGAGTCGGCCAGGATCGGGCTGGTGGTGCAGCCGGCTTCCCGCAGCGATTTCCGGACGCATCGTGAATTCCCCGGAATTGTACGGCCCAACCAACACAATATGGCCGAGATCACGACGTTGGTTCGAGGCCGGGTCGTCGAGGTCTATGGAGATCTGGGACAAGAGGTCAAAGCCAATGCGCCGCTCGCCATTTTATACAGTAGTGAGTTGGGCCTGGCACAGTCCGCTCATCTGAAGGCGCAGGCCAAACTGCACGTGGCGGAGCAGGCCTATAACCGAGCCAAGTTCTTGCTGCAAGAGCAGGTGATCGGTGAAGCCGAAGCACAGCGGCGGCATGCTGAATTGCTCAGCAGTCAGGCCGAGGCGCATGAAGCGGAGGACCGGCTCAAGCTCCTCGGCATGAATGACGAAGAATTCCGCCGGCTCGCGACCACCAGGAGAATCCGATCCGTGGTGCCGATCGTCGCTCCCTTCGCCGGGCGCATTATCGGTCGCAAGCTCACGCGCGGCGAGGTGGTCGAGACCACTGAGAATCTGTTTGTCATCGCGGATCTCTCGCAGGTCTGGGTGCAAGCGAATATTCCGGAAAAGGACATCCCGTTCGTCCATTCCATTCACGCGACGGGAGGCACGCAGGCGGATGTCCGGATCAACGCCTATCCGGGGGAGATTTTCAAAGGCACGATCACCTACGTGGGCGATGTGCTGGACCCCTCGACCCGCACAATGCAGCTCCGGTTGGAACTGTCTAACGGTGATGGGCGGTTGAAGCCTGAAATGTTCGCGACGGTGCGGCTGTTTTCCGAACCGCAACCGGATCGCCTCTCTGTGCCGGAAGTGGCATTGCAACGTGATCAAGGGAAGACCTTCGTCTTTGTGCAGCGGACGGCAACCGAATACGAACTTCGCGAAGTGCAAGTCGGAGAATCCAACGGGACCAACATCTCCATTGTCACCGGCCTCACCGAAGGAGAGCCGGTTGTGACGGAAGGCGCCTTTGTCCTGAAGTCCGAATTGTTCAAGAAACAAGTCTGATGGTCGCCCGCCTCCTGGACATTTCCCTTCGCCAGCGCATGCTGATCGTGCTGCTCGCCTTCATCATCGGGGCGGGCGGCATCTACGCGTTCAGGACCATCCCCATCGACGCGTTCCCGGACGTGACCAGCGTGCTGGTACAGGTCGTCACCAAGGCGCCGGGCCTCTCGCCGGGCGAAGTCGAGCGGCTTGTCACGTACCCCATCGAATTGCAACTGACAGGGGTTCCCTCGCTGACCGAAATGCGCTCCCTCACCAAGGTCGGCCTCTCGCTCATCACGATCGTCTTCGATGATTCCATGGACATCAATCTCGCGCGCCAGCTGGTGCTCGAACGGCTGCTCGAAGTGAAAGAGCTGCTGCCGCCTGCCGCCGATCCGATGCTGGTGCCGAACAGCACCGGGCTGGGCGAGGTCTATCAATACTACTTGGAGGGGCGTCAGGGAACCACGCGGGATGCGGAAGGGGAGCATCAGCGCTTAATCGATGAACGGACTATTCAAGACTGGATCATCAGGCCGCTGCTTAAAAGCACACCGGAAGTGATCGACGTCAATTCAATGGGCGGCTATGTCAAGCAGTACCAAGTGTTGGTCGAGCCGGGGATGCTGCGCAAGTACAACCTTTCGTTGCAAGAGGTATTCGAGGCGGTGGCCAGCAATAATGCCAACGCCGGCGGCAATATTCTGGAAAAACATGCTGAGAAATACATCGTGCGGGGGCGTGGTCTCATCCGGTCCCTCCAGGACATCGAACGAATTGTCGTGAAGGAAGTTGGCGGGACACCGGTGTTCGTGGGGGATGTCGCGCAGGTGCACATCGACCATGCCGTCCGGCACGGCGCTACGTTGCTGAACGGCGACCGGGAAGTCGTCAGCGGCATCGTCCTCATGCTGCGTGGCGGCAACGCGCGCGAGGTGGTCGAGGGGATCAAGGCCAGGGTTGAGGACATCCATGCGAAACGGCTCTTGCCGGACGGGTTGCGGATCGTGCCGTTTTATGACCGCATTGAGTTGATCACGGCGGCGCTGAATACGGTGTACAAGGCCCTGGCCGAAGGGGTCATTCTGGTGATTGTCGTGCTGTTCCTTTTCCTCGGCAACATCCGCAGCGCATTGATCGTCGTCGGCACGTTGATTCTGGGACCGCTGGCCACCTTCATCGTGATGAGCCAGACCGGCTTGACCGCCAACCTCATGTCCCTGGGCGGATTGACCATCGCGATCGGCATGATGGTGGATGGGTCGGTGGTCGTCGTGGAGAACGTCTATCGCCACCTTTCAGAACATTCCAGCGCCGGGGTGCCGAAACTGCGTCTGATCACCGACGCGGTGAAGGAAGTGGGCCAGCCGGTGGTCTTCGGTATTCTCATCATCATTTTGGTCTTCCTGCCGCTACTCTCCCTTCAGGGCATGGAAGGCAAGATGTTCAAGCCTCTGGCCTACA
>JABMDG010000283.1 GCA_015904045.1 Nitrospira sp.
GACCGGAGCTTCGAACCCCGGCGTGATGCGTTTGTACGAATTCGTCGTCGGGTTCGTGAACGCCGCCAGCGCGGGGGCATGCTTCAGAATGCCCCCGATGTAATACAAACACATCTGGGACACTCCGGCATAATCCTTTCCGGCGAACAACGGTTTCCCGTCTTTCCAGATGCTTTGGTGCGTATGCATCCCCGACCCCGCGTCGCCGAAGAGCGGCTTGGGCATGAATGTCACAGACTTGCCGTGGCGACGGGCGACGTTCTTGACGATGTACTTATACATCATCATCTTGTCCGCCGTCTTGACCAGGGTATCGAAGCGGATATCGATCTCAGCCTGGCCGGCCGTCGCTGTCTCATGATGATGTTTTTCGACCGCGATGCCGACCTTTTCCATCTCGAGCACCATTTCACTGCGGATGTCCTGCTGGGTGTCGGCGGGTGCCACTGGAAAGTACCCCAGCTTATGGCGGATCTTCCCCCCCAGGTTGAATCCCTCTTGCCCCATGTTCCACACGCCTTCCTCCGAGTCGAGGAAATAGTAGCCGCTGTGGCTGGTTTGATCGTAGCGGGCCTGGTCGAAGATGAAGAATTCCGCCTCCGGTCCCCAAAAGGATGTGTCGCCGATCTTAGTGCTCTGCAGATACTTCTCGGCCTTCAGCGCGATAAACCGGGGGTCGCGCTCATAGTTCTCGCGAGAGATGGGATCCACCACATTGCCAATCAGGCTGAGCGTCGGCACCGCCGTGAATGGGTCCAGACAGGCTGTCACCGGATCCGGCACCATCAGCTAATCGCTGTTGTTAATGGCCTTCCACCCCCGAATGGACGACCCATCAAGACCTGAACCGTCTTTGAACAGATCTTCGGACAGTTCGCTGACAGGGATGGTCATGTGCTGCCAGACACCCGGCAAATCTACGAACTTCAGATCCACCAATTGAACCTTGTGTTTCTTGGCGAACTCCAATACCTCACGCACGTTCATCCGCTCCTCCTTTACAGAGATCCTTCACCGTGATCTGCCGGTCTCATGAACGAGGCCACGTTCATCCTAAACCTGCCATCACAACGCTGCGTCTCCGGTTTCCCCCGTCCTAATCCGCACGGCATCAGCGAGGTCGCGAACAAATATCTTCCCGTCCCCAATGCTGCCTGTCTTGGCTGCCCGTATGATCGCCTCAATCACGCGAGGAACGGCCGCGTCGGCAACAGCCACCTCAATTTTGACTTTCGGGACAAATTCGATGGTATATTCCTGCCCCCGATACGTTTCCTTGTGTCCCTTCTGCCGCCCAAACCCTTTGACGTCCGACACGGTCATGCCCTGTACGCCTATTTCCAATAAGGCGTCTTTCACTTCCTCAAGCTTGAAGGGTTTTACGACCGCTTCCACCAGTTTCATCTTTCCCGCTCCTTAGCTTGATCGGTCAGTCGGCAGATCCTAATGACACCGCATGAACGTAAACCATGAATTTGTCTACACAAACACCTTCCCCTCCCCGCTCATAGCCTACCTTGCGAATAGCTCGCATACCCGAAGAGCGGCGCGCGCGCGATAATTCCGATACTGAACTCCGACAATGAGTGGGGCCCCATCATAGCTTAATCCTCCCGTTCGGCACAACGCCGAAAAGCGTGTTTTGCGCAACGGACGATTGTTAGGGAATGTCTGAGGGGGATACCTAATTGATAGTCAAGGAACAGGGCTACGAGCTGCGAAAGCCGTTCGTGATCGGCATACGCCGATCCTTCCCGAGGCCACGATGGGTAATCTTGATACCCACTGGGGCTTGTCTCCGTTTGTATTCGCTCCGATCAACCAGACTCGCCACCTGAACAACTGTGCCGCGATCAAACCCGAGGGCAATGATTTCCTCAATCGACCGGTCTTCTTCGACGTAGGCTTTCAAAATGGGATCCAGGACCGGATAGGGAGGCAGACTGTCTTCGTCTTTCTGATTCGGCTTCAGCTCCGCCGTCGGTGGACGGTCGATGACGCGCTTAGGAATTGCCGCCGTGGGGCTTTGCCGGTTCCGCAGATTGGCCAATTCGTATACCATGGTTTTCGGCACATCTTTGATCACCGCGAATCCCCCGGCCATGTCGCCGTACAGCGTGGCATAGCCCACGCTCATCTCGCTCTTGTTTCCCGTCGTCAGCACCAGATGGCCGAATTTGTTCGAAACGGCCATGAGAATGTTGCCCCGGATCCTGGCCTGGAGATTCTCTTCTGTCGTATCAGTCGGTCTTCCTTCGAAGGTCGGCGCAAGCGAACGGATGTAGACATCCAACGCGGATGTAATCCCGATGGTCCGGCACTCAATCAACAAGCGACGGGATAATTCGGCAACATCTTCCTCGCTGTCCTGTGATGTGTAGGGAGAGGGCATGAAGATGCCGAGCACATTCGCACCGCCGAGCGCATCCGCCGCGATCGCGGCGGTCAGCGCGGAATCGACCCCTCCGCTTAATCCGATGACGACTTTCTTAAACCCGTTCTTGTGGACGTAATCTCTCACGCCCAGTACCAGCCCTTTATACACTTCCTCCAGTTCGCTGAGGGCCGGCTCCACGTGGGGAACGGCCCGCGTGCGCGCCTTGATCGGAGCAGCGCTCTTGACCACGACGCGCTCAATCGATTCGGAGACTCGTCTGCTGAGCCCCTTGGTCCGTCCGGGAACCAGACCACTCCGCGTCACGCCTTCCACATTGAGATCCGCCACGAGCAGATCTTCTTCGAACGCCTTGGCGCGGGCGACCACTTCACCGTTCTGATCCACAATCACGCTGTTGCCGTCGAAAATCAGCTCATCCTGTCCGCCGACCGTGTTCGTATAGGTGACGATGACGCCGTTCTCCCTGGCCCGTGTGGCCAGCATCTGCTCGCGGGAGCGGCTCTTGCCGATATGAAATGGCGAGGCATTGATATTGATGATCACCTTCGCACCAGCCATCGCTTGCACACGAGTCGGTCCTTCGGGAAACCAGATGTCTTCACAGATGTTGACCCCCAGGGTCACACCACGAAGCGTGATGAGCGACAGCCTTCTACCCGGATGGAAGTACCGTCCCTCATCGAAGACTCCATAGTTCGGCAACAGCTGCTTGCAATAGGTGGCGACACAGCGCCGACCCGCCATGATCGCCGCCGCGTTGTACAGTTCATGCTGGTCCCCGCAAATAACCGAAGAGGCCAAGATTGATTGTTTCAATGCTGAGCCTTGCCCTACGTAGCCCACGACGGCCACGATGTCGACACACTCGCGCGCCAATTCGGTCAGCGCCTGGCGATTCTCCGTGATGAATCGCGGTTTCAAGAGCAAATCTTCAGGAGGATATCCCGTCACCGCCAACTCCGGAAATGCCACCAGGTCGGCGCCGGCCTTTCGCGCCTGCTTGATCCACGACTTGATGAGCCGCGTATTCCCTGTGAGATCACCGACCGTTGGATTGATCTGTGCCAAAGCAACCCGGAGCTTGCGCATCTGCAATGCCTACTTTTCCCGGACAACCGTCCTTGTTTGGAACGGCCTCCCGCCTGAATTCCGCCGGTGTACAGCTTTATGCCATCGCCGAAATGACCCCTCGTCTATTGGCATCATGCGAACCTGTCCAATTCGTTCCGGCCACACGCCCACCACTTGCCCGTGAGACACTTTCTTGTCGTGGAGCATCGCTTTCCAGATTTTGGCGGACTGCCAGGGAGGCAAGCAATCAGAGAGGCCGGCGGCCTGGACGACCTTCCGAATTCGTTCCACGACGCTTCGATCGCAGAGTCCCAGATAGCAGGCAAGATCGGCCTCCTGAACCAGGCCAATCCCGACCGCCTCACCGTGAACGAATGACTGATAGCCGCCCAATGTTTCGAGCGCATGGCCGATCGTATGGCCGTAGTTGAGGATGCGCCTGCGGTCTGACTCCCGCTCATCCGATGCCACGACGTGAGCCTTGAGTTCGCAGGAACGCTTGACCGCAGCAGCCACGGTGGCAGATTCCCGCTTGCGCAGACCCGGCATTGTCCGCTCTAGATATGAGAAGAACTTTTCATCGGCGATGATTCCGTATTTGATGACTTCCGCAAGCCCGGCAATCCATTCTCGCATCGGCAATGTCCGGAGCGTCAATGGATCGATCCAGACCTCCTTGGGCTGATAAAACGCGCCGATGAGATTCTTCCCAAGCCGGTGATCAACTCCGGTTTTTCCACCGACACTCGAATCGGCTTGCGCGATGAGGGTCGTCGGGATCTGGATGAACGGGATACCGCGCTGATAGATCGCCGCGGCAAATCCAGCCAAATCGCCGACCACCCCTCCACCGAGTGCAAAGAGATAGGAAGAGCGCTCAAACCGGTGCCGTGCCAGCACATCCAGAATGTGTTCGACGGTATCCAATGTCTTGGACTGTTCTCCGGGAGCCAGCACGATGGGCACCGCATCGATGCCGCTTCGCTTGAGTGTGTGCACCAACTGGGGCAGATAGTGCTGCGCGACATTCCGGTCCGTCACAATCCCCGCTTTTCCTCTTACACCCAGCTCATCGAGCCTCGTCCCAAGCCGTCTCAACAACCCAGCCTGGATCAGGATCTTGTAACTTCGTTCATTGAGAGATACAGGAACGATTGAGGCAGCCATCGCATTGCCTTATAAAATGGGGAGAAATGGGCTCGCCCGCGAAGAGCAGCGCCATCACGCCCCTTGTGAATGTTTGCGGCGAGTCCAAAAGGGGGCTGATCGTAGCACGGCCTCGCCCAAACTAAAAGAACCCTCTCATTCGATGTGCGGGGTGTCTCTGATGAGTGAGTCAAAACGTGAGGCCAGGGAGAGGCTACCGAAAGACACGGGGGCTCTCGCTCATCCGTCACAAACGAGGAAGGCGGCGTGGTTCAGCTTGGAACCACACCGCCTTCTTCACTGATCACGAGAGAATCAGGACCACCGGGAAACGATTACGTCTTGACAATGCTCGGCGTCAGGAAAATGAGCAACTCTTGTTTAGAGACCGACTCCGACTTGTTCTTGAACAGCCACCCTAAGACGGGAATGCGGGACATATACGGCACTCCCTGGACGTTGTTATTCTGGGTATCGACGAAGACACCACCGATCACCATGGTCTCTCCATCCCTCACAAGCACCTGAGTATTCGCCTCTCGTCGATCAATACTGGGACCGGCCGGATTGCTCCGGGCACCGACTGCATTTCGAGTCGCCCGTACACGTAACAGGATTCTCTTTGACTCTTCCTTGGGGTCACGCGACGTGATCTGTGGCGTCACATTCAGTTCCAAGTTCGCATCGACAAACGTCGTCTGCGTACCTTGCAAAGACGTCGTTTGGAACGGAATCGACTCACCCTGGGAAATTTTCGCCTCCCGTTTGTCCAATGTCGTGATCTTGGGGGCGGCAATGACCTTGGTTAACCCCAGCAATTCTCCGGCGGAGAGACGCATGTCCAACGCAAAATCCCCGCCGAGCTTTCCAAACGTCCAGCCGAGCGAAGGCACTGCCGGCAAGCCGCCCACCTGCGCTGGCAAGTTCACCAAGAAATTTCGTGCGATCGTGTTGGTTCCCGTTCCCGCCACTTCTGCAAAAGGACCGGTAATATTTGACACCAGCCCAAAATCAGAGGAAGTCCGATTCCCTGCTTGGAAACCCCATTGAATCCCTAATCCTCTGGCATAGACCGTATCCGCCTGGACAATGCGTGCCTCAATCTGAACCTGCGGAACTTCCAGATCGAGCCCTTCAACAAGCTGCCTAATGATGCCGAGTTTGGTCTCCGTATCTCGCACAATCAGGGCATTACTTCCCGCACTAAATTGCATGACGCCCCGCGGGCTTAAGTTCTGCCGCAAAGAGGCCATCACCTCTTGCGCCGGAAGATTCTTGATATAGAACACCCGGTCAACTAATTCCTCGGCCTTGACCTTGGCATCTTTAGCCCTTGCTTCTTCATCTTGTTGTCTTGCAAGATTTCCCAGAGTATCAATCCAGACGATAGATCCTTGGCGAATCATTCCAAGCCCGTTCATCTTTAGCAGCATGTCCAGTGCTTGGTCCCACGGCACACTGACGAGCTTCATCGTGACCTTGGCTTTGACGCCTTCTCCAACCACAATATTGAATCCGCTGACTTCCGCAATCAATCTGAGGATATTGCTGATATCAGCCTGCTGGAAATCGAGGGAGATCCGTCGCCCCACAAAACGGGTCTGCCCTACGACAACGTCATCTGCGCGGTTATCTTTCTCAGGAGCAGTATTGTCTGAGACCATCTGAACTGGCTGCACTCGGAATGTGGATGGTGCAGGACTGATCATTCTGGCAGTACTCTTCGCAAGACGAGTAGCCGGTTCGAAACGGACCTTAAGCTTTTCACGGTCGGCTGCTGTTACTTCGACAGCTCGTGCTGGCTGGGCGAGAGGGAGAGGAGTCACTCCTTCTCGATCCGGCTTGAGCGTCACCAGTAGCGTGTCCCCGTCCTCCTTGATGGAATAGACCGGGCGATCAGTCAAGTCGAACACGAGCCGAGCTTTGTCGGCATGGTGGCCCACTCGAATCTTTTTCAGCAAGCCATGGTGCCCGTGGATGACAGATTGGCCAAGCGCCGAGGATACCGCCGGCAGATCGACAACGAGACGGGTATCATCCACCAACCAGGCCGCAGGAAATAACTTGCCATCACCGACGATGGCCACGGTGATCTGGTCTTCCTCGGGACGCAATTCGATGTGAGTCACTGATTGGGCTGGCAACCCAAGTGTAGCGTTTTCCGTGTGCGTAAGGTTTCCTTCCACCCGAGACTGGTCCACCCCTTGCTGATCATTAGTGCCAAGCGGCATTGCCCCGGCCTGCACGCCTAGGACAATCAGTACAAGCCCGAAGGCTCCTAAAAACCGCGTAGCCATCAGCCAGCCATCTGTTCTTGGTCGTAGTGGTTTCATTCTAAGCCTTCTTTCGGATGGAGGAGCTTGACGTGCTCACGCTCCTGCTTCTTGCCATACACATCGGTGAACCGTTCTTGCACGATGATACCTCGCTCTGTGACAGCACTGACCACGCCATTATTCTGTCCGACCCTTGTACCCCGCCTGACAGTATACCCATGCCCCTCGGGGGTCTGGACCATGGCCGTATACCCATAGGCTCCCCACACGATGGCGATCAGATTGAGCTCGGTCAATGTGACGCGCTGGAGTGGGGGGAGATTCTCATCAATTTTGCCAGGCTGGAGCTCCAGAATCACCGGAGCAAAGGGGTCTCGACGGCCTGAAGGATCGTACCCCGACCCAACCATGCCATCGATGGGCGGCACCATTGCCGGGAGCTGCGCCACCCCACCGGACGAGAGCGCATCAGCTGCAGGCGAGATCGTTCGTGGGCTATCCGGGATGGCTGACGCCTTGATAGATTCCTGTCTCATCGAACCGATCTGCGCTTGAGCGAGAAGAGTATTGTCCTGCGCACACGCGATCTCCGGACCTACGAGCAACAGAAGAGCCGCTACGCCTCCCTGAACGAGGAATCGATTTCTCATTGATGGTTCCGAGTTATGGTTTAGCATCCCTCTGCTAGCCCCTTACTTACCTGGTTGTAGCGGTTGAACAGGCGCACCAGGCTTGGCAGCTGCCGTCGGCTTTTCTTGCGGAGCTGCGTACGCAATAAGGTCAAATGTTGTTTGCGATACAATCCGTCCCTGATCGATTTTTGGAGACCCCATTCTCAACCCAGACACGGTGACGATTCGCGGGAGTCGGTTGATGCGATCGAAAAACAAGGCGGCCGTGTGATAGACGCCTGACACCTCCACGTTGACGGGCATCCTGACAAACAGTTTCGAGGCATCTTCAGATGGGTGCCCAGGCTTCCACAACCGGATATCCAGCCCCAGTCGAACTCCAAGGTCGGAGACTTGTTTCAACAGCATGATTGCTTCTTCTTCAGGGGGGAGACGTTCCTTCTTCTTCGCCAACTCGACTTCGAGCTGCTTGCTCGCAGCCATTAGCTCATCAAGATGCTTCACCTTGATGCTCAGTGTCTGAATCTCATTTTCCAGTTGACCATTCCCGGCCTGAAGCGTCGCAATTTCCCCCGATTTCGGCTCCGCAATGTAGAAGTAGAACCCGGCAACGATGCTTCCCACCATGAGAAACAGCAGCGCGGCCTTCTGCGGGGCCGGAACATTCCGAAGCGCGTCAAGGTTAGCCGACGGCCATTCCATGCTCATCCCTTCAGACGGAACATCAGTCGAAATTGATACACATTGATCTTGTTTTCGACCGCCGCCTTGCTTTCCTGAAGATTGATTCCGGTGAAATATTCCGTCCGCCGTAAATTGTTCGCAAACTCTACAACGTCATCATTGGTGAGAGCTTTGCCCTCCAGCTCTATTGAGTCGCCCGTTATACCCAGCTTGGTCAACCATAGCTTAAGGGGCTCGATACTCTGGCTCACGTGATCAAGCACTTTGACTGGTCCAGTCCTCGACTGTTCGAGCTGATCAATGATCCGATTCTTGTCCTCGAGCAATTTCTTCTTTTGTTCGAAGTCCTGTACTTGCTTGACCTGCTCTTTCAACTGAGCAATCTGTTTTTCTTTGGTTTGTTTCTCCTCTTGCAGTGTTTCGATTTCGCTATCAAGCGCGGCTGAGTACCACCAGCATCCCGCCACCGTGATCGCCAAGACCCCCACACCGAGCAACACTTGTGCTCGCACGTCATATTGCGGCTTCGCCTTCTTCGCTTTCGGCCCGATGGAGAGAAGATTGATGCGAATCATCGGTCACCCACTGCTCTCAACGCCAACCCAACACCGACAGCCGCAGAAGACCCACACTCGGCGAGCATATCGGGGTCAACATCGCACCCAGTAACATCAACTTCCCCAAAGGGGTCAGCCACTTCGACGGATATTTGCATCCGGTCCCCAAGCAGCTGAATCAACCCCCTGGTTTTTGCGACTCCCCCGCACACAAGGACCCGATCCAATTCAGCGTTCGCAGCGGATGTCTTGAAATAATCCACGGTCCTAGCGATCTCAGAGGCGACCTCCCCATTCACGTTGTTGATGACATTGGCCATCGCGCCGGAGCTGGCGTCGCCCGAGATCTTTTTCTTGCTTTCTTCCGCCTCCTCATATGACATGCCCATTTCTCGCTGAATCGCCTCCGTGTACCGATTCCCTCCCAGAGGAATGTCCCGCGTGAACAGAGAGGATCCGCCACGGATAATGTTCACATTCATCACACTGGCTCCGATATTGACCAGCGCCGTGGTTTCTTCAGAGACGCTGCTCTTGGGGAACCAGAGATTCTGGAGAAACACGGAGAAGTCCACGAAGTACAGGGGGTAAAACCTGCTTCGGCCTCCGATGATGTTCGAGAATACGAGATTCTGGAACAACACACTTTCTATGATCTAGACGACGATGGTTACGAAGAACCTGTCGTTATCTGGGTTGATAAGCAGTCCTGTAAGGTACTGCGTATCGCAAAACGCTATGACGAGGACGATGTAGAGAAGAACGATAAGGGCGAAGTTGTCCACATCGAACCTGACGAGATATTCACAAACTACATTATGATGC
>JABMDG010000284.1 GCA_015904045.1 Nitrospira sp.
GAACTGCGTGCACACCGCTTCCTGAATGTCGTCCATCGCAACGACTTTCTTCTTATTGCCGATCAAATCTCGGAGGACGGTCTTCGCCATCTCGAGGGTGATGACCTGGCCCGTTAAGGACGCATAGGCCCCCAGGCGCACCAGGCTGCCTTCGAGCTCACGGATGTTGCTCTTCATCGTGTTCGACAGAAACTGAATCACGTCTTCCGGCAACTTGACGCCTTCGTCTTCCGATTTTTTTCTCAAGATCGCAATGCGCGTCTCGACATCGGGAGGCTGCAAGTCCGCGATCAATCCCCACTCAAACCGCGAACGCAACCGCTCTTCGATATCCGGCATGTCTTTCGGAAACCGGTCGCTCGAGAGGACGATCTGCTTATGCCCTTCGTACAAAGAATTGAACGTGTGAAAGAACTCCTCTTGCGTCCGCTCTTTCCCGACGAGAAACTGGATGTCATCGATCATCAGCATGTCGATGTGCCGGTAGCGTTTCCTGAGATCCGCCATCTTGTCGTACCGGATCGAGTTGATGACCTCGTTGGTAAACTGCTCTGTCGTCAGATAGGCGATACGTAGATCCGTGCGCTCGGCGACATGGTTTCCGATCGCGTTCAATAAATGGGTTTTGCCGAGACCGACGCCTCCATAGATGAAGAGCGGGTTATACGTCTTTCCGGGCTGGTCTGCCACGGCCATGCATGCGGCATGGGCAAACTGATTGCCGGCCCCGACAACGAAATTGTCGAAGGTGTACTTCGGATTGAGTTGGATCCCCCGGCGAGCCTTCGGTAGGCCCGCAGATCGAACCACATTGAGAGCTGCTTGCGGGTCCTGTTGCCGAGCGGGTGGCTTCGAGAAAATTACGAAATTAACCGCGAGGTTGCCACCTCCCCGCGCCGTTGAGACCGCCTCGGCAAGCAGCGTGGCATAGTGGGTATGGAGCCACTCACCAAAAAATTTATTGGGCACGCCGATATGGGCTGTCGAGTCTTCTATCCGGTCCAACTGCGCAGGCATGAACCAGGTGTCGTATACCTGTCGTGGGACTTTCGCTTGAATATACTGCAAGGCTTCGTGCCAAACTGTCTCAACACTCATAAGTAGCGAAAATTCCTATACACAGGATTATTCACACCTGTGGATAACGTGGTATTTTTGACGGTAACCGCTTCCGAGAGAGAGATGGTGAATAACATGTTCTCTGTGTCATTGTCGAGGCTCACTTCTCATTCTCTTTCGTTCCACACCTCTTCCCCAGTGCATACCCGTCTTCTCACAGATTTCCCACACACTTGTACTCAGAGAGGCGAAACATATTTTCTTTTTCTTACAACAGAGTCTCCCGTTTCCCCACTATTCGATCTCTCTACTCCGACTCCTACGTCTACTCCTAATTTCTTTTCCTGGATAGATACTGAAGAGTCATAGGGTCACCACTCTCTCCGATTTCAAGACTAACTCTACAAGCTGCCTGTAGGTCAATTGTTCTCTCTTCGGAAGAGAGTCTGCATGACCAACTTGTATGAAAGCAGCCTGTTGTGAAGCAGTCTGATCGTCTGATTGAGGATTGCTGATATGGACGGTTCTATCTTTACATGTGGGATCATACAGGGCAGACGATAGGTCTGATACTGAGCGTCGAAGTAAGTACATAGGCAGGGACATGAGATGTAGATTGCGATAAAAAATTAAAACACAAGCGCTCGATCGGCTGATGCAATCAAGTTACGGATACCCTCATCACTACTATATTCAATATGAAACTCCTTACGAAGAGGAGCACGATCAATCTCCGATGGTACGACGAAAGGAATTTCAAGCTGTTCGATAGAGGGAAGATATTTCTCAAGGATTTCCACATCGATAATATCATCCACATCTTCATGAAGGAGACGGACTGATTCACCAAGAAGGACAACCGTCGTACGGTGAGATCCCGCCACGAGGCCGAGCGCAATACGCAATGCTTCCACTGGTCGATGGGTTTTTCTTGGATCTTCTTGTATGACAACAACAACAATCTTAGACATATGTGGTTATGGACATTACGTGAAAGACAAAAATGGCTCGCATGCATCGATTATTCCGGAGAGAACAACGAGTCCGGAAAGGGAGATGGCAGGATTGAGGTTTGCCGTGGAGACATGGTGTTGCTGGCAACCATAGGCACAGGCAAACATCTTTACACCCGACGTGGCGAGTTGTTGATAGAGAGGTGAGCTAATGTTTTTAACACCCTCATCAATGAGATAGAGGTACACCTCATGCCCAGCCTCGATCGCTGCTTGTGCCAGCCCATGAACCGTCGTGGCACTCGGATCAGAAGGAGGGAGCGCGAGGAGGAGGCCAAGTTTACGTTTCATTGTACGAATTCACAGGGTTTATATTAGAGAATCAGTGAGTTAGATGATATGAGCGTGGTTAAAAATTAAGGATTTTTGCGATGAAAGTCAATGGAGAAAAAAGGGGGTCAGGAAATTCGAAGGAGAGAAGATATCTGGGAGCTGAGACTGGTAAGAGAAACCTCTTGCTGGACCTTCGTACCCATGTCTCGGAGAATGGCCGACCCCTTCATGACTTCATCATCCCCGATGATGAGTGCGAATTGAGACCGGAGACGGTCCGCTTGACGCAAGTGGGACTTCAACGAGCCAGACCTGAAATCCGTGACAGCACGGATTCCTGCCAGACGGAGTTCCTCAAGCGCTGAGAAGCCTGCAGCCGACCCGCGATCCCCGAACCCCGCGACGTAGACGGAAGCGGACTCAGAGGACGAAGCCGCCTGCGGGAGCATCATGGCCATCCGTTCCACACCAACGGCAAAACCGACCGCCGGAGTCACGGGCCCCCCCAGAGTTTCGACAAGAGCGTCGTACCGCCCCCCCGCTCCGACGGCATTTTGAGCACCGAGGCTTGTCGACGTGACCTCGAATGTCGTGAGACAGTAGTAGTCAAGGCCGCGAACGAGTCGGTGATTCAGGCTGTAAGGGATGCCGATCGCCTCGAGTTCCCCGAGCACCGAGCCGAAGTGGGCACGGGCTTGTTCTGACAGACAATCAGCCAGTCGGGGAGCCGCCTCCGTTGCGGCCCGGCACTCAGGGACTTTGCAATCCAGGAC
>JABMDG010000285.1 GCA_015904045.1 Nitrospira sp.
AAGTGCGAAAGTTGAAAGGTATGGGGGCTTCGTGGGGCCCTTTTCAACGTTCTAACTTTCGAACGTTCTAACTTGTGAACTCTCCATGCTTCGAACGATCCGCCAAGACTTAAGAGCGATTTTCGATCGCGACCCGGCTGCGACCAGCACGCTCGAGGTCGTGCTCACCTACGCGGGGTTCCATGCGTTGTTGGCCTACCGGATCTCACACTGGCTCAACGCGGTCGGAGTTCCGTTTGTCCCTCGTGCGATTTCCCAGTTGGCACGCTGGCTGACAGGAATTGAAATCCATCCCTC
Organism: Nitrospira sp.; assembly: GCA_015904045.1. The sequence continues at coordinate 298 of JABMDG010000285.1, forward strand.
GGCGAAGATCGGGACAGGGTTTTTCATCGACCACGGCATGGGTGTTGTGATTGGAGAGACAGCCGAGATCGGCGACTACGTAACGTTGTTCCAAGGGGTGACCCTGGGGGGCACGGGCAAAGAGCGTGGCAAACGGCATCCCACACTCGGCAATCACGTGGTGGTGGGAGCGGGGGCAAAAATTCTCGGCGGCATCAAGATCGGCGACAATGTGAAAATCGGAGCGAACTCCGTCGTCTTAAAGAACGTCCCTTCCAATTCGACAGTGATCGGCGTGCCGGCCCGCATCATCAAATCCCAGGGCGAGCGGCTCCCTGATGCCACGATGGATCAGGTTGATCTCCCTGACCCTATCAGCGACCGGTTCTCCGCTCTGGAGCAAGAGTTGATTGAACTCCGTAAGAAAGTTGAAAACCCCGATATGCCGACTCGCTGAGCTGACCAATCTGGCTTTTCCCCTACAATACCCACAAGGATGCATTGGAAGATCATCTTCCTGCCTATACCTGGTATGACGAGCTCATCATCGCGCGATCGTTAATTCTGGATCCTTCTTAGATATATTCCGCCCAAGTCGGTCTCCCTCGCAGCACCCTCGTTTCTTTTCTGCTCTCAACACCTCCCAAGAGAGTCATTGGTTCTTTCTTTCAGTCCCTACCGTTCTTTCTGACCTCTTATACACAGCCCGTTCGGTTGAGTGACAGACTCAGTAATCGACCCGCATGAGGAAGAGGCCTTGTGGCGGAGCCGTTTTCCCGGCAGCGGAACGATCGCGGGCAGTCAGAATGCTCGTGAAGCTGTCCGCTGGTCGCTTGCCCAAGCCGACCTCGACGAGCGTGCCGACGATGGAGCGCACCATCTGTTTCAAAAACCGGTCCGCATACACCTCGACTCGCAATGTATCGCCGTGTCGAATCACGGTCAGATGCTCGATGCGACAGGTCGGATCTTCGTTGTCCGTCGGTTGGGTCTGGAACGATGAGAAATCATGCGAGCCGATCAGGGCCATCGCGGCCTGATTCATGGCGGCGTCGTTCAGCGGTTTGTGGAGGTGCCAGCAGTACTGCCGGTCCAGGGCTGGACGCGCTTCCCGATTCACAAGACGGTACTCGTAGAGTTTGCCCTTCGCGGAATATCGGGCGTGAAATGTGTCGGGCACGAGCGCTGCCGATCGGACGGCGATGGTATCGGGCAGGTGCGCGTTCAGTGCTCTGGTCCATTCGCGGGGTGTCATGATTCGGTCGATGCGGAAACTCGCCACCTGCCCAAGGGCATGGACCCCTGCATCGGTCCGGCCGGCACCGATCAGCGGCACGTGTTGCTGCGTGACGCCTGCGATTGCGGTTTCGACTGCTTCCTGAATCGTGGGCTGGTCCGGCTGGCGTTGCCATCCTGCGTAGGCGGTGCCGTCGTATTCGAGGATCAGTTGGACTGTGGGCATAGGCAAGGCCGCCTGATGGAACGGCCGCCGGTCATCGTAGGTCCGGCTTGTTGGCGGCAAGAAACGCCGTGATCCCCTTGAACAGCGCCTGAGCTACGTCTTGAATGAACGCCGGTTTCCGGAGTAGCCCCTCTTCGTCCGGATTGGAAATGTAGGCGATTTCCGCCAAGATGCTGGGCATGCTGGTGAATCTGAGCACGTAGAACGGGGCGGTCTTTACCCCGTGGTCGTTGACCGCATAGTGGCCGTTCATGTGGGTGACCATCGCCTCTTTCGCCGTCCAGGCGAGTTCCAGCGAGGATTCGATTTTCTTCGTGGTCAACAGGTCGGCCACGAGATACTCCCAGCCGACACCGGTACTGTTCAATGGGGTGCCATTTTCACGGGCGGCGACCGCAAGTGCGCGCTGATCTTTGGCCTCTCCGAAGTGATAAATCTCGATGCCTTTGACCTGGTGTGAGGGGTGCGAGTTGACGTGGACGGAGACGAATAAGTCGGCGCCTTGGCTGTTGGCGAACTTGGCGCGATCTTCCAACTCGACGAACACATCATGGTCCCTCGTCATCAGCACACGGACTCCCGGCTGCATACTGAGCAGATCGCGGAGTTTGAGCCCCACTTTGAGCGTGATGTCTTTCTCTTCGGTTTGCCGTTGGCCACGCGCGCCGGTATCCTTTCCACCGTGGCCCGGATCAATCACGATCGTGGTGTAGTTCTTGGCCGGCGGTGCGGTCGGTTGAACGGAAGGGGGACTGGGAATCGGGAACGGAGCTGGT
>JABMDG010000286.1 GCA_015904045.1 Nitrospira sp.
CGCACGCGAGGCGCGCTTGATAAAGCGTATGCCGATGCCATGCGATTGTTGTGGCATGATCTCCCGGATGATCCAGATGCCGGGGCGTTATTCGCCGAGGCCTTGATGGATCTGCGCCCCTGGGACTTGTGGACCTCCGAGGGGCAGCCTAGACCTGGAACGGAAGAGATCGTCACGACGTTGGAATCGATCCTCGCACGGCATCCCGATCATCCCGGAGCCTGTCATTACTATATCCACGCGGTCGAAGCTTCACGCACACCTGAACGGGCCCTGTCCTGCGCAGAGCGGCTCCCCACGCTGATGCCCGGCGCCGGCCATTTGGTGCATATGCCGGCCCACATTTACATGCGTGTGGGCAAGTACCATCAAGCCGCGGAACGGAACGCACATGCGGCCCATGTCGATCAGGACTATCTGGGCGCGCGCAAAGTCGCGCAGGACTATGCCGGCGGCTACTACCCGCACAATCTGCACTTCCTCTGGGCCGCGCTGGCCATGGAGGGGCGGCGTGACGAGTCGCTGAAGGTCGCCCGTGAGCTAGCCCGCCTGATCACGGCGGAAGAAGCGCGGACAGACAAGGGAAAAGAAACCTATCTCCTGATGCCTCTGTGGTCGATGATTCGATTCGGGCAAGGACATGAAATGCTGCGGGAGCCGGCGCCGCACAAGAGCCTCCGCCTCTATCAAGGTATCTGGCGGCTGGGGCGAGGATTGGCGCTGGCGGCTACCGGCCGTCTGCCCGGAGCTGAAGGTGAACATACCGTCTTGGCCGGGCTGGCGAAGCGATTAGGCCGCGACCGCACACCCGAGGAGAAGACGGAACGGGCCTTGCTCAAGATCGCGGAACGTCTGTTGGCCGGGGAAATCGCCGCCCGTCACAGAAAGTATGATGAGGCCATCACGTGCTTCAATGAAGCTGTCAGACTGGAGGATAGCCTCCCGTATATGGAGCCCCCATTCTGGCCGATTCCGGTCCGCCATTATTTGGGTGACATTCTCTTGGTTGCGGGACGACCGGCCGATGCCGAAATGGTCTACCGAGCGGATCTGGCCAAAAATGCCGACAACGGATGGGCGTTCTTCGGGTTGATGCAGAGCCTTCGCGATCAGGACAAAGGCAGCGAGGCGGATGCAGTCGAACAGCAGTTCAAGGCGGTGTGGACCAACGCGGAGGTGACATTAACGGCGTCTCGTTTCTGACACGTGGCGTGAGGGAATCAAGGGGGAGCCATGCGGTTTATCGTGGGTGTGATGGGGCCGGCGAAGGCCAAGAAAAAAGATCTCGATAATGCGCGAACGCTGGGAGAGCTGATCGCCCGGCGCGGATGGGTCGTCCTGACGGGTGGACGTGATGTCGGCGTCATGGATGCGGCGTGCGAAGGCGCCAAGCGGGTGGGGGGAAGTTTAACGATCGGAGTCCTCCCGACCGCCAAGGACAAGGTCTCGCGCCATGTCGATGTGCCGATCATCACGGAAATGGGCAGCGGCCGCAACAACATCAATGTGCTGACCAGCCACGTCGTCATCGCATGTGGGTTGACCGGGTCCGGCACTGTGTCGGAAGTCGCGTTAGCCGTCAAAGGCGGGAGGCCGGTCATCCTGGTGGATGCCTCGCCGGCGGATGTGGCGTTCTTTCGCAAGCTGGGCAAGCGATTGGTCGCCGCGGCCGCGTCGCCGGAAGAGGCGATTGCGCTCATCATGAAACAGGTGGAAGGGCACCATCCGCGAGCGCGGCATGCAGCGTCCAACCCTTATGATCCAATGTCCTTATGAGACAAGGCTCACGGCCAGTCGGTCGAATATTCCTGCTCGGCAAGCATTGAGGTATGATGTAAGAGTTCTCCGGTTGCTGCGACAGAGTGTGCAGGGGAGGACGCGTCCATGATTTCCATTCGTCATTCCGTCTCCATTGTGGTGAGTCTCTGCTTGCTGGGCAGCCTCACGCTCTGGTCGGGCAACATGGACGCCAGGGCGACGGTTCCGGCCAAGGCCTATTTCGCCGGAGGCTGCTTCTGGTGCATGGAAGAAGCGTTTGAGCAAGTGGAGGGAGTCATCGAGGTCGTCTCCGGTTACATGGGCGGAACCGTGGCAAATCCCAGTTATGAACAAGTTTCCGGGGGAAGCACCGGCCATGCCGAATCCGTCGAAGTCAGCTATGACCCGGCCAAGGTCAGTTATCAGAAATTACTCGATGTGTTCTGGCGCAATGTTGATCCCATTACGCCGAATGCCCAGTTTTGCGACCATGGAAGCCAGTACCGATCCGCGGTGTTTTATGGGACGGACGAAGAACAGCGGCTGACGGCAGAGTCGAAAGCGGCGATCGAACGGTCCAAGCGATTTTCTGCTCCGATCGTCACGCAAGTGGTCAAAGCGTCGGTGTTTTATCCGGCTGAGGATTACCATCAGGACTTCTACAAGAAGAACCCTCTCCGCTATAAGTCCTACAAATTCGGCTGCGGCCGAGCGCGACGATTGGAAGCGCTCTGGGGCAAGCCATAGTCCAAACTTCGGTCAAAATTGGACAGATCAAAAACGGCCAGAACTTGTGCCGAGTAGTTAGGCGTGACCCGGGTTCTTCCATGAAGGATGGAATGATCAGGTCACGTTGTGGCACAGACAAAATGGACATGGCCGATCCGCACAGCGGCTCTTCTATCACGCTGTTTGCTCATCTTCCTCCTTGCAGGCGTGATGGTTGCCGCCACTCCTATTCCAACCAAGCCGGATCTTGAAGATCGAGTCCGCTATTCTCAACAAGAGATTCGCCGCGCAATTACGTTCTATGCCAACCGGTACCGCCTCGATCCGGCATTGCTGCACGCAGTGATCAAAACGGAATCGGATTTCCGCCAGGATGCCGTGTCGCGGAAGGGAGCCATTGGGTTGATGCAGCTGACCCCGGATACAGCGGCGACCCTGCGGGTCGCCGATGTCTATGACTCCCTCCAAAACATTCGAGGGGGTGCCAAGCAACTGCGCCACTTGCTGAACTTGTATGAGGGAGATCTCCTCCTGGCACTCGCCGCGTACAACGCCGGAGTGCATCGTGTAAAGGGGGGAAAGATTCCACGGATCCGTGAAACGCGGTTGTATGTGCGGAAGGTGCTGCGGTATTACGAACACTATCGGCAGCCCCGCCGATGCGGACGTTCGGCCCCGCCGATACCGTGTCGATCGGCTGCTGTTCCTCACAGGCCGAAACAAACAGACCCGGTACCACTCAAGGGCGCGGGCGAATCGAGATACGGCCCAGAGTCCGGCTAGCGCCGTGTCATCCTGACAGGGCGCTCATGCGTCCCCGTTGCGCAAGCCGAATCTCCGCGAGCTCCAGTCCCAATTGCCTCCCGTCAACCCAGCGCACAATGGTCTCCTTGACCCGTCGCAGCCACTCGTAGGCGTCTGGGAGGAATAGGGAGAGCCTCAGAGGTACGCCGACGGCCCACTTGATTGTCGAGGCCGCTCGGCAGCCGTTCGTCGACCCTTCGAGCGCCGTGGCTTCTCCCTCGAATTCCTGTACCATTTGGGATGCATGAGGGGGATCTTGACGGGTACCGCGTTGTTTGCGAGAAAGGATGGCTTCAACCACGAGGGAGATCGAGAAATGACGGCACGGACGATCAGCCGACGGATGGTGAATCTGGCTCAATCGGAGATTCGGGCGATGACACAGGCTTGCGCGAGCGCCAAAGGGCTCAACATGGCTCAAGGAGTCTGCGATACACCGGTTCCTCCCATTGTGCTACAGGCCGCTGAGCGGGCGATCAAGGACGGGTACAATGTCTATACCCGCTTTGACGGACTGTCGGAATTGCGGCAGGCCATTGCCGGAAAGCTGGCGCGCTACAACGGCATCAAGGCCGATCCCGAGAAAGAAATCATTGTCAGCGCCGGGGCGACCGGAGCCTTCCATTGCGCCTGCGAAGCAGTCCTGAACCCTGGCGATGAAGTCATGCTGTTCGAGCCGTACTATCAGTACCACATCAGCGCCTTGCTCGCGGTTGAGGCGATCCCGGTCATCGTGAAAATGAACGCGCCAGGCTGGAGCTTCACCCTGGCTCAGCTGGAACAGGCGATGACGCCGAAGACGAAGGCCATCATCGTCAATTCGCCGGGGAATCCGTCCGGCAAAGTGTTCGCGCAAGCAGAGCTGGAGGCTGTCGCAGAGTTTGCGTGTCGGCACGATCTCTTCGTGTTCACCGACGAAATCTACGAGTACTTTCTGTACGATGGCCGGACGCACGTTAGTATGGCGACGTTGCCGGGCATGGCCGAGCGGACTATCACCATCGGGGGGTATTCGAAGACCTTCAGTGTGACCGGATGGCGCATCGGGTACTGCGTCGCGGCTGAACCGTGGGCGCAGGCGATCGGTGCCATGAACGATCTGCTGTACGTGTGTGCCCCCGCTCCGCTTCAACTGGCTGTGGCTGTAGGCATCAACGAGCTTTCCGATGACTTCTATCGAGATCTGGCACGCTCGTATCAAAGGAAACGCGATCGCTTTTGTAGCACGCTGGCCAAAGTGGGGCTTACTCCATCGATTCCAGACGGCGCCTACTATGTGTTGGCGGATGTGTCCAGGTTGCCTGGCTCCACGGGGAAGGCTCGCGCGCTGTATCTCCTAGACAAGACCGGCGTAGCCGGTGTCCCCGGAGAGGCGTTCTTTTCAGGTTCAGCCGGAGCCGGTTTCATTCGCTTCAGCTATGCCAAAACCGACGAGGACCTCGATTGTGCCTGTCAAAGGCTTCAGCAGCTCAACCGGTAACGTCACACCGGCCATCCCGCGATCCGCAGCTATGTCCAGAGTTCGAGCGGCCCATGGTTGGCAATCCCACGCAGCAGATCGTGCGTCGTCAGAATGCCGACAAGGCGGCGATGGGCATCCAGGATCGGAACGGCGTGAATTCGCTCGTCCAGCATCAGACGGGCTATGTCTCTGATGTTGGTGGTGGGAGCAGCGGAGACCACTCGTCTGGTCATGAGGTCCGCCAATTTTCGGTGCGTGGCTTGGTTGAGTGAGGTCGTGGCTGTCAGTTCCGGTACCTGACGCAGCAAATCCCGATCAGAGATGATTCCCACGAGTATGCCATGGATAGACGTGACGGGGAGGTGACGAATACTCCTGCGCGTCATTTCTGCCCAGGCCTCACTTGCGGTACTCTCCGAAGACAACGTATGGACCGGTGAGGACATGAGATCGCGGGCCAGGAGGACCGGCTTCGCCTGTATGTCTTGCTCGGTCTGCTGCTGATAGGCGGTGTGCGCGGCTTTATGTGGGTGGTCTGGCAGGGGCGGATGGTGGCTCTGGTCTCCCTGTGCCTCGACGGATTCAACGTGTGCCGGCCGCTGAATGGTCGGCTTGACCGGATAGGTCTCCACGATCCCGCTGATTGCCGGAACGATGGGCATATGATGGTTCCTCAACTAGGGTATCGGAAACTCTGACAAATACTTAACCCCGTCTCGACAGTCGTTCTTCAAACGGTTGCACTGACCGGCAAGACCGGTGTAGCGTAAGCACCATGATGGGTATCCCGCCTATACGCCGACTGCTCGCAGTGAGCGCTCCACGCCTGGTTCGCGCCGTCGGACTGCTTGTCCTCGGCGGTGTCCTCGGCGCATGCCATGCCCCGGGGTGGGATGGCTACTTCTCTCGTGGCGTCGGCCAGCTGACGCAAGACGAGGTCCGAGACAGGTTCGGTCCTCCTCACACGGCGAAAAACCCCGTCCTGGGCGGTGACAGTCTTTGGACGTACCGGATCGCGTTGGGTGAAAGCGATCTGGCTCGCTGGAATCCAAACTTCCTGGTGGAAGCGTCCCAATCGATGGGTGCGCTCATGGGAAGACCGAGCGACCGGGAAAAGCCGACGCTCTACTGTTATCGGTACACACTGACGTTCAGCGAGGCGCACATCCTCAAGGATTGGAAGCGTGACGAATGTGTGCCGGGCACAAGGGATTTGTTGAATGCCCAACATTAGGGATCTCCCAAGGGATGCCGGCGGGATAGCCGTGATGTCTATTCGCGCGCGACCGAAAAGAGAGCGAATCGGTTGCTTCCCTTTTCACCCCTATGATATAAGTCCGACCTTGCTGGCTATCGAAATAGGTCCGCGAAGAATTTGAAATCATTCGAGGCTGCGTGGAATATCATCCGCTCGGCAGAGGCGGTGCTCGGCGGCAATTACAGTCTGTTTTTTTCTTAGGGAGGTTGGGAATGGGTAAGATGATGAGTGCGGTCCTGCTAGGTCTTGGAATGGTGGTGGCTGGAGTATCGGTTGCCCATGCGCTTCAGGCCGGTGGCGTTGAAGTCGGCAGCCTGGAGACAGGATCTGTTGTCGGGCAACCCTTTAAGGAACTGACGGTGGACGTTTCTTTCTATGCCATTGAAATCGGAGAGATGAAGACCTGGTATCCGCCGATGACCGTGATTGATTTTAAAACGCGTCCTGGATCGCCGGTTCTGTTGAAGGTGACGAATAAAGCGACGGCGGAGCACGGCTTCCAACTCAGCTCAACCGCAACAGACCGCACGACACCGACCGTTTTGGATACCAAATTGGTGCTCAAGCCAGGAGAAACTCAGTATATCGGTGTGCCCACCAGCGATTTGTTCTATAGCGCGGGGACGGTGCTGGAGTATCGCTGCCATCTGCATCCGGGTCATGTTGGCGGCAAGTTGCTGATGCTGAAGTAGTCGCAGGCGACGAAGAAAGAAACGTCCCATCGCAGAGTCACGGCCTCAAGGAGCATCTCCTTGAGGCCGTTGTATTTTCTGCGGTCTGAACA
>JABMDG010000287.1 GCA_015904045.1 Nitrospira sp.
GATTACGCTATCCTTCGCCATCATTCCAGTGAGTATCGCGCTGCCACAATTCTGAACCGCACTTCGTCGGCCAGGGTATAGGCGGAGGTGCGTTCGCCGGCGAAGAGTCCGCAGCGATAGAGTCCCGTCGGCCACCCGCCTTTGGGGCGGCTCAGCATGAAATAGCCGGACTGGTCGTTCATCGATGTCAGCACGTGATCCTGCGCAATGATCTGTTGCGGCTCGGCCGTTACGAACGTTTCCAGCGAGCACCGCGCAGTCAGCGGCACGGCATCGTACGACGCCGACACTAGGCCGAACACCAGATAGATCTCCCCTTGTGTCGCGGGAAACGTGTCTCCCGGACTCAGCGGAATAAAGTCATGCGCCCCGGTCGGGAAATCGTCCCGGACGACTTTCGCCGACGGGATCACGAAGCGAAACCAGCTAAAATCGGCGTCACGCCCCATCAGCGTCGCCCCGGCGTCCAGCGCACGTTGCGGCTTGACCGGTGCAATCGCTTTTGCGTACAGCGCTTCTGTTGAAGGCTCAGCCACCTGCGCCGACTCACGGGAGGGCCCGGCGGACTTCTCCGCCTGCGCCTGCAATGCGGCCGATTCGGGAACATGCGGGCGCACTTTATCCAACCACCGCGCGATCTTCTCTTTCGACAACATTCTGGTTCCCGCCGGCAAGGCGATATTCTTGTTGGCCTCTTCGAATTCAACGGCCGCGTCGTAGAGCATTTGAAAATGCAGGAAGGCGTCCTCCCACCGTTCCAGTTCGACTAAACACTGGCCCATCCGATAGGTCGTATCGGCATAATCTTCTTCGCTCGGATCGAGATCGGACATCTTCCCAAACACAGCCAACGCCTCTTCACACCGGCCCAGTTGCATGAGGGTCAGACCCAATTGATGGGTGGCCAGCGTATCCTTGGGGTTCAGCACCAGCATCTTGCGATACATCGGCTCAGCCTCTGCGTACCGGCCGGCGGCAAACAATCTCCAGGCGTCGGCGCGGATCTCCGCCCATTCTTTGAGCTGTGCCGCCGTCGCGGCAGGCGTCAGCACCGGAGTAAAACGCCGCCCCCGCTCCATCGATTCGTAGAGTTGCGCCAGCTGATTTTTCGCCGGAATTTCCAAAGGGGAACCAGGCGGCAATCGTTGCAACACCGTCTGCACCTCAGCCTCCGCCCCTTGATAATCCAGGACGTCAAATCGTGCCCGCGCCAGGGCCAATCGCCAGCTCAGCATATCCGGCATCAATTGAACGGCCTGTTGATAGGACTCGATCGAATCCTCCAGCCGATCAATCTTTCGGAGTTCCTGCGCCAACCGGAAATGGACCAACGGGTTGCGGCGGTCAATGTCGGCAATGTGGCGCAGTTCCGCGATGGCTTCGTTGTCCTGGCCCCACCAGACCAAGACGCTCCACTTCGCCCACCGCACATCCAACGCCGTCGGCTGTGTGGCAAGGACCAGATCGTACGCCTGCACGGCTTCCCTGGGTCCCCGAAATGTGGCCAGGATATCCCCCCGCAGCTTATGCAATGCCAGCGCCTCCGGATCGGCTTGAGTCGCCTGATCAAGAAGCTCCAAGGCCGCAAGCGGCGCCCCACTCTCCCACACGGCTTTGGCCTGTTCAGCGACCTGTTCAGCCGAATGTACGAGCGCCTCCTGCCCGAAGGTATGCGTCCTCATCACCAGTGTCAGCACCAGCGGCAGGATGAGAACGACAGCCATGAGAGCTAATCGCAGATGAGCGAGAGGAATTCGTGGGACAAGTGGCGAGAATGTGTTCCAGACCATAGATGGCTCACCGTCCGATTGGCAGTGACTATATCAAGAAGAGTGGCCCCGGTGAAATCAACCGACGCTTGTCGCAGATCGTGCATGGCATTAGACAAGCAGAACGCGTCGATTGCAACAAGAACGCAACGGTACGATCTTGTGAAGGGGGACACGCGAAAGTCGATGCGTTTGTGCTCGGCCCGGAAACGAGAGGAGTGCCGGATGCCGCTAGGCTGTGATCTGCTTGATCGCCGGCTTGACCTGTCTTCTCAAACGATGCAGCCGGTCCTCGATGTCGTCGAGCAACGCGTGCAACTGGCGGTGATGGAGGCTGAGTCGTTTCAAGATCGGATCAGCGAAGACTCCGATGATCATGCCGCAGATCGTGAGCAGGAGGCCGACTGCCGCCGTCGCAAGCACGATTTCCCACAAGGACGGTTTTGGAGGGAAGACGGAATAAAACATCGACCCGAGGCCGGATCCCAAAAAGAACGATGAGGCGGCTTTATCCTTCGCCCGCTTGCTTGCCAGCCGCTCTCCAATCCCTTCGATGCCGAGCGAATGGTCGCCGAACATCAACCAGCCCGTCGCGAGGGTGAGCAACGACCCCGCCAGATCCGAGTCCAATGAGCGATTGGCAC
>JABMDG010000288.1 GCA_015904045.1 Nitrospira sp.
GAGTCGGCGCAGCGTTTCTTCGTAGTCTTGCGCGGCGGCCTGGGGATCCGGGAGTTCGCCTTTCATCCGATAGACGTGATCGGGAGGAATCGCCAGTGGCCGAAACAGCGCGGCTTGGGCCATGGCAAAATTACTCTGCGGATGGTCCGGTGGCACACAACGTTCGTCACCGAACAGGAAAAATATCCGAGACCAATTGAATCGGGCTTTCCATTCTGGCGAGGCCAGTGCTTGATAAAAGGTTTTCGGAGTAGACCCGCCCGACAACGCCAGGAGAAGCCGGCCGTTGGACGCAATGGCTTCTTCGCTGATGGCATGGACGAGGGCCGCCGCATCGTGAGCCCAGTCCGGACCATCGCGGGCAATGCGGATGTCAGGTGCGGCGGGCATGGGTGCTGTGAGAGGTCCGGCGGTGCTTCCGTGCGGTGGCTCGTCGGCGAGGTGACCGAGCCGGCGCAATCGCCGCGGTGATTGCCTCCACCGTCGCTGCTTGATTTGGCCCTAATTGAACGCGGATGGCATGGCGCTGGTGGGCACGAAGTGATTCCCAATCCCCGGCAGCCTGCGCCTGGGCCAATGTTCCGAATGAAAAGGGCTTGTCGGGGATCGATAGATCCGGGGTCATGCGATCGACCAGCTCCAGAAAAACACCGGTGTTGGGGCCCCCTTTATGCAATTGCCCGGTGGAATGCAAATAGCGTGGACCGTATCCGAATGTCGTGGTCACATGGTGCCGCAACAAAAGGGCTTGGCGGAGACGGCGCACGGCCGCCTCGAAGGGGCGCGAGGGTGTCGTATAGGCCAGGATGGAAACATAGGTGCCGGATCTCAAACGACCGGAGAGGTCCTGCACAGCTTGTGCGGGACTGCTGTTCGGCAGTTCCGGCAAACGTCCGGTTGATTGGAAGTCGCCGAGTACGCGATTTGTGTTGTCTTTGCTCTCTTGAACATTCGGCTGGTCAAAAGGATGAATGCCCAGCAGGTGCCCGGCCACGGCAGTGGCAAATTCCCATCGAAAGAACTCGGCTCCGAGGTCATACCGATCGCGCAGATCGAATTGAAGCACCGGATGGTGAGCCTTGGCGAGCGCCTGGACGTGCCGGTCGAGCGCTGTGTTGGTATCGCCTTTCAGACGAAGATAGACGAACACCCGGTCGACTCCATAGGCCGCCGGATTTAGCACCGGCTCTTGTGCGACGGGAATGATGCCGGTTCCCTGTTTCCCTGTGCTCTCGGCAAGGAGCTGCTCCACCCACAACCCGAAGGTAGCCAGTGCAGGCGAGGCAATGATCGTCACCTTGTCTCTTCCCGTCTTGGCCAGACTCCCCATCACCGCGCCGAGGTAGGCGCCCGGATTCGATTCGACGGGCGTCTGCCCCTTGCATCGCTCCGCCATGCCGGCCGCACGGTCCAACAACCGAGGCACGTCAAGCCCTAGCAGCGCGGCGGGAACGAGGCCGAACAGAGAGAGCACGGAATAGCGGCCTCCGATGTCGGCGGGGTTGGTAAAGATCTGTCCGAATCCATGGTCCCGAGCCATTTTGTCCAGACCGGTCCCGGGATCGGTGATGGCGATGAATTGATCGCTGCCTCGGTTCATTTTTGCCTTGTCGACCAGGTTCCGAAAATGAGCGAAGAGCGAAAGGACTTCGATAGTTCCGCCGGACTTGCTCGCGACGAGAAAGAGCGTTCGAGCGGGGTTGATGGCCTTGGTCACTGCCCGTACCCAGCCGGGCACGGTCGAGTCGAGCACCCAGAATCGCGGGGACGGTTTACGCGGGGGGAACGACGTGCGGAGGACTTCCGGCCCCAGACTGCTGCCGCCCATTCCGAGTAACACGACATCCGTCACCTTCAACGCCTTGGCTGTCGCCACGCAACGCCGGAGGGGGGCTAGCTGTTCCCGCATCAGGTCATGCACGGTCAACCAGCCGAGCCGGTCGGTAATTTCCTTGGGGTCCGGCTTCCACAGTCGATAGTCTTTGGCCCACAGACGCGGGACGACACGATCGTTGGCTAATGCTTCAAGCGCCGAATCAACGGTGGATTGGAACAGGGGCGAGGCCAATGTGTCGCGCAATGAGAAGGTCGGCATGGAATCCCCCCTTAACGGATCGGCGTGGGCAGTGACCGTATCTTATGAATCAGGTGGCTAAAAGGCAACAATGGTCTCGCGGGCCCTCACCTCTTATCGGTCGGCCTGCGAATGACTAAAGCCATACCGTCGACCAGCGACCAAGCCAAGGACTGCGCCTGCTCAGCGGAGACCTCCAGACGGAGGTACGGGTTCTGCGTGACCGGGCGGTTCGTGGACCACGAGTCTTGGAGGTCCCGCCACCAGGTTTGTCCCCTTGCCATGATCCACCGAAACGGGCTCTCTTCCGCGGTCGGCATCACATCGACGGATAGCGGCGGGGTGAACGACAGTGTGTAATCGACCGGCATGTCAGCAAGCGAGATCGGTTCTTGCTCGACCGACGCAGTCGGATCGATTTTTCGCCTAAGGACCGGAGGGCGCGCAATCAAGCGGTGGCTACCCTTCAACTCGTGGAGAGCCCTGGCGGACCATGTGGTGATCGCCATGCGATGGAGTTCGACCCCACGGCCTTTGATTTGAATCGTGCGTGTGACGAGATCGAGCAGCAGATAGGTCTGCGGGCGGGATGCCAGCTTCACTTCTTCTTCAAGTACACGGGTCGCTTCCTGGATAGCAGCCGGGTTGTTGAGGTCGAGGCCGGGAAAGGAGTCGGTCTCCCCCGCCTGACCGGGGATACTGGAAGCCAGAAGCAGGACAAGAACTGCGCAGAGGATCATGAATGGGTTCTGCGCCCTCTGGCAATTAGAAAATAATAATTGGAGTCCCGACGCGGGCGAACTGATAGACGCTCTTGAGATCGCCGTCATTTAACCGGATGCAGCCGTGCGTGACATTTTTCCCAAGCATACGCGTGTACAGGGTGCCGTGGATAAAATAGCCTTTCCCGAACCCCAGCGCATATTCCCCCAGCACGCCCTGCTCGACACGGTCGGTTGGGTTCTTGGGAACCTCTAAGCCTTCTTCGATAAAGGCCCAATCGGGCTTGACCCACGCCGGATTGGTCAGTTTCGATTGCACAAAAAATTCACCGCGCGGCGTATCGAAGACCCATTGGTCATGACCTTCGCCCGGCTTGTCCAGAATCGTTCCGCTTCCGGTCGAGGCAATAGCGTCGAGGACGATCTCGTCCTGTCGTTTGACATACAGATGATTCCTGGCTGTGTCCACGAGGATATACGGCTGGTGCGGCTTGAGCTTGGACAGTTGCGTGGCGAGGGATCGATATTTCGCTTGCAGGCTGTGCAGGCGACGATCCTGTCCTTCGTCTGGCGTCGGAGACGAGAATGTGTCGGAGACTGGGAACGCGGTATGACTGCTCTGGGGAACGGCCGTCACCAGGAGTCCGGCGAGAATCAGTGTCGAGAACGAAACAGAAGTTTTCGCCATCATCGTCAGATCACAGGTCTGCGTTGTGGTCGCCCAATTG
>JABMDG010000289.1 GCA_015904045.1 Nitrospira sp.
GGAATATATTTCAACCGCGCCAGCCCGGAGGTGGTGCCTTCGATAATCCCTTCATCCCGGGTCCGTTGAACCAGGCCGGCGATCGCATTGTTCGGGTCCGTCACCAGCAACACCACCGAGGTCGCGGCCGTGGTCTTGACGATCCGGCCGACCACGCCGGCAGGCGTGACCACACCCATGTCCGGACGAAATCCGTCCGATTCCCCTTTGTTGAGGATGATCGCGCGGTACCAGTTCCCCGTATCGCGGCCGATCACTCGCGCCGCCACCATCGGGAACATCTCTTGGCCCTTGAATTCCAGCAGAGCCGTCAGCCGTTCCGTCGCCGCCGCCGCTTCGCGCAACTGGCTGTTTTGCCCTTTGAGTTGTTCCAGCTCTTTCCGCAACTCCGTGTTTTCTTCCCGCACGCCTTGCAGCGCGACAAAACTGCTCCAGGAATCGGCGACACCCCCTTGAATGCCGGCCACCGCCCGGAGGGGCCAACTCACCACCCATCCGATCGGACTGCCGACCGCCTGAAACACACCTTGGAGCTGGTTGGGGAGCAGGAAAAAGCCGAGCAGCAGCACGACGGCGAGCGCGAGAGCCAGTCGCCCCGCGTTATAGGGTGTGCGAAAATTGACCGTCCGCATGAGAGGGATGGGACCTTACCGGAGGTTGTTGGCCTGCGACATGACCGAGACTTTCCGGAGGAGATCCAGCTCGTCCAAAATCTTGCCCACGCCCAAGACGACGGAGGTGAGCGGATCGTCCACCGTAATGATCGGCAAGTTCGTTTCTTCGCGGAACCGCGTGTCCATGCCCTTCAACAGGGACCCGCCCCCGGTCAAGACGATGCCGCGGTCGATGATATCTCCCGCCAATTCCGGCGGCGTGTTTTCCAACGCGATCTTGATCGCGTTCACGATGGTCCCAATGGGTTCCTGTAACGCTTCGCGGACTTCCGCGTCGTCGATCACCAGCGTACGCGGAATGCCCGAAATCAGATCCCGGCCCTTGATCATCATGGTCTTCCGCTCTTCGAACGGATAGGCCGACCCGATTTCGAACTTGATCCGCTCCGCCATATGCTCGCCGATCAGCAAATTGTATTTCTTCTTGATGTAATTCATGATGGCTTCGTCCATCCGGTCGCCGGCAACCTTGACGGACTCGCTATAGACGATGCCGCCGAGCGAAATGACCGCGATATCCGTCGTGCCGCCGCCCACATCGACGACCATGTTGCCGGACGGCTCGGTGATGGGCAATCCGGACCCGATGGCCGCGGCAACCGGCTCCTCGATCAGATACACCTCTCGTGCGCCGGCCAGTTCGGCCGAGTCACGCACCGCCCGCTGTTCGACCTGAGTGATGCGGGACGGCACCCCGATAATGATCCGGGGCCGCACGAAGGCGCTGCGATTGTGGGACTTGCGGATAAAATGCTTCAGCATCTGCTCGGCCATCTCGAAGTCGGCGATCACGCCTTCTTTCATGGGCCGAACCGCCACGATGTTGCCGGGCGTTCTGCCGAGCATCTTCTTCGCATCGGTGCCGACGGCCAGCACCTTCTCGGTTTTCTTTTCGACCGCCACCACCGACGGCTCGTTCAGGACGATACCCCTGCCACGAACATAGACCAGCGTCGTGGCGGTGCCTAAGTCGATCGCCAGATCATCGGAGAACCATCCAAACACATCTCCCGTGAACCCCACGACCTCTCTCCCTTCTTCTTGCCAGGCGATCCGACGCCGAGCCGCTGCCGTTCGATTATTGCTCTCAGTCCGGGACCGCCAGCTGGCCGGCATCCAGCACATGGGTCCTGGCCACTTCATCGCCGAGCCGGCGGCCCTGCTCGTTGCCGATGATCAACAGTCCTTCAAACGCCAAAATCGCCAGCGACGCCAACCATCCGACATAGGGCACGGCGAAGGCAAGCTGTGCGCCTCCTAACGGCAGATTCCGAATGATCGACTCTCGGAATCCCGCTGCCTCACGGCTGTCCATCCTGACGGTCTGAAGGCCGACCACCCGTTTGCCGATGCTCTTGCCGCCCGCGAATCCGTCCGCAATCAATATGTAGGCCAGACCGGAAAGAAACCCGACTGGAGGAGCGATTTCGTCTGCGGCGACGACGATGAACAGATCGATCAGCTTCGCAATGAACCGATTCAGCACATGGGCCTTCGGATACACCGTCCGTTCCAGCAGTTTCGAGGTTGGCCCCACCCCGGTCAAGGAATCTCCTTTGAATTACAGGCAATATAACAAAATCCCGCAGCCGGTACAAACAAAGACCGTTCTTTGCACAGGACGATCTTTCGGCGTGCCGTGCGGCGGCCATCTTGCCTTCAACGAGGGGCGGACGTACAATCCTCCCCGTGCTGCCTGAACACGAGAGGATGACATGATTAAATTGATGCGCACCGCGGCCCATGAGTATCCATGGCTGCTGAAATCCATGATGGGCATTTTGGCCGTCGCCTTCGTCATCACGATGGGCTGGTGGGGCTTCGGCGAACAACAGGGCAGCGCCGTCGCCAACGTCGGCGATCTGACCGTCTCACGCGACGACTTCCGGCGCGCCTACGAGTTTTTGTACCGCAACTACAAAGAAAAAGGCGGCGGCGAGTTGAAGGACGAAACCTTCAAAGAGCTCGTCGTCGATCAGCTGGTCGACAACCGCTTGTGGGTGCTGGCGGCCAAGGAGATGGGCATCACCGTCTCCGAA
>JABMDG010000029.1 GCA_015904045.1 Nitrospira sp.
TCATCCAGGACGAACGACTCTTCGCCATCGGGTTCTGCGACCGGAACAACCGATTGGTTTATAGGACGCAGACCTATCCCGATTCCGTTCCCTGCGAAGGCCCTGACACCGTCACAGCCGGCCGGACTGCTCTCCTTCGGCTGGAGCAAGGCGCTGTCCATGTCGCCGCCGTCGGGCTGGAAGCCGGGGGCCGTCAGTTGGGACGGCTGATGCTGTTCCACGACATGAGTTGGGTGGAACGTCGCAGCAGCGCCACGAAGTGGTATCTCTTCTATCTCTTTGTGGCCATCGGTGCGATCAGCTCGCTCGTCACCGTGCTGGTCGCACATTTGAGTTGGCGCGGCTGGGTGGCGGGTGTGCGGGGCATGCTCCGGGGCGAAGGGTTGATCCGATTGATTAGAAATCAGCAGCAGCACCCCGAATTGCAACCCGTCGCGCAGGATCTGCGCGCCATGATCCATGAGCTGCAATCGGACAAGCGCATGCGCGACGAGAGCCAGATGAGTTGGAAGCCGGCCACGCTCAAGACCATCCTACACGACCATCTGGCCGGCGATGAGGTCCTGATTGTGTCGAATCGAGAACCCTATGTCCATAATCGGGTGGAGCAGAAGATCGAGGTGCAGGTGCCGGCCAGCGGCGTCGTCACGGCGCTCGAGCCGATCATGCGAGCCTGCTCAGGTGTGTGGATCGCGCACGGAAGCGGCAGCGGGGACCGGGAGGTTGTCGATGCACGCGGGCATGTACGAGTCCCGCCGGAGGACCCTGCCTACGAGATTCGGCGTATCTGGATGTCGCCGGAGGAAGAGGATGGATACTACTACGGGTTTTCCAACGAAGGTCTGTGGCCTCTGTGCCATCTGGCCCATGTCCGTCCTATCTTCCGCTCCTCGGATTGGCAGTTTTATAAAGACATTAATGAACGGTTTGCGATGGCGATCGTCGAGGAAGCCAAGACGGACAACCCGGTGGTGTTGGTACAGGACTATCATCTTGCGCTCGTGCCGAAAATGGTTCGTGATCATCTGCCGCATGCCACGATCATCACGTTCTGGCACATCCCCTGGCCCAATCCTGAGCGGTATGCCATCTGCCCCTGGTATCGCGAAATTCTTGAAGGCCTCTTGGGCAGCAGCATCCTCGGATTTCACACTCGATTCCATTGCAGCAACTTCATCGATACCGTGGACCGCTCATTGGAAACGAGAATCGATCGGGACAGTTCCACCATTTCATACGGCGGCAAATTAACGGCGGTGAACCACTACCCGATTTCGATCGAGTGGCCCAGCCGGGTACTCTCCCACGCAGCTCCCGTCCCGGCGTGCCGAACGCACATCCGCGCGATCCATGGTCTGCCGCATGCCCACCATGTCGGGGTCGGCGTCGAGCGGTTGGACTATACCAAGGGCATCCTTGAGCGGTTTCTGGCGGTCGAGCGGTTGCTGGAGTTGCAACCGGAATGGATCGGGCGGTTCTCATTCCTGCAACTGGCGGCGCCCAGCCGCTCAAAAATCGACGAGTATCAGCACCTGGCGCAACAGGTCCAAGCATCGGCTGATCGCATCAATCTGCGGTTCGGCGGAGCCAGCTACAAGCCTATCCACTTGAAGATGGAACATCATGACCCGCAGGAGATCGTCACCTACTATCGCGCGGCCGATTTCTGTGTCGTGAGCAGTCTCCACGACGGCATGAATCTGGTGGCCAAAGAATTCGTAGCCGCGAGGGACGATGAACAAGGCGTGCTGATTCTGAGCCAGTTCACCGGGGCGGCGACCGAGTTGGTGGAGGCGCTCGTGGTGAACCCCTATAACATCGATCAATGCGCCGCTGCCATGCATCTGGCGTTGGCCATGCCTGGCACCGAACAGCGAGCTAGGATGCGGAGCATGCGGGGCATCGTGCAGGAGTTTAACGTCTATCGGTGGGCCGGCCGGATGTTGATGGACGCGGCCCGCATGCGGCAGCGCGCCCGGCTTGTCCGTCAGATGGGCGGAAGAGATGAGCAAATTTCCACTGGTGGACCGGCATGATTTATCTTCTGTCGGATGAGGGACGCCGAGCATTGAAGACTGTCGCGAGCCGTCCCGTCCTGTATGCCTTCGACTTCGACGGGACGCTGGCGAAGATTTCGCCGGACCGCGGCGGCGTCAGATTGCCTCCATCCACCCATGAATGGTTACGTGAACTCGCCTCGCGTGCGTCCTGCACCATCGTGTCGGGGCGCGCGCTCAGTGACTTGACGCCGAGGGTGAACGGCGCGGTTCCGTACCTGATCGGGAACCACGGGCTGGAGAGTCCGCTGACTCCGGCTGTCGCACTGAGTTTGGCGGAGTACGTCTGCCTTGGATGGATGAAGCAAGTGGTGACGGACCTCGCCCAGCCGCTCAAGGTTGCCGGTATCGAGGTTGAAAACAAGCGGTTTACCCTCACCTTCCATTATCACGGGACCGATGAGTCTACCGGAGTTCAGGCAGCGCTGGCCCTTCTGCTCAATCGACTGACGCCAGCGCCGCGGCTGATCCGTGGAAAAGCCTCGGTGAACGCCTTGCCTCCGGAGAGTACGAGAAAAGGCGAAGCAATCCCATCTCGTCGCCGAGATCTTGCGCCATAATCTGCTGGAATATGCCGAATTGATGTTGTTTCTACTCTCCGCGATGACGTTCATCAATACGATGGCAGAGCGGAACATCTTTTCGGGGCTGCGGACAGGCCTCGTGTCGTTAGGCCTGTCCTTGCGCGCTGTTTTCTGGCTGACCGGCATTCTCGCGTTTTTCATTTCCCCTGTTGCGGATAATCTGACGACGGCGCTGGTGATGGGATCTGTGGTCATGGCCATGGGCGCCGGCAACAGCCGATTCATCAGCGCGGCCTGCGTCAATGTGGTGGTCGCCGCCAATGCGGGCGGTGCATTCAGTCCCTTCGGCGATATCACAACCCTCATGGTCTGGCAGAAAGGCGTGGTTCATTTCGGCGATTTTCTTTCGCTGTTCATCCCTTCTCTCATCAACTGGCTCGTTCCGGCGGCCCTGATGTCCCTGACTATTCCGTACGAGAAGCCGTCAAGCAGGACAGAATCCGTACCGGTCAAGCACGGCGGCTATGTCGTTGTAATGCTCTTTCTGATCACTATCACTGGAACAGTGCTTCTGCATCATGTTCTTGAGATCCCCCCGTTTCTCGGTATGATGACCGGACTGGGAATACTTAAATCCTATGGGTATTTTCTCCGGCGCAAGGAGCTGAACGAGTGGACGGAAGTTCCCGCGTTCGATGGATCGGTCACTATGGGAGTAGAGTTCAAGCCAGCGGTGAAGCCGTTCGATGTGTTCATCAGCATGAAGCGTGTGGAATGGGACACGCTGATGTTTTTTTACGGCATTATGCTCTGCGTCGGCGGGCTCGGCGCCTTGGGGTATTTGGCCGCACTCTCCGATGTTCTCTACAAGGATTTGGGAGCCACGACCGCGAATATCCTTGTCGGGATTCTCTCAGCGGTCGTCGACAACATCCCCGTCATGTTTGCCGTGTTGAGCATGAACCCGGATATGAGTCTTGGCCAATGGCTGTTGGTGACGTTGACGGCCGGTGTCGGCGGATCGCTGTTGTCCATCGGGTCCGCAGCGGGCGTGGCCCTCATGGGGCAGGCACGGGGGATCTATACTTTCTCGGCCCACCTGAAATGGATATGGGCCATTGCCTTGGGTTATGCCGTCAGTATCGCCGTTCATCTCGCGATGAATGGCGCCCTGTTCACTCGGTAATCAAAAGCCAATAGCATCCAAGGACGCTTGCTAGGGTGCGCATGCCATCACGCATGGGGTTCGACGATTTTGCGGTGAACGATTATGAATCATGCGGGCGATGTGGGTTCTCTTGCCGTTTTGTCGCGCGAGCTGGTCAGGAGCACCATGATGTCGCCGGCCTCAAGGCGGCTGGTGTGGTCGAGTTCCGAGAGCGTCAGCATCCCGTCGCCTCGATAGAGCCGCAGCAGCATATCGGGCTTCAGATCGGCCGGAGTTTTTCCGATTTCCTCGGGCCGAACGGCTCGTTCGGCCAAGGCGATCTCGCCTCGCACGGTGAGCAGATCGTCCAGGTAGTGCACCATATGTCCCTGGTCCACGGCGGCCGCCAGGATATAGCCGCCGAACGTGGCGGGCGAGACAATGGCATCAGCGCCGCCTTGCTTGAAGAGTTTGACGTTTTCCTCTTCTTTGGCGCTGACGATGATGCGAACCGTCGGGTTCAGGTGCCGGGCGGTCAAGAGCGTCAAGGCGCTCGAATCGTCTCGGCCCGCTGCAATGATGACGGCCTTTGCTTTGTCGATGACGGCGTCGCGCAGAACGGACTCCTGTGTGGCATCGGCTTGGAACGCTGCAACACCAAGCGAACCAGCCAGACGTACGCGGTCTTCTTGATTATCGATCACTACGACTTGGTTTACCTGGGTTCCCCGATCCAACAGCTCTTTTGTCGCCGAGAGTCCCGTATGACCGAATCCGCAGATGATGATATGCCGGTTCAAGGTCGCCTGGAGCTTCGACATGCGGTACCCCTCCATATATTGCCTGATGATCAATTGATAGGCCGTGCCCAAAAACAGGAACCAGACGCCCAATCGGATCGGGGTGACGACGAGTGCATCCAACAGTCTGGCGCTCGTGGACACCGGCACGATGTCTCCATAGCCGACCGTGGTCACGGTGATCATGGTGAAATACACCACATCCGCGAACGAAATCTCGCCGTCGAGCTGATCGCGCAGACCGTCGCGATCCCACCAGAGGAGGCTCAGGACCAAACCGAAGAGTACAACGACCAACGCGAGTCTTGTCGCCAGGATTCTGCGGGGGGACCAGGCATTCGGCGTGACGACGATCCGGGGACTGCCTGAGTCGTTCCAGCCTCCTCCGGCGATTTGGAATCTAGCCATCATGTCCTTCTCCGACTGAGTTCTTCGGGGCGCCGGCGCATCGGCTGCCCACGGTGTGGGATGTGGTTCGGCTCATAAACAAAGAAGTTCACCGTTCGGTTGATAGCGGCGGCTCCGGCGATGGCTGTACGTTCACGCTCCCGGTACGAATATGGAGATCCCGCTGAGGAAACGGAATTTCGATGCCATGCTCTTTGAAGATGTTCCAGATCATGAAGTTGAGCTCGCTCCGCAACACACCCGGGGTAGTGGAATAGTGCCGGGTCCAGACGCGCAGGATGTGTCCGAGCAGTTCCACGCTGCGCTCTTAGTCCGAGGACAATGGTCCGCTTCCCCGTGCGGCGTCAGGTAGACCGCCTGTTGTCCGAGCATCACCGTCATGACCGATCGATCGCCCACACGACCGAGAGGAGCAGGAGATGTTGCTCACGGGCTAAACCCGGCATGCCGGGTGAGATATCGCCCCGCTTGAAAAATCCGCCCCCGACTCCGGTCGATTCATCATATCGATGTTCCATCCGCAGCAACACCGTCTGCCACGGGTGAGTCCACTTGTATTCGAGGGTCGTGGTCATGGCTTTCAAGAGTTGCTCGGAACCGGAAATACGGCCGTGGCGGTCCCAATAGAACTCAGGCCGCAGCGCGACGCTCCAGGGACCCTGTACATTCCAGCGGGCATAGAAAGCGCCGGCGGTCCAAAAGGTGCGCGGGTAACCGGTCTGCTCGGCGGCGTTCTCGGTGCCGACATCGTAGGCCAGGGCAAGGGTCCACGGGCCGTCCTTCCATTCGAGGATGCTGTCTGAAAAAAACCGCCAGAACTCGATGGCCGTGTTCGATTGATCCGCACCATAGTAGAGGTTCTGCGTCACCGTCACACGCGACGCCGGTGTCCATTGA